>JAFZAB010000244.1 GCA_017548425.1 Victivallales bacterium
AGCAACTGAGAACAATCGTGTTGATGCCGCGGACAAGCTGGTATTCGAGCAACCACTTGAGTTGGAGCGGCGTCAGACCATTGCCGAAAACGGCGGCTGTTTCCGTAAGGGAACAGTCGTGTCCGCTTTGGCGGGCGATTGACGACGCGTATTTCGGAAAGACATGCGAACGGACGCCTGGGAAGAGCTGCCGCCAGATGACATCAACGCCCGGCATGTCCAGTCCACGCAGAACGCGCATAATGTTGCCATAGCCGTGGAGGACGTTGTTTCGCGGGTCGTCTTCGCCGCCGAAGTGTCCGCCTGACAGCAACTTATTGCGGCGGCACCATTGACGGATGGGCAGGACGAAGCGTTCCAGGAAGAGACGTGCACGGACGTCTTGATAGTCGATTCGGATTTTGATGGTTTCCTCTGAATCATCGTCGCGCGGTTCTTGGAGGAGAACGTCCAGATAGGGCATGATATCGTAGTCTTTCCATCGTTTGAACATCTGCGGAAAGTCTTCCGTCCATGCGTTCCGGCAGAAGCAGGCTTCGTCTTGGAAGGCGTATTTGATCGTCTTGCCCAAATAGTTCTGTGCGGCCAACTTGTGACGGTGATGGGTGAGTTCGATGAATGTTTCCGCGACGCCGGGAGTAAGGAGATTTGGATATCCATAGCGGCCAGTCTCATCCTGTGCAGGAAGCGTTTCAATGAAGGCGTGGCCGTCAGGGCCTTTGGCGATGCGCATCTGGCGGAAACGTTTGGGATTGGCGGCCATGACCTGCCCGCAGGCGTTGCCGGACGGCCATCCGCCTTCGTCATAGAGCCAGTAATGCATGTCGAGCGCGGCGCATTTCTTGATCATTTCGCGGACGAAATTGAAATACGATTTGGAAAGATAGGGCAGATCAAGCCTGGTCGCCATGGCGACGGGACGAAATTCCGGCGGCTCCGGATGGAAGCAGACGGCATGAAGCCCATGCGCAGCCATGTCTTCAAGCTGCGCTTTGCAGGTCTTGACATCAACTTTGTCATTGATGACCCAAAAATAGGCGACGGAGCATTCGGGGGGCGGATTATTGAAGTTGTATGTATTGGCCATAGCTTTTGGAATCTTTGAGGATGAAATCGATACGCATTTGAAGACGACAACGAACGGGGGTGCCTTTGTCGTTACGTCCAGGGGAGAATCGCCACTGCTTGATGGCGCGGATGGCCGCTGTTTCGAAGTAGCCTTGCGGATTCGCCTGCTGGACGGACGGCTCTACGACACGTCCATTAATATCTACTATAAACTGCAATATGACAAATCCGTTGATGCCGCGTCTGCGTGCATATTCTGGATAAACAGGCATTGGATGGTGTAGAAAAATAGGCGAAAACTTGAGTGACTTGCCGTCTGGCAACTCGCCGTCGGAATCTTCTAGGAGGGAAGGCGCAGCCATGCGATTACCGTCTTCTATTGCGGTGGCTGTTGTTTCAAGTGCTCCAACTTCAGATTGTTGAGGAATGGTTTCGGTAATCGGCTGTGGTTGCGGAGGAAGGACGGTTGTGTTTGGCTGGACAGTGGGGGGCGGCGTTATGTCAGCGGTTTTCACTGGGGTGGGCAAAGGCTTGGGCGGCAATTGGATGACTGGCGTTTGGGGAGGTGGTAACAGTGGCTTGGGAAGTGCCACGGTGGCCATTTTCATCGATTTGGGCAGTGTGGTGGATTTAGCTTGATGTGACGGAGCGAAGGATGGTTGTGTCGTCGTGCTCGCAAGTTTGACGGCAACAGCGACAGGTTGCGGCATAGGGGCAGGGTGAATGGCCGATAGAGATTCCAGCAATGGAAAAACGCATATCACGACGATGGTCACAAGCATGGACATGAAGGCCGCTTGGATCTTTCGCGATATTGGGATGGATTGCTGGAAATCGTTCATGGCGTTTTCGTTGTGGCGGCGATGCTGATATCCGTGATGCCGCCGAGACGGCATTGGTCGATCAGTTGGACGGTAAGTCCCGTGGGTGCGTTTTTGTCTGCGATAATGGTGATGGAGCCGTTTTTGTTTGGCAACTGTTCTTTGACGAGATTTGGAATCTGTTTGATTTGATAAGGCTGCCCCGCATGGCGGATTTCGCCGTCTTCTGTTATTGTGAGAATCATGGATTCTGGCTGGAGCGGTTGCGCTGTATCAGCCTGTGGGCGGTTGATACCGATGCCCGCGTCCTTCGTGAAGACGGTCGTGACCATGAAGAAGATCAGCAGGAGGAAAATCATATCGACCATGGGGGACATGTTGATGTCCGGCATGGCGTCGGTTTGAGATTGGAGATGGCGGTTACGCATGGTGGTTTTTCAGACAGTGGCGAAGATGCGCCATGGCGAGGGAGCCTGGAATGGCGGCGACGAGTCCGGCCTGCGTGGTGACGAGGGCTTTGCCGATGCCGTCGGCGAGGGCCGACACATCCGTGGCGGTGGCGTTGGCGGCGGCATGGAATGTGTCCATCATGCCGATGACGGTTCCAAGCAGGCCGAGCAACGGGGCGGCGGCGACGAGCGCCGCCATGAAACGGATTTCATGGCCGACCAGTTGCGCATCGCAACCGTGCTTCAGCGCCGCCAATGAGATGAAATAGCGGTGCCATATCATGAAGGCGACGATGATGATGGGAATCATCAAATAGCCGCCAGTTTGGAGATAATTGAGTATGGGTATCATAAAAAACTAGAATGCTAGTTTGCTAGAATGCTGGAAATCTTCGCTTCCAAATTCGTGGCATGGCGGCGTGCCATACGTGTCAGCCACGCATGGCAGAGCAGGGCGGGAATGGCGACGCAAAGGCCTGCTTCCGTCGTGACCAAGGCTTCGGAGATGCCGTCGGCGAGAAGCCGTGCGTCACCGACGCCAACGGCGGTGATGAGGCGGAACGTGTGGATCATGCCAGTGACGGTTCCAAGCAGGCCGAGCAACGGTGCGGCGGAGGCGCTCACGCCAAGCCAGAAGAGAAGATGTTCGCGGCGTGCGACACATTTTTGTACAACTGTAAGCAATTCGTTTTCAAGTTCTTCGCCTTTGGCGGAAGACGTTTTGGCGGATGTTTCAAGCAAGAGGAAATCTTTTGAAGGCCGATGGAAGAGAAGTTCCAATAATTTGTATAAAACGACGATGATGCAGACAACGCCAAGCAGGAGGATGGGAATCATGATGACGCCGCCTTGGCGGAGATGGTTCAGCAAGCCGGATGGTTGCGTGAAAAGTTCCGGATGCTTGCCTGTAACATCAAGGGGTAAAGGCGATTGAGAAGACGTCGGCAACAGTTGATGGACGGTTGGCAGACCGCCGTCAAGATTATCGTATAGCTGTCCGCGACCGTCTTGACTGAAAAAATAAGCGACTGGACCATAGCGGACGACATCACCTTTTATCTGTTTGCCAGTCGCGTCTTTGGCGATGATGGCAACAGGCTTCGGCGGTTGGAAAAGTTCTTCTAAAATTGCAATGCGTTCTTGTGTAAGCTGTTCAAGACGAGATGCAAGCGGCATCGAATCATCTTTGGGGAGCAATTGCGCGAGACGCAGCTCATCATGTTGCGCAACGGCGTTTTTCGTTGCAGCCGTTTGGTTTTCTTGCTGGAGATTGTCGATCTCGTCTGTCAATTGATCCAATTGGCGGACGAGTTCGTCCGCTTCCTTTTGGAGGGCTTGGACACGTTCAGAATGGCGTTTCCAGTCGTCTTCCGTCGCTTTTTGGACAGTTTCAGCCTTTTGACGGCAGACTGTTATTTCTTCCTGTATGCGTTTGACGAATACACGCGGGTCCATTTCCTCTTGTGCATGGAAGAGAAAAGGAAGCAACGCAAAAAGTATGAAGCATTTTTTGCTCACTGGCCGTCTCCTTCGTTTGTGGGGACGGGCAGGTAAAGAAGCGCGGGCGGACGTTTGCCCGTACTGATTTCAATGGCTTGGCCGATGGCGGAAAAGCATTCTTCCTTCCATTGCCATGTCCATTCGCTATTTTGGCGGCTACCGACGGCGGCGATTTTCGCATTTGGGGCGACGACGTAGGCGGTGGTCAATCCAAGATACAGCATCTGGAATTCGCGTTGGACGCCGTCTGGACCTGTAAGAATGGTCGGGACAGGCTTTTGCAGTTGTTGATCGAAGTCGCGGATACTGTCAATCGATTCGAGAAAACGACGGAGTCTGGATGATAGATTGTCACCTTGCAACGGTGGCAGCATCGTCTCCTGCAATGGAATGGGCAATTGATTTCGCTTGGCTTCAACTGCTTGTTCCGCAACGCTTAAAGGAGTTAGGCAAGCCTGATGGTTTTGCTGAAGCCGTTCCTGTTCCGCCGCCAGTTTCTGCTTTTCTTCAATCAATAATTGCTTCTGTTTGAGGAGGCGTTGAATTTCGGATTTTAGTTTGGCGTTTTCAACGGCGATGGCGCATTCGCGGTCTTCGCTGCGGATGGTGAAATCTTTCCGTTGTGCTTCGCATTCCGCCAGATGATTTTTGCATGCGGCGAGTTCACCTGTCAATGCCTGGCAGTATTCGGCGACATCCGTTGACTGCCCGAAAGAGGCGAGAACATAGCAGAAGATAATGGAAATGAATCTCTTGGACATATCAACGCAGAGCTTTGGTTGATCCACAGGCCATGAGCCATGAGCCATAGGCCATAGGCCATGAGCCATGAGCCTTTAGCCTTTTATATCTTCCCCGCGCCTTTCAAGAAGGCGCGGGGAAGATAGGCGATTAGAACGAATAGGTCATGCCGAGGTAATAGACACGGCCGTAGGTGTTGTAGATGATGCCATAGGAGTCAACCGTGGCATAGTTTTCGTTGAGCAGATTGTCGATGCGTCCATAGACTTTGAAATTCTCGTTGAATTTCCAGCCGATGGTCGTGTGGACGAGGCAGTAGTTGTGCATCTTGTTGGCGGAGCCTGCGCCGTTGGCGTTCTGGCGGGGGCCGACGAGCACGCCGCCGATGTTCAGATCGAGTTGCTGGATGGGATTCCATGTGGCGTCGAAGCTGATCATGTGGTCGGCGATGAGCGGACGGAAATGCTCGCCTGTCGCGAGATTGCGGGCATGCTGCCATGTGTAGGCGAGACGCAGGGTGAGTTCATCGATGGGGCGGGCGTTGACGCCTGCTTCAATGCCGCGGATTTTCATCTTGTCAACGTTGACAGGATAGGACATCCATGTGTTGGGATCATAGCCGCCGTAGGCGCTGATGTAGTCTTCGACGGAATTCTGGAAGTAGGTGACGTCGGCGGTCAGCTGCTTGCCGAGGATGTCCTGTTCGAGGCCGATGTCCCATGTGCGGGCGGTTTCAGGCTTCAGGTTGGGATTGCCGTGCCAATACCATGTGTTGTTGGCGAGAGGCATGAGTTCGTACGGGTTGGGGGCGCGGTAGCCTTTGCCGTAGGATGCGCGGAACGTCGTGCCCGTGGGTTCGAGCAGATAGCGGGCGGAAACATCGCCAGTCCATTCGTGATCGAAATCTGAATGGTGGTTGTAGCGGAAATTAGCGTTGAAGAAGAGATTTTCAAGAGGTTCGATCTGGTAGCCGATGTAGTAGCCGACGGTGCGGTAGGTTTCGTCCCATTCCTTGAACTTGCTGTTGTCATAGCCAACCATGAAACCGCGGACTTGCTCATGCTGGAAGTCGATACCGGTGGTCAGCGTATTCCAGTCGTTGATGTGGAGCGTGGCCTGCGCATTGACGAGGGAGAGGTCGCCGATATAACGATAGGCGCTGCCGCCACCGACGCCGATGTATTCGCGATCGGAACGCGTCTGTGCGTAGGAGAGGGAGACGTCGAGCGTGTCGTTGAAAAGACCCGTTCCCGCGAGTTTTGCATGGCCCATGGTCTTGCGAAGCCAGATGTCGTCGTGGTCCGGACCATTGCCCCAAGCGCCTGCGTATCCGTCGTCGTACTCTTCATCGGTGTCGGTGAAAGAGCCGCCGAGTTCGATGCGCCAATTGTCATCGAGCTGGAAGCCGAGATCGGCGAAATAGTTCATGGAACGGAAATGGTCGTCGTCGCCATTGATGAACATGGCGGCTTGGGGCCCTTTGCGATAGACGGAGATGCCGCGTTCACGCTGACGTGCGACGCCGATCTTGTAGTCAACGATGGACTGGCGGCCATAGACGATGGCGCTCGTGTCAAAGCGGCCATGGCTGCCCGCTTCGACGTTGAAGATGCCATGCGTGCCATCTTCTTCCGGCGGCTTGCGGGTGATGATATTGACGATACCGCCGAGTGCGGAGCTACCCTGCAGGGAGACGGCGCCTTTCACGATTTCGATGCGGTCGACGAGATCAAGCGAGATGTTGTCGAACATCGGGGCGAGGCCGCTGGTTGTTGAATTGTCCAGATAGGGATATCCGTCGATGAGCAGTTTGGTATGATACCAGTGCATGCCGCGCAAGGTGATGGCGGGATTGCTAGCGCGGGGGCCGTATGAATAGAAGCTGAAGCCAGGCTGCTCGCGGAGGACATTCTGTACATACGGAAGTTCCGTCTGGTCAAGCTGTTTGCGGTCGATGATGGTGACGGATTGCCCAAGGGAGTCCGCCCGTGCGTTCGTACGGACACCAGTGACGACGATGGGGGGGAGTTCTTCCGTGTTGTCTTGGGCTTTTTCCGCTTCCTGTGCAAAAGTCGATGACAGGAAGCAGAGGAGGGTTGCGGGGATTGTTCGGATGCAGAGTTTCTTCAGGTTCATGTTGCCTTCCTTGCGTTACGCGCACAAATTGTGGCTGTGATGCCTCGGCTACGGGATCCGACTCATGGCAACGGGCCATTTACGGTTGCGCGACAGCTCCCGGTTTGCACGGGATTCACCGGATAAAGTTTCAGCCCCGCCCACTCGGGCGGACTAAACTGAAACGTTGCCGAGGCTTAGGGATAATATAGCCTATAAATTAGGAATAGGAAAATAAACCTGAAGCAAGTAGAAATGGATAACGTGTTTCCCTTACGCTTTTTCCCGTTTTTCTGTCTGATGATTATGGTTGCTCATTTCTGCCTTTCAAGTAATTAGCGAAAGTTCGGTCAAAATCGGAAAGGAATTCCCTGTCCTGTTGTACACGGAATTTATCGTATTCCTGATTTGCTTTTACGATGGCCATTTCATGTGAAATTTGCCCTGCCTCATGTAATATCTGCTGATCTGAATAATCCAAAAATTTATCGACTGTGGTAATCCAGTCTTTCATGAACATGAGTTTGTGGTTCAAGGCACGCAATTCTGCAAAGTCTATGAACATGTTGACAAGTCGATTCAATCGATCAATTTCATTTTCGTTCAGATAGTTTTTCGCCACATGTGTGTCAGAACGCAGTATTTTCCCGTGAGGTGCATTTTTCCATGTAGTCAATCCCATCGTTGGCAATTGTGAATCTGCACGATCATAGATGATTTCCGCCGCTGTTTTTCCTGCGACGGCATAGTGCAGTTTGTTTTGGACAAATGCGAAGAAGAGGCGCGCGTCATCTGAATCCGACGAGTAATCAGCGCTACATTGTTCGAAGATATCCGTGATTTTCTGGTATGCACGACGTTCGGAGGCACGGATTTCGCGAATCTGCTCCAGAAGTTCGTCAAAATAGTCCATGCCGAATGCTCTGCCGTTTTTCAGCATGTCATTGTTCAGCACAAAACCTTTGATAATGAACTCGCGAAGCGTCTGTGTCGCCCAAATGCGAAACTTCGTGGCTTGCTTTGAGTTTACTCTGTAGCCAACAGCGATGATGGCATCCAGATTATAGAAAGTCACTTGATAATTTTTGCCATCAGCGGCAGTTGTTTCCATTTTGGAAACAACTGAAATCTCTAGCAATTCTCCTTCTGCAAAAATATTCTTCAAGTGTTTGCTAATGGCTGCTTTGCCAACGCCGAAAAGCTGGGCGATGCCATCTTGTGACAGCCAGAGGGATTCGCCTTCATAGAGCAGTTTCACTTTGACGGCGCCTTCCGGTGTCGTATATAGAATGATTGGTTTATCCGTTTGTTTTGGAGAAGTCATATTTCGCTTTTATGTAGAATAAATAGAATAGTTAAATTATCCTTTGAAACTTATTCAGTAAATAACTGATAAACGCTAAAATCATCAGTTAATAATGATAATTTAATATGAGAATAATAGAAATCAAGCACAATAGATAAATAATGCTGATTATCTGCGTTTACGGACGCGTTTCAAGGCGTCTGAGATGGATGCTTCTGATTTTGGCTGGGGCATATTGTTTTCCACTGATGGTGTGGTGGGTTGCGGTGGCGTTTCCTCAGGCTGTGTGGCTTGTTTCGGCTTTTCTGATATGATGGCCTGCGCCGTCTGCGGAGCAGGCCGTTGGACGATTGGCGGAACGACTGCAGAACGTTGTTTGCGGATGAAAATGGGAAGCTTAGAGAGCAGAAGGCACAACATGGCGAGAATGGCGAGAATCGGCGTCATGTCGAAGAAGCGCCGTTTGGCGGGAAGCTCCTTCCAGATGTCGTCCAGAACGATGCGTTCATGGCCGCCTGTGACGGCGGCGAGTTCGAGCAGGGAGGGGCCGTCATCGGTCGCAAATGGCGCAAATTCAGGCGA
This sequence comes from Victivallales bacterium, assembly GCA_017548425.1. Taxonomy (GTDB): domain Bacteria; phylum Verrucomicrobiota; class Lentisphaeria; order Oligosphaerales; family Oligosphaeraceae; genus UBA1407. Next base: position 8,583 of record JAFZAB010000244.1, read on the forward strand.
TACGGGAATCATGGCTGGGGCGATGGCGATTGGCGTTTCAAGCCCCGCCCAACTGACCGTGCCCATGCAGATGGAATCGCCTTGCAACGGAATACGTGCGACCAATTGGTCAGGACCGTTCCATTGGAAACGGACGGTTGATGTGGTGTTTTCACCATGTCCGTTTTGGACGACGGCATTGAAGATAGGAATGTCTTTGAATGGATCGTGTGGACGATTTGGCGTCAGATCAATGGAAATGGTAAGCAAGCCGTTTGCAAGGGATTGCGACACAAGATAGTCTTCGTTCTCGTCTTCCGGCGGGAGAATCCAGTTGGCGAGCGCGGTCAGCAAGGCGGGAGCCGCGGGATGGCTGGCGAAGGGGCCTGTATATTTGCCGTCCGCTTCGCCTGTGTAGGCGGCTGAACGGCCCAACTGGACCGTTCGCGTGGCGGCCAATGGTGCTTTGTTTTCATCTTGTGTGACGAACTGTACCTCCGCCTGCGGGACGGCGTAGCAGAGGTTGTAGCCGTTGAGCGTCGCCTGCTGAGCGAAAACTGCGGCTTGCGAAAGTGTCTGGATGGACGGTGTGAAGGCGGCTTGCGTCTCGCCTTCGATGAACGTGTTGCGAACCATGGCGAATGTATCTTCGACAAAGATTCGCGGCAGTTCGTTGGCGTTCTCCGTGAAATAGCAGATGCCGCCGCCGAGGCGAGCGACGTCTTTCAGAAAGTCCGCGTCGTGGTCTGTTTCTTTTCCCAGTGCGATGACGGAGACGGTGATGTTGCCGATGCGGCAGTGCGCAAGCAGTTCGCGGTATTCGCCTGGTTCTTCGGCGTCCGCCGCGTCCGCGAAAAGAATGATATGGCGGGTGATGACGTTCGTTTTCAACATTTGGCGGACGGCCGCCTCCAGTCCGGTGAAAACGTAAATTCCGCCGCCCATGGATGTAATGCTTCGGATGGTGTTTTCCGCGTTCGGCATGGTGTTGACTGGTGATAGCGGAATGACAATGTGCGGCGAGGAATCGACGGCGATGGCACTGAAGAAGTCTGTCGGCGCGAGCAACTTGAAGACTTCGGCGGTTCCAAGATTGGCCAAATCCATTTTTGTGCGGGAGCCGTCAATGGTCATCGACATGCTGCCCGAACGGTCGAGCACAACGACGACGGCGACTTGGCTTTTGCGGATTTCCTGCCGTTGCTCCATGGAGACGGGGAGGACGTCGTCCAACGGCGACTTGTAGTAGCCGCCGACGGCGAAAGATGAACGGCCGCCTGTCATGAACAAGCCGAGAGCGCCGCTTTTGACAAGTTGCGCGACAAGTTCCATACCGCTCATGCCAAGTCTTGACGCGGGAACGTTTTCAAGAATCAGCCCGGAATAATTCGCAAGACGTTCCGGCGAAAGAATATGCGGCGACGGTGCATGGACATCGACTGGAAGTTGTGCGGCGGTGAGAATCTTGGCGAGATTGCGTGACGGCGATTCCGTCAAAAGCAAAAGCCGTTTTCGTCCAATGATTTGGACAATGCGATGACCGCTGTTGTTTTCGGGAATGTCGTCGAGCTGCCCGTTTTCAGGAAGGATGCGGACATCGTATGCGATGATGCCGGAAGTCTCGCTTTGGTCGCGTCTTACGATTTGGTTGATGCCACGATGCAACGTGACTTTTTGTTGGACAGGCTGCGAATGGTTACGGCTGATGGAAAGGATGGCGTTTTGATTGACGGGTGACGACACGATAATCGAAACGGCGAACGTTTCGTTTGGATAGACGGTGAAGGGGGCCTGTATGTCCGCGATGGCGAGATCGTTGAGGCGGTCGCGCGAATAGAGTTTGACGTCTGCCGGAATGGATTGCGCGGCTGCTTTGGCGAAGGCGTTTTGCGGATTCTGTCCGTTCCAAGTGCCGTCTGTGCAAAGAAGAAGGCGGGCTGGCGTATCTTGTGGGATTAGTTTCAATGCTTCCGTGATGGCTTCATGAAGGTTGGTGGCGTCTGGATTTGGAAGATAGGCGGTGAAGTCGTCGAACGGCGAGTCGTCTGGCATTTTTTCAATGGCGGCAGTTCCTGAGAAAGAGATGACGCCAAGCCGTGAATTGGCGGGGCGTTTGGAGTCCAGCCGTTTTAGGGCGTTTTTGATTTCCTGTTTCGCGTTGTCGGGCATGGATTTAGATTGATCGACGACGGCGATGAGAATGCCGTTGCGGTCTTTCCATTTCAGGGAGATGCCCGACATGATGGCGACCGCCAGAATGATGAAGCAAAGCCGCAAAATATTGGTGGCGCGGTTCGGCTGGCGGTGGAAATGCCAGTAGAGCGCCAATGGAATCAGCAGCAGCCAGGCTATGGGATAGGCGATGGTCATGTTTATTACAGGATGAAGAAAAGAATGGCGAGAATGGCGAATAGCCAAGCAAGAGGATGCCGTGGGGAGGTTGAGAAACGTTGCGCGGGCGTGAGCGACCGCGTGACGGTCGTGGCGGAGGAAAGATTGGATTCGGTAGCGGACAATGCCGTGACGGATAGTTCCCATGCCGAATCACCTGCATTTGCGGTGTAAATGCCTGGAGGTAAGGAACCTGCGATGGCTGTTCGTCGGAGGACGGGAAGGTCTCGCGTCACAGGGCCTGTGAGTTTGATGGTCTTGATGGCGGGATTGTGGATTCGGAATGTGATGAGTTCGCCGAGATTCCAGTTGCGGCGCAGGGGGCCTTCACGATCGTCGCGGAGAATGTCCGCAAGATTCCAGAAGAGCGACGGCCAGGCGGGCAGCCGATGGAGGTTGCCTTGGTTCGGGAAGAGATTCAGATGGTAGTCCATGAAGCCGTCTGGCCGTTTGACGGCGGACAGCAAGGTGGTGGTGTCTTGTATAAGCAACTTGGTTCCAGGAAGTTCAAGCGAATGGTCGGCTGGCCAGCGGACGGAAGAAAAATCCAATCCGCGCAGGAGCGGAATGTCGCCAAGCGGAATGACAGGAGCGGTGGAAAATACCGTTTTGTCCGCTTGCGGGCAATGCCAGATGAGGCGATGGGCGGCTGGCGGTTTCGTGTCTTCGACAGGAGCCGTGAAGACGATTTCCGAATTGTCGGAACGTGCGTAATCAGAATGCAATGTGGCGTTCAGAAGCGTTTGCGCGGCTTGCGGAAGAGTGTCGGAAACGGCATAGCGCAACGGTGGTCGCGGTTCCGCGGCAAGCGTGATGCGGTTGTCCGTTGACAAAGAGTCATCCTGCGAATTGATTTCAATGGTCACAGAGGCTTGGAGGTCTTTTAAATCGAAGGCAAGTTTTTTCTGTTCATGTGGTGTAAACGACAATTGCACAGGTGTTTGTGAAATGGAAAGCGACAACGTGGCATCCGCCTGTTTGTCAGAAAAATTGGCGATTTCGAGAAGCAGTTGAGAGGCGTCGCGACGGGCGGTGACGATGGCGAGATTGGAGCTCGGCGAACCGCAGGCGATGCATGCAGTATCGTCTTGCAGGAGAAAATCGGGCTGGTGGTCTGTGATGAGCAGATATTCAGCGTTCGGACAGTGCCGTTTGGCTTCCGCAAGTGCTTCGGAAAGGTCGCAACGGATGTCATGGACGGTCCATCGTGATTCGTAGTCAAATGGCTGTGTCGAATCCGCCAGAAGCGTGGCTTCAGAGCCTGCGAGATACCAGAGGACGCGGCGGTTGGGAATGCGATGGAGATAATCCTCCATCTTCTTCTGGCATAATGACTTGACGGATGGTGAACCTGCCTGCATGGAATAGGAATTGTCCAAAATGACGACGAGAACGGGAACGTCGTCTTTTCCAAGCCAGAACGGCATGGTGGCGGCGATCGCCAGACAGGCGAGAGCAGCGGCTTCGCGGAAAAACGACAGCGGAAGCCGTTTGAGTTTCAGATGGAGACCATTGTTCTGCGTGGTTTCCTGCACAGGCCAGAGGAAGAGCGCGGAGACTTTGCGCTTCTGCGTCCGCCGATGCAGAAAATATATCACCAGCAGCGCAATGACGCTGACAAGCGATATCAGATAAAATGGATTGGTAAGGAAAAATGACATTCTGGAGGAACTGGAGGAACTGGAAGTTCTGGATATTCTGGATAGGCTGGATGGGCTTGCGAGAACTGCGGAATTTGATATGAAACAAAATGGCTTGGGTTTCTAGATCTTCTAGATCTTCTAGAGCTTCTAGTGCTTCTAGGAAGAAATCAAAGCGCTTAGCGGCGAAATGTCCCATGAGCGGAGCAGTTCGGCGGGATTGAGGCGGATCAATGTGACGGCGAAGTCGTTGCAGGCTCTTTCCCAAAGGGATAGATGCGTTGCGAGACGTTGTTTGTAGGCGGCGACAGTGGCGTCGTCGAGAAGCAGGTTTCGTTCTTCTGCGGATTCAGCGTCCTGTAGCGTCGTGAAGAAATCCTGTGATGGGGAGAGGTCGTCTTCGTGGAGAAGTTGAATGGCAAACGTGCGGAGGGCGCCGTCTGTCAGTGGACGGAGGAAGCGGGCTGGCTCTTCTGGCCAAAGCAAATCGGAGATGACGATGCGGAGGCCGCGTTTATGGAACGTGGCGGGAACGGCGGCAATGGTGGAGCCTGGGCTGATGGCGGCGTTGAAATCCGTGTTGCGCCAATCAAGAGGCGCGAAGGGGGATGGTTCCTTTTCCCAAACGTCCGCCGCATGCCAGACGGAGAGTGAAAAGCCTGCATTCTGCGCGGCGATAGCAAGCAGGGCGGCGACGGATAGGGCGGCGGCGGCTTTTTCGTCATGGATGCCCATGGAGGCAGATTGGTCGATGATGATGTCACAACGCGGATCGATTTCCTCTGAAAACATCTTGACCATGAATCGTTCAGAGCGTGCGAAAACGCGCCAGTCCAGACGGCGGATATCATCGCCTGGATGGTAGTCGCGGTATTCCGCGAATTCCAAGGCGTTTCCCGTGCGGGTTCCGAGCCGTCTGCCGTCCAGTCCCGTCGTTTTGGCGGATGATGACAGCTTGAGGCTTTCGGCGCGCAGGATCGCTTTGGAGACATGCTGTTGGAAAAAAGGATTCACGAATTGGATGGATGACGAAGGGATTTGTATTGTTCAATAATATATGGTAGGGCGAAGCCAAAACCGACTAGGGTGAAGAACGGTCCGAACCAGCAGATGATGTCGGTGATTTCAACGGTATTGTCGTTCAAGGCTATGAGAAAGAAAGGCGTTGTGATGAGCAGATGGACGAAATCGTATCCTTTTCCTTCATAGGTAAAGGAGGCGAAGGCGAAGAGGAGCAATGGAATGAAGCAGATGATGACAGCGGTCGTCAGCCATGCGGAAAATGGCATCATATTGAAACGCTTGTGGATGCACAATCCGATTTCCGTGTAGAGCAGGCTGGCGAAACTAAACGAGAGAAACGCGAAGGCCTGAACTTTTGACAAGGGCCATGACGAATAGGCGGCTCCGCGGATGGGGAAGATACATAATACGATGGCGAGGGCGATCAGTTGGAAAATCCATGCCAATATGATGCCGCCGCCGGAGCCTGACGAGATGAGAAAGAATCCGAGCCGTTTCAGTGGTTGCTGCGGGCATTGATGTTGCACGCGTGGCCCGATGACGCTGCGTTCAAAAGCGGCGATGAAACTGCACAGGCAGGAGGAGATGACGCAGGCGATGAAGAAGGTTGTGACAATGGTTTCTGTCATCGGCATGGGAATTTTGGGAATATGGCACACACAGAAACCGAAGGCAGGCGACAACAGGACGAGTGCGATCGTGTAGATGCGGGCGGGCATGGTTCGATTGGCGAACGGAGCCGACAGCAACGCCAAATTTAGTACAAAGATGAATCCGATGGCGACGAATGCCAGAAATAAGAACAGGCATAACGGCAAGATGAAGTTGGAAATAGAACTGCGATATAAGAATCTGGAAGCAATTCCCGCGACGACACTTGCAATGCCGCCTGAGCCCCAGAGGGCGATGAAGACGAGAATGCCGATGAGATTTTTCTGACCGATTGATCCAATGAAAAGGGCGATTTGGATGGCAAAAAGCGTGCCGACGATGGCAAACGCCACGCCCAAGGCGATGTTGACAATGGACAGTCCGCGCAGAAAATAGGCAATGACAAGAAACGGCAGGCAGAGCGACAGGAGGTAAATTGCGATGGCATAGCAAGATGTCATTTTCCCCCAGAGAATTTGCAACGGCGTCATGGCGCAGAAGCGTGAGAAATCAAGCTCTGGATTGATTCGTTCCTGCATGAATCGTGTGAGGCTGGCGATGCAGCAGAGCAGAACACAGGCGATGCCAAACGTGACAAGCGAGGCCGTGAAAAGGGCGGGGCCCATGGCTTCGATGGTATGATTGTTGGCCAATGCCGTCTCCATGTTGGCGTAGAGGGTGAACACTGTGGCGAGTTGCGCGAATAAGAGCAGGCCCATGGTGATCAAAAAGAGCTTCCCATGGAAATGCTGTCGCAACTCTTTGATGAGCACAGGGTTGAAGCTGTCAGATGTTATTTTCATAATGATGGCTTGATGTATGTTGGTGTGGCGGCGGCGTCTCGCCGTCGTTTAACATGTCGTCTTCCTATTGGACTTCGCCCGTGGTGATACGCATGAAGACGTCTTCCAGACCAAGCGACTGTTTGGAGAAGCCGACGATGGGGCAGCCCGCCGCGAAGAGGGAGGCCATGAGCGGGGGGATGTCTTCATCCGTGCCGTCGAACTGGACGACGAGTTCAAGCGGCGAATTGATATCGATTTGTTTGACGGAAGGATGTTCCATCAGCTTCAATCGGACTTGTTCAGCGTCCCGCAGGACGCGAATCGTGATGGCGATGAGGGGGCTTGCCATCACGAGCGGCGGTGGTGTGGCGGTTGCTCCGCCGCCTTCCGCTGTTGGTTGCGGAATCGCCATGGGCGGTGTGGATGCGAGACGGTTTTGGACGGCGCTTTCCATCAGATGATCCAGTGGGCCGGATGCAAGCAACCGGCCTTGTTCGATGATGACGGCGCCGTCGCAAATATCTTGTAATTCGGAAAGAATGTGGCTGCTGAGGAGAATCGCCTTGCCTTGCTCGGCGAGAATCTTGAGTAGCGAAAGGAGTTCGATGCGGGCACGTGGGTCAAGCCCGGCGGCTGGTTCGTCCATGATGAGAACTTGCGGATTGTGGACGAGAGCGCGGGCGAGGCTGACACGCTGTTTCATGCCTTTGCTGAGGGTGTTGAGAAATTTTTCACGGATGCCCGTGAGATTCGTGAAGGCTTCGACGTCGGCCAATGTTTTGCGGCGTGTTTCGCCTTTCAGTCCAAAAGCGCGTGCGTAGAAATCCAAATATTCCCAGACCTTTATATCTGTGAAGGCCGGCAAGGAGTCTGGCATGTATCCGACGATTCGGCGGACTTTTTCCGGATAGGCGATGGTGGAGATGTCATCGAAGAAAACGTCGCCGGCGGTGGGCTGGTCAAGCGTCGCCATGATTTTGATTGTGGTCGTCTTGCCTGCGCCGTTCGGTCCGATGAAGCCGAAAATATTTCCGGATTCGAACTCGAAGGAGATGTCGTTGACGGCGTTTTTCTTGCCGAATCTCCGAATGAGATGATCTATTTTTATCTTCATGGGAATCAGAACTTTCCGATGATGAAATGCGTGACGTTGAAGAGGTCCGGTTTCATGCCGGTGGAATAGAAGACCGGTTCGTCTAGTTTGGCCAGATATTGGCCTTTTTTCAGCCACGTGGCGGTGTAGGGGATTTTCGCTTCGGTTTCATCGAAAAGCGTCGTGGCGATTTGCGGCAAGGTGAGTGGTTCGGGCGGCTCATTCCGTAGTGTGCCGTGCAGAGTGACGGTCTCGCCGGGCTGGAGGGGCTGGTCGTGATTGAACAAAAAATTTTCGTGGGACAGGATGACGAGACTGGCGACTTCCGCTCCCAGACCGTTGGTGACGGTGGCCTTGTCGCCGTTGAATGCGATGTCGAGCTGTTCACGGCGCGGCTCCGTCCGGCTGACGCTGTATTTCAGCGGAACGCGCGGCTTCATGACGGATGATGCAATGATTTGACCAGGAGCGTCCAAAACGTCGATTGTGCCTACACCTTTGAATGAAACAAGATCGTCCGCAGAGAATGTGAAACCGCCTGATGGACGGAGAGCGGCGTCCATGACGACTCTTGCAAAGGTGTCCGCGCGATGCTCCGTCTGGTCCAACAGGGTGAATCCGCAGGCGGCTCCGTGGGATCGCCATCCTTCGTAGAACGTGATGAAGAGGACGACAAACAGGCAGAAGACAATGGAAATGACGGGCGTCGTGAAGATGAGAAGAAGCTGTTTCCCCTTCCGTTGCAGATACCAGTAGTTCAATGGGCCGATGATGACGGCGAAAACAGCCATGACCAGAAAGAGTTTGAACAGGGGAATGGTATGCGGCGGTGTTTCAAGATAATTAGCGGGAATGTTGACATCCCTGAGTTCAGATCGTCGGAAAGAAAAATGCCGTAGCGATTCAAGAGCGGGATAACGGTTTCTTTCCTGCTCATTGAAAATATAATTCCGTCTTGTCCTGTCAACGGCGTTGAGTCGTTGGATGAGAGGTTGCAACGCCGCTCTGTTCTGCATGGAGATAGGGCGAACCGTGATGATGCGTCCATAGCCAACGTTGCGGATATGGCTGTCGTGGGGTTCGGGAACATCAGCCAATGGCCATCGCGCTTCCGGTGGAACGATGGTAATCAGTATGCCGCCGAGATGAACGAAATCGTTGAGAGCCTGGCGGACTTCAGGCGTGATTTTGTCTTCAGAAGAAATCCAAATGGAGCTAAGTCCCGCGTATTCGCGGACATGCGCAGGCCATTGCTCGACGGGGGAGGCGGCCAGTTTTACGATGTCGTTTTCGTGAATAAAACCCAACAATGTCTTGTAGTCGTTGAGAGGAAGGGAGGGGGAGACAAGCCCTAGAAGCAAATTGCCTGAATAGCCGTTCGCTACATGCATATGCAATAATTCGTTGGGCAGTTCCTGTCGTTTTCCGTTGATCTCGATACTGCAACTGGCGTCTCTCAGATAATAATGCGGCGTGTGCTTCAAGGAGATTTCTTTTTGGAATTGCGGAGAGTAAAGGGAGAGGTAGGCTGTTGTCAAAGGAGCCAACGCCATGGAGCGCGTGCGCGTGTAATTGATGGAATTGGAATAAGTTATGGATTCACGGATGGTGACGTTTGCAGGCTTGTCGCCTTTGTTTTGAAGACGGTATATATTGGATTGATAGCCGCCCGGAATATAGGCGTCGTGCAGTTGCGGCAGGCGTTCGATGGAAATCTCCTTGAAATCGGCGGCATGGCCGACGACGGCTGTGATGAGCAACAGGATGGTCAGAAAAAGTTGTCGCATGGCGTGTTCCATGATTGGAAATGGCTTGGCGTGTGTGGTTTGCTACAGGGCGGTGGGGCTGGTCTTCTCCAGCAGCAGATTGATGAGATGGGCCGTCGTGATCTTTTCCAGCTTCGCCTGGTAGTTGAGAATGAGACGGTGATTGAGGACGGGCAGGGCGACGGATTTGACGTCGTCGAAACCGACGGTGGGGCGTCCATCTAGCAGGGCGGCGGCGCGAGCGGCTTCCGCGAGCGCGATGGCCGCGCGAGGCGATGCGCCAAACGTGACATATTGGTTTATTTCTGGCAACGCCAAGGCGTTCTGCGGATGGCCGGCGGCGACAAGCCGCGCGATGTAGTCTGCGACAGGCTCGGCCAGATGGATGGCGTCCATGGCGTCAAAGAGGCCTTGCAACTGTTCAGGTGTGAGATGCCACGTGGGCGCGGGCGGTTCACCGCGCCGCCGTTGAGAAATGATCTGCGCGAGCACGGGAGCGTCAACGCCAGTGACTTCCAATTTAAACAGGAAACGGTCCAGCTGGGCTTCCGGAATCGGATAAGTGCCTTCCAGTTCGATAGGATTCTGCGACGCGAGCACGAAGAACGGGAACGGCAACTTGCGCGTTTCGCCCTGCAATGTGACGCAGCGCTCCTGCATGGCCTCCAGCATGGCGGACTGCGTTTTCGGTGACGCGCGGTTGATTTCATCCGCCAACACGATGTTGGCGAAAATCGCGCCAGGCTGGAAGACGAATTCGCGTCGTCCATCAGGCGAAACTTGCAGAATGTTGCCGCCAAGGATGTCGGACGGCAATAAATCAGGCGTGAACTGAATGCGTTTGAATTCCAAATCGAACAACTGCCCCAACGCTTTGACAAGAGCCGTCTTACCGACGCCCGGCAGCCCTTCCAACAGGACATGGCCGCGGCTGAGAATGCCGATGAGCAACAGCCGATGGACTTCCTCATGGCCGAGCAGGATGCGGTTCAATTCGTCTAGTATTTTTTGCGCAAGCTGTTGCTGCGGAAGAAGCTGTTCGGGGGTGAGTAGCATGGTTTTCCTTGTTTTACTAGAGATTCTAGAGATTCTAGAGATTCTAAGTTATTTGAAGTATTCTTTAATCGCGTTTCGGTGCTGCGGGTGGATGTGGCTGCGATTCTGGCGGACGGCTGCGTCTCCGCCTTGGAGCGAACCTGCGCGGCCCGCTTCCATGTCGGACGGTTTCACATCCGGTTTGACGGCTTGCGTTTCCAACAGCATGCTGTCGTTTTTGTTCATCAAGGCTTCCAGTTTCTCTTCTTTGAAGGTTCCCGTGAAATCTTCTGTCTTACCGCTCATGTCAAGCGGCGCGTCGCCACGTCCGCGTGAAATACCGCCTTGCCCAGGCGCTCCCAACTGCATGAGCATGGCCTCCATTTCTTCGCCTTCTTTGCCTTGACCTTTGCCTTGACCTTTGCCTTCGCCTTTGCACAAACCTTTCTCGGAGAGTTTCGCTTGCAGTTGCCGTGCCGTTTTGCCCTGTTCTTTCAGTTTTTCAATCAACTTCTGGATTTCCTCCGGGCTGAGTTGCGGCTGGTTGGGCATCTCTTTCATGAGCTTCTCCAAATCTTCCTTGGAGAACGACAACTGATCGCATAGTTCCGCCAATTCGGACAGCGACTGGTTTTCCTGCGCATGCTTGTCGAGCATTTCCTGCAGCATGGCGCTGAACGACTCTTTCATGGACGCTTCTGTCTCCAACGTTTCATACGCCATGTCGGCGGCATAATTGATGCGCGACGTCACGGCGTCGATAAGTTCGTAGGTTTTGGCGGGATCTTTCGCGTCGTTTTGGGAGGAAAGATCCTCCATGGTATCCTTCAACTCCTCCGCGGTCTTTTCCGGAATCAAGGCGGATTCCTCCAAAAATTCGATCTTCTCCTCCAGTTCGGCGACTTTTTCCGAAACATCCAGACGGTGTTCTTTTTGAATCACCTTCTCTGAAATCGGAATCATTTGCGCCCCAATTAAAAACGCTATGGAAAGCAACAGCGGGGCGATGGCTGGCTTCCATGAAATGGTTTCAGGCAGTTTGTCCGCCGTGGGTGGAGCGGGCCGCCATTCGCCCAAATCCGTTTCCAAAGCCGTCACATACAGGCCGCCGCCATGCTGGGCGGCGTCCATCCAGGCAAGAAGCCGCCGCCAGTCTGGAAGATGGCGACGGCTTGTCAGCAGGGCGGCGATGACGGCGATGAATACACCGCCTGCCGTGGTTGCGAGCATGACGGACCACGGCAATTTCGGGGAGGACAGAAGCCGCATTCCTAAAACGACCGCCCCGCAGATGAAAAACACAACCACCAGCAGGCGGAGGAAGTCACGCCTGAAACGCGCGAACCAAAGCCTCCGTCTGAGCTTTTTGGCGGTTTTTTCTAAGGTGGTGTTTTTCAAGTGTTTAAAGAGGGATGGCATGGCCGCGTTTCAATGCGGCCATGCCGTATGACAACAGATTATTTAAGTTTCGTCCATTTCTTGTCGCCGTTGGAGTTTTCGACCAATGCGGCAAGGAATTTCATTTCGTCGATACCATCCTGAATGCCCGGGTAGTTGCCAGCAGGCTTCTTACCAGCCTTCAGGGCATAGATGTCATCCGCGAATGCGCGATAGATGGAGGCGAAGGCTTCGAGGAAGCCTTCCGGATGGCCGGCGGGCAGGTTGATGACGGCTTTCGCTTCGTCGCACGTGCCAGCCCAGCCGCGGCGGTAAACCTGCATGGGGGCGTCGTTTGAACGAACGATCAAGTCTTCCGGAGACTGCTGATGCCATTCCAAAGCGGCCTTCGTGCCATAGATCTTGAGGATGAAATTGTTCTCTTCACCCGTGGAGACTTCGGACGCGAAGATGACGCCGCGAGCGCCGTTGTTGAAGCGGAGCAGGACGGTGCCGTCGTCATCCAACTGGCGGCCTTCGACGAATGTCGCGAGATCGCAGGAGATTTCCGTGATCTTCAGACCGGTCACATAGTTGATGAGCTGTTCGGCGTGGGTACCGATATCGCCCATGCAGCCGGAAATACCGGCAATTTTCGGATCGACGCGCCACACGGCCTGCTTGCCGGCATTCGGGCTGGCGAGCCAACCGAGGGAGTATTCAACGTTGATTTTGCAGAGCTTGCCGAGCACGCCGTCCGCAACGAGGCGTTTGGCCTGTTTGATCATCGGATAGCCGCTGTAGTTGTGCATGAGGGCGAAGAGCTTGCCGGATTCTTTAAGCGTCTTCTTCAGTTCGGTCGCCTCTTTCGTGGTATAGGTCATGGGCTTTTCGCAGAGGACGTTGAAG
>JAFZAB010000245.1 GCA_017548425.1 Victivallales bacterium
CGTCATCGTCGTCACCATCGTCATCATCAACTTCGACAGATTGCCATTCCTGATCCATTAAATGATTGGCATTGACGAATGAATCCATTTCCGAATCCGTCGGTTGAACGGCTAAAACAGCACCATCAAGACCGTTCGACAATTCCCTGCAATGGATTTCACAAAACAAACATAGCAAGACAAACAACGCCATCAACCCAAACAACTTAGAATACTTCGTCATCGTCGTCACCTCCGTGTTTGAACACTCTCTTTTTCAGCACGAACAACCGATTCAGGCGAGATACAAAAAACTTAGAATCAGCGTCTTTCCAACAATACTATATTTTCCCGCAAAGGATTTTCAACTATTTTTTTCAATTGATGATTTTATTACAATCTAACAATATGCATGCGGGCGTTTATGCCCCCCAACGGCGGGACGCCGTCGTTACCACTCAATGGCGGGACGCCGTCGTTACCATCACCGAACAACGCCAGCGGGCTCGTTTGTGCTACGGTAGCGTTTCGCCTTCGGCGGCTCCGTGTTTTCCATGCCGGGCCGATAGGAGACTTTTCCAATCCGATGCAGCCACGGCGGCACGGCCCGTTCGTTCTTCCACAGGCCTTTTTTCTCCCGTTTAGCTTGCGCCGCAACGGCTTTCAGTTCGGGAGCGTCGCCGTCGGGATCGCCATACCATGCAAGTCCTTCCTCCGCAAGGACTTTGTTTACCCATACACCATCCACGTAAATCTGTCCGAGCAGTTGCCCTTTTTGATCGAAATAGCGATGTTTGACGACGATGTCCTTTCCTTTCATCAACTCCGTCACCCGCGCCAACGCCTCCTTGAAATACGGCTGGCCACGTTCAGGCGGCTCCACCGCGCCCAACGCCAATTGATGGATGACGCCGCGATCATCGACGATGCGAAATGTCCGCGCATCTTTGAAATGCGTCACATGCGCGCGCAATTCCAGCCAATGCTCCGTCGGCTTCATGACATACTGCGCCGTCACGCCTTGCGCGAACAACATCATGATAATCAATAAAATATGCTTCATGTTTTCCTCTGTTTTCACCCTGTCATTTCCATATGAACAATTTATCCATCGCCTGTGAAAAATCAATGGTTCAGAGGAATTTTCCCCCTCTTCTCAACTGGACTTATGCAAAACTCCCCATACATTTAATAACAACATATCTTATATGTTGTTCAGAAATCTCAGATATCCCAGAAGTCCCATCATCCCAGATATCCCAGTAAAAATTCCCCAAAACCACCATGAGCACTCCCGAAATCACCTACCGCAATTTATTTCCCGAAAACTTTGAAGGCATGGCCTGGCGAGACATGGAACGCGAATCGCCGTTCGACCGCATGCCCGTCACCGTGAAGCATCTGCCGCATGTCTGGTCGAACATCCACACGACCATCGGCATGTGCTGCTATTTCAACACGGATTCCACCACGTTCCGCGTGAAAATGGATCTGGCCTCATCAGAATTGGGAGGACCGATTTTCAGCGTCTGCGCCCATTCGGGCGTCGATCTCTACATATACGACGACAACGAATCGCGTTGGCGTTGGGCTGGCGCCTATACAGACTGCCAGTGCTTCCAAGACCGGCATCTGGAATACCCAATCTTGGAAGGCCTTCCGAAAAAGCTCCGTCGTTGCCGTCTCTATCTTCCAATGCGCAATCAACTGCTGAAGATTTCCATCGGTCTGGACGCAGATGCCTCCTTCGAACTGCTGCCGCCGCGCGAAGACAACAAACTCGTCTATTACGGCACAAGCATCATCCACGGCGCGTATTCCACCCGTTCGGGCCTCGGCATCGCGCAAATCATTGGACGCAATCTGGATATGCCGCTCTTCAATCTCGGTCTGTCCGGCGGTTGCCGCATGGAGATGGAGATCGCCGAACTGCTTGTGAAACTGCAAGACGTCAAAATGCTCGTCATTGATCCCATGCACAACATGTGGCCAGCCATCATCCGCGAGAACACGCCCACCTTTTTGGACTATGTCTGCCCGAAAATGCCTGACACGCAAATCCTCTTCGTCACCGCCCCTCGCCATCTGCAAGGTTGGCTGAAGCCTGACCTGGACGCCCGGCAGCTTGAACTGCAACAGCTTTTCAAACAGTTCTGCGAAGAACGCATGCCCAAATATCCAAACCTCCATTTCATGGACGGACAGGATTTCTACGGCACCGACGAAGTCTCGCCCGACGGCGTCCATCCCAACGACAACGCCGCCTGGCACATGGCCACCGTGCTTACAAAGGCCATCCGTGACATTCTTGCAAACCACTAACCACTTATCACTAACAACTTAAAAGTCTGCGAGGCAATCTGATTTTTAATACTTTATATTATAGTTCATTTTCTTGTTTTTATGTGAAGATTTTTCCTGTCCATCCCAATGTCCAACGTCTTATCGTCTCTTGCCTTCTCACGTCTCATGTCCCACGTCTCACGCCCTCCCGAAAAAAGCAATCCTGATTGCTTTTCACTTGCCCCAAGGGGCGTCTTGGCGCTGCCATCACGCGGTTTGACGAGGGACGTGAGACGCGAGACGTGAGCAAAAGACATAAGACAAATGGACATGAGACGCAGGAGATTGCGCGATTTATCATTTGGTTGCGCCCGAAGGCCTCGCCAGGCAATCTGTGTAATTTGTGGTTTCCTTAACAAAAACAATCGAGCATTTTTGCATCTCCCATTATGAAATACACCTCTTCAGAAAAACGCCCCTTCGGCCGCTATCCATGCGATGAAAAGAACGTCCCGAACTACACGTTGCCCGATCCGTTGCTTCGTGACGACGGCACACGCATCGCCACCGCGCAAGAATGGATGAATTTCCAGCGGACGAAAATTCTGGATGTTTTCAAAAAGTGGGAATATGGCGAAATCCTCCCGCGTCCGCAAGTTCTTCGCTTCGAACTCCTTTCGCAAAAAGGCGACGCCTTGGACGGCATCGCCGTCCGTAAGGAAATTCGCATCGAAGCCGCCATGGAGAACGGTCGGTCCATCGCATTCATTATGCTTCTTTATCTGCCGAAAGACGCTGTCAACAAGCCAGTTCCTGCATTTCTCGGACTGAATTTCAAAGGCAACCACACCACGACGACAGAAGACGACGTAATCCAGACGGGAACAAACGAGCCACGCGGCTGCCAAATCAACCGCTGGTGCTTCAAGGAGACCGTCCAACGCGGTTACGCATCCGCAACCATCTGCTATCACGACATCTTCCGCGATGTCACCGGTCATGCGGACGAAAGCGTCTTCCGACTCTTTTACGACCACGTCGATATGATGGAAATCAACGAAACCTACACGCCCATCGGAGCATGGGCGTGGGGCCTTTCCCGCGGGCTCGACTGTCTGGAAGCCCAGCCGGAAATCCGCCATGGAGCCGTCGCCATCCACGGCCATTCGCGTCTCGGCAAGACCGCCCTCTGGACGGGTGCCATCGACCAGCGGTTCGCCGTCGTCATCTCCAACGATTCAGGCTGTTGCGGCGGCGCTCTCCATCGTCGGAAATACGGCGAAAACCTGTCGCAGCATTTCCAGCAGCATCTCGACTGGCATGTGCCGATCTGGTTCGTCAATCGTCTCGACCAGTTCATTTGGCGGGAGGAAGACCTTCCGTTCGACCAGCATGAACTGCTCGCTCTCATCGCCCCACGACCGCTCGTCATCGCCACCGCAACGGACGATCAAGATGCGGATCCGCGCGGCGAATTCCTCTCCGCCGTCGCCGCGTCGGACATCTACCGCCTGTTTGGTTCGCAAGGCCTTCCCGCTACGGAAATGCCGCCGCCAGATGTGCCGATCACAGGCGACATCAGTTTCCACTATCGCACGGGCAAACACGATCAGACGCCGCAGGACTGGCAGCACTATTGGGACATCGCCGACCGCTATCTGCCGCGCTAACCGCATGGCAGTCGCTCTTGTAAAATGCGATTTTCCAGCCTCACAAGCGATTTTTTTGCATTTTCATGAAAAAACTTGCATTTTTTCCGAAAAATATGCGTTTTTTCCAGTTGCATTCGTTTGTTCT
The DNA here is from genome assembly GCA_017548425.1 of Victivallales bacterium. Classification (GTDB taxonomy): domain Bacteria; phylum Verrucomicrobiota; class Lentisphaeria; order Oligosphaerales; family Oligosphaeraceae; genus UBA1407. Next base: position 4,060 of record JAFZAB010000245.1, read on the forward strand.
CGCTTGTATATTTTTACAGGTGCTTTAGGTAAAAGTACCATAACCCCTACTCTAACAAGGAGATTTATCATGGCTGGCAAATTTGAGCTGAAAACGATCGCAAACGGGAAAATCATGTTTAACCTGAAAGCTGGCAACGGCGAAATCATTCTGTCCAGCCAGCAGTACAAGTCGAAACGCAACGCCCTGAAAGGCATCGAATCCGTCCGCAAGAACGCCGCTGTTGACGCTCAGTTCGAGACGAAGACCGCCGCCAACGGCGAAGTCTATTTCGTCCTGAAGGCGAAGAACAGCCAGATCATCGGCAAGAGCGAAACCTATCCGACCGAAGCCGTCCTCAAGAAAGGCGTCGCCTCCGTCAAGAACAATGCTACGGAAGCCAAAATCGTCGAAGCCGAGGCAAAATAATCGTCTGAACACGTTTTGAAGCCATGTAAGGCTTCCTGAAATCAAAGGCATCGCTCGCAAGAGGGATGCCTTTTTTGTCACCATCATGCCCATGGACTATCGCCAATCAATGCCACACGACGAGCAGCGGGAACTTTCTGTCCTGCTCGACAAACTGTCATGTGCCATACAGGAGATTCTCGGCGACAATCTCGTCGGCATCTATCTCCACGGCTCCATCGCGCAGAAAGCCTTCCGTTGGCATGTCTCCGATGTCGATTTCCTGCTCGTCGTCCAGTCGGAGCCTTCTGACGACGCCAAACGGCTGTTGTTGGACATGACGCTTCGCCTATCTGAAATAGCTCCGCCAAAAGGTCTTGAATGGAGCGTCGTCACGTTGGCCGACTGCCTTCATGTGTCCCATCCAGTCCCGTTTTGCCTCCACTATTCCATTGCGCATACGCAACGCTATCTCACGTCGCCGGAAGATTATATACAACATATGAAAGGCCGCGACGGCGATCTGGCGGCCTATTTCGCCGTCGTCCGCCAATGCGGCATCATCCTTTACGGAAAACCAATTGAAGACGTTTTCGGCCCTGTCCCAAAGGATGCCGTCATGGACAGTTTCCGCCAAAATGTCGCAGATGACGACACGCCGAATGGCATCCTAAATCGTTGCCGTTACGAGGCCTATCGGCAGGATGGCGTCATGTTGTCCAAAATCGATGGCGCCCAATGGGCGTTGAAGCATCTGCCGACAGACCTGCACACGAGAATTCTTTCCGCTATAAAAGCCTATGAATAATGGGATAGCCTAACTCATTGGCGGAACAGTCGGTTGGGGCTGAACCGCGCCATATGGATCATTGCCATATTTATTCGGCCCATCTGTCCCCTTTTTGACAAAATCCAAAATAAGCAATAAAGCGCCGATTAGCGGAATAAGGATGATCAGGAAAAGCCACCCCGAGCAATTGATATCATGCAACCGTCTCACGGCGAGCGCTATACCAGGTAGCAAAACCACCAGCGAATATATGTGTCCCAGTAGGTTTCCCAGTCCCAATAAACCGCTGATGTATCCAATACAATATGCGATAATAAAATTGAAAAGAACAAAAAACCAATATTCCTTTCGGGAAGCACGCCCAGTAAAATCAGCATAATGCCTTAATACTTTCAGATAGCAACCGAATGCCCCTACGGAGGAAATGTCTTCGTCTTTTGCACGTGGAGAATTGACAGGCTGTCCATTATCCTGAACATTTTGAGCCATTGGTATTGGATTTTGTGGCCATTGAACAATAAATTGTTCTCCGCAATGTGGACATTGTATCAGCCGTCCTATCCACTCTTGCTGCATTCCAAAAATACCCTTGCATTTTGGACATTGACCTTGCATCTGTTCATTCCTTCTTTCTTGACTTGCAACTGCTCAGTGAATTATTTCATAAAAGAAATACTATAAAGGCACAATGCCTTTTTGCTAGTATTCTTTCTTGAAAAGTCCGTCATCTAGAAAATTGTAATTCGTTTGTGTTGTAAGCACAGAATAGGCAAGCCAAGTGTCGAGCACCTTAACTTCATCGACACTTTTTAGATTATTTATTGAGTAACGTTGGACAGACAACCACAAGCAGGCTATAGTAGGAATCTAACAAAGGTTTTCATACCAGACATCAAGGAAGTCAAACGACTGGAAATCAAGAGCGAATGAAGGTCACAGGATTTATTGTATGAGAAAACTATTCATCATTTCTTGTGTGTTGCTTCTCTGTCTCTGCGGAACGGGGTGTGTGCGCGTTAACACTCTTCTAGTTGACAAACATGGGAGCGTTCCACCACCATATCGTTTTTATTGTGGTACACTGGGCCTCACTGCTCTTCCAGTCAGTATGGGCATTATGGATTCTGTTTCTCACGCTCCTCGCTCCACCAACGCATTCAAGGCGATTATACCGATAACATTATTCGTCGTGGATTTTCCATTGGAAGTTGTGTTGGACACCGTTCTCCTGCCAGTTGATCTCGGGCTGTACACATACTATTGCAGTAATCCCCCGTTGGACACGTATCTGGCTTCCAACGACTTGAAAGGATTGGAAGCAAAACTGAAAAAAGGCGTATCGCCGAACGTCATTTCTCCCTGGTTTCTGAAAAATCAGCCATTGCTGTATCAGGCGTACTTGAATCATAACGAAGAGGCCTTTGAATTGCTGCTCAACTATGGCGCAAAGGTCCCGATCGAATTGCTTCAAGTTGAATCGAATCTGGACGAATACACCTACAGAATATTGCAAAGGGTGTTCAGGAATGGTTGTCCGAAAGAGCTCCAACGACCTACAGAGGACGAACTACGCACTGGGTCCAACGCGGTGAATTATCGAAATGAGCAGCTGAAAGGATGCTTTTCCTATTGGATTTTGAAGTACTTGATGGATAAAGATCACGCGTCGCCCAATGACAAGCTGCTTGTTGACTTTATGGTTCTGCTGTTGGAGAACGGTTTTTCTCCCAACGACTGGGAACACATGAGAGGTGAGCTTCATTTTTCGTCTTCAAATCTGAATCCTCTAGATGTCGTGATGGCGAACACGGCAATGGACGGTGCAGAGAAGGAGAGGCTGATAACGGCGATGCGCAAGCACGGCGCCCAGACCTACAGGGAATCCATTCACTTGCCTCCATCTGAAAGCATTCCACCGATGTTCCAGCCATTTATAGACGCCATTGCGCAAACCTACATAGATCTATATTCATTGCACACCTCCCCCAAAAGCTTGTTTCGGTATTCGGATACCTATCCAGGAGTTAAGGGTCCCGTGCTGGTCATAGACATCCCATTCATACAAGAGGGACGAGCCCCAGACTATCAAAGGAAGCCGCTATTCCGCAAGAGCATCCCTTACCACAGGCGTGTTTCTGCGACAGAGTGGAATCAAGAGCGTGAATATCTGGAAGTTCCTGAAAAATGCCGTATTGTGCTCACACCGCTCGGCAAACGACTGCCGTCTAGGCGTCCGCAGGGGATGCCGACGCAGCGTGGCTTCTGGGAGGCATGGCTCACGTTGCCGACCTGCGAAATGTACATGGAGTACGCAAAGGACGAATATAAGTGGTTTGGAAAGGAATGTGGTCGAGACGAAAATCGGGATATGCTCCAAAAATTCATCTACGCTTCCGCGAAAAACAAACCGGAATTGACGGAAAATCTGAAGTTGCCTGACGAGGAAGTTCAGGCAGGCTCTCCATTGGACATATTGCCTTGGGATGAAAGTCCGCAAATTATGCACTCTTACGAAGAGCAGGTGTTTGCTCCATTGCTAGATGAAATAGGCAAGCTTCCTGGCGTGAACAGTCCAATGACTGTGCGGAAATTCAATGGCGGAATCGGCCTTTCTTATGTTTTTGTATTCTCGACGCACCGTGATATGCGGAAGATTTCCATGGACGACTTCCCGCTTGTTCCGCATCCCGACGAGGTTTTAGTCGTGATGGGGTGGAAACATGACTATCATGCACAGGACGCTTGGGCTGATTTTAAACGGTTACAAGCTCATTCCCACCAAGACGTCTTGCCGGAAGAAATGCCGCCATCCTAGGAAAAACTTAAATTGGTATTTGATTTTCCTTGGGGAAAGGAAGGCCAAAACTATTGGAATTGGAAAGCGTACATTAAAAAGTGGGATAATACGCAATTGCGCCGAGACATTTATCTTTTCTACGGCAATTCCGTCTCGGAGGAAAGGCTGGCAACCATTCTTGACATTTTCGAAAGGTCCTTACCACATCGGAGGTAAGGTGGTTGTACTTTGACCATGATGCCCTATTGGATTTGTACCTAAAAGAGCGGAAAGTTCAAGAAAAGGAAACTGACAAAAAGAAACCCCTGTAACTCATTGGAGTTACAGGGGTTAAACTGGTAGTCCGGGCGAGACTCGAACTCGCTACCTACTGCTTAGAAGGCAGTTGCTCTATCCTGATGAGCTACCGGACCAATATACGTATCTATAATATGGTTCATTTTGATGATTTTTCAACTAAAGGGAAAAAACTTTGGTCGCTTTAGTGTGTCGAATATTGAAAATAGCCATTGTCACTCTATAGTTTAAGGTAATGTCGTTATCCATCCCCCAACCAATCGGAGGACATCCATGAAGAAAACCATTCTTTCCATATTAGCCATCGCCCCATTGCTTCTTGTGAACGCGCAGGAAGCGGACGTCAAGCCGCAGCCCGCCCAACAGGAACAACCCGCCGTCACATCGCAGAAACGATTGCACGAACTCACGCTCACGGAACTGGATAAGAAAAACCATCGGGCACGCGAAGCAGGCGAAATCGCCGCCAAATTCAAAAGCATCTCCACCATCGAGAACGTTGATACGCGCATCATGGAATACCTCCGTCTGCAGAAACGCGTCGCCAAACTTCAGAAGGAAATTCTGAACGCGAACCGCCGTCAGGCGGATCTCGCAGAGGAAATCCGTGCCGCCCTGCTTGATACGAAACTCTCCCTTCAGGAATCCGAACGGCTTGTGGAATGCCGTCAGTACATGGACGAATTCGCCCGCGCCCAACGGTTGATGGCTCTTCAGCTTAAGAAGCTCAATGACAACGTTCAAGCTCTTATTTTCAAGTTGCCGCCACCGACCACCTTCACGACACGAAGCGGCCTGAAGATGCGTCTCATCGGCACGCTTCCAAACGCTTTCTACATCTCTGAAAATTGCGTGCCGGACGCGTTGTTCGACGAGGTGCGCACAGCAAAAGCCCTTCAGCGCGAACCGTTTATTTCCGGCGAATATCAAAATACCAACGCCACCGCGAGCTACACGCAGGCCGTCGCATTCTGCAAGTGGCTCTCCACATATGAGTTCAGCCTGTATGCGATTCCAGATTTGAAGCATCTCAAACTCCTTCCAAACTACAACGTCCTGCCGGAAAAAGCCATCTGGAGCACCACCGTCTGGGCGCCCGACGACGTCAACTACAGCCGCGCGGCGGAGCGTTTTGGCATGAAACTCCAGACCGTCTGGGATCCGCAGCATCTGCTGTCCGAACTCGAATACACAGGCGAACTTCCGGACGCCTCCTACAAGAATCTTGGATTCCTGATCATCACGTCTGTACGGACAGGCATTCGCCAACGGCTGGACGCGCTTGTCAAAGCCGTGAATGACGAAACGCCAGAAGAAAAAGAAACGCAGGAAAACAAATAAACCATTGGGAGACAATACGATGAAAACATATCTACACATTCTTCTCGCCTGCCTCCTGACGATTGCCGCCACGCAGGCCTCCGCCCAGACGAAATTCAAACGCCGCGGCCGTTTCGTGGAAGAGCAGATTGAAAAAAAGGAAGAGGCGCCGAGCTATAGCGTCGCGCTTGAGCAGACGGCCGGTTGCCTGCCCGTTCTCGCTTTCCGCAAACAAACCATCCAGACGCTCCACATGGTCAAAATGTACGAAACCATCGTGGAAGTCGCCACGCTGGACAACGCAAAAGGCCCTGTTTACCGCGAAAAGGTCGAACCGGAAGTCGTTCAAGGCGAACTCATGCAGGGCGAACGTTATACGAATACGAAAACGATTGACGGCGAGCCATTTGCAAATGAGACATTCCAAATCGGCGGCATCGACTACACAACGGACAAAGACGGCCGCGTGACGGACGTCCATCAGAAGTTGCTGGCTCCGTTCGACCCAATTGCGCACAACACGACGGAAATCGTCATCACCCACGCCACGCTGGGCGAGAAGAAAATCGCCATCACGCGGGATCTGTTGAAAAAACCGACGGCTGTTCGCAAGGCCGTGGATGAAAACGCGCCGCCCACCTATGACGTTCTTGAATCTTTAGGGCTTGATTTCACGCAACTTCGGCAGAACGGAAAAGACGGCCTCATCATCTCCTACAAAGTTCCGGAATCCGTCAAGGCCGGTCAAATTGTCAATGTTAAAATCGATGTCGCCAACCATGGCACACTGCCAATTGGCACCGTTCTCATCCGCACGTTCTCACGCGAACCGTGGCTCGACGGCAAGTTCTTCTACTTCGGAAACATAGCCCCTGGCAAGACGGCCACGTTCACACGTGAATTCACCGTTCCGGAAAAAACGACCACGGAAGTCAGCCATGTGGCGTTCTCCGTCTGGAATCTCCTCGGCAGCCAGCCGGAGAAAAACCAGACGTTCAAAATCGTCAGAAAGTAACCATCCGTTACCATTTAATATTATAACAATTCAAGGAGTCAACATGAAAAACGGCAAATACCAGGCTGGTGTGATTGGATTGAGCATGGGGCATGGCCATTGCATCGGCTACCGTAACCATCCAAATTGCGAATTGGCGGCCATTTGCGACGTCGATGAAGCGCGTTTGAACGCCAATAAAAACGAATTCGGCGTCGCGCAAGCCTCGACGGACTATCGCGACATCATCGCCAATCCGGACATCGACGTCGTCTCCATCGCCTCCCCCGACTTCTTCCACGCCGAACACTGCATCGCCGCCATCCGCGCGGGCAAGCATGTCCTTTGCGAAAAGCCGCTGACGCTCGATCTTGCGGAAGCCAAGCAGATCATCGCCGAAGTCGAAAAATCGAAAGTGAAATTCATGATCGGGCAGGTCTGCCGCTACGCTCCGGGCTTCGCGCTCGCCAAAAGGCTGGTTGATCAAGGCGCCATCGGCGAACTCTACTTCGTGGAAAGCGAATACGCGCATAACTACAACAGCGCGAAAGGCGTCAACAACTGGCGTGTCGATGCACGGCGCGAACCGTTCATCGGCGGCGGCTGCCATGCCGTCGATCTGCTCCGCTGGATTGCCGGCGAAGCTTATGAAGTTTCCGCCTTCGCCAACCACAAATGCCTTGCCGATTGGCCCGTAAACGACTGCACGATCGCCATCTACAAATTCGCCAACAATGTCATCGGCAAAGTTCTCGTCTCCATCGGCTGCGTCCGCCCCTACACGATGCGCTCCTGCTTCTACGGCACGGAAGGCACTATCATCTGCGACAACACGAGCCCCGACATCAAGATCTGCTCGAAGAAATTCATGGCTGGCAGGCTCGATTTTGCGTCCATGCCAGTCAACATCGCCAACCACAACGTCTCCGCCGAAATCGCGGACTTTATGAAGTGCATCATCAACGACACGCCCGTCGAGACCAGCATCTACGAAGGAGCGCGCACCGTCGCCGCCGCTCTCGCCGCCGCGGAATCCGCCAAACTCGGCGGCCAGCCCGTCAAAATCGAGCAGCTCTGAACCTTCTCGCAAACGCGCCTCAGGCGGCATAACCGTCTGAGGCGCAAACCATTATTTTGAAGACTCGTTTCAGCACACCCTATCTGTTCATCCTGCCCGCGTTGGTCATCTACGCGCTTTTTGTTTTGGTGCCCATCGCGGGCTCGGTTCGCATGAGCCTCTTCGAATGGGGAGGCTCTCCCCTGCCGCGCTTCGTCGCCTTCAAAAACTACGCGTTGTTGCTGAAAGACACCATCTTCTGGCGGGCTCTCATGAACAACGCCCTCGTGCTCGTCGGATCGCTTGTCATCCAATTGCCGTTTTCCGCCCTGCTGGCGTTGTTTCTCAGTTACAAGACGTTCTTCCGCACATTGTTCCGCACGGCGTTCTTCGCGCCGATGGTCATGCCGACTGTCGCCATCGCCATTCTATGGCAGTACATCTACGCTCCGGAAGACGGTCTCGTCACGAAACTCATCCAGCTTGTGACAGGCAGTGATTTCACCTTCCCATGGCTTGCGACGCCGAGCACAAGTCCTTTTCTCCCAAGCGTTTCACTTCTCTGCATATTCGTCACGATCTGCTGGCAATATACTGGCTTCCACATGGTTCTCTACATGGCGGGAATCGCCGCCATTCCGGACGAACTCTATGAAGCCGCCCGAATCGACGGCGCGAACGAACTGCAAATCTGCCGCCACATCGTCCTCCCCGCCCTCAAGCCGACCATCGCCGTCTCCGCGACGCTATCCGTCATCGGCTCCCTTAAGTACTTCGATCTCATCTACTTGATGGCCGCCGGACTTCCGCAGAACGACCGTGAAGTCATGGCCACCTACATCTACCGCCTCGCCTTCGACCAAGGCCAGGGGCGTTTCGGCTACGGTTCCGCCGCCGCCATCCTGCTGATTTTCATTGCGCTTCTAGTAGTGCTGCCCATTCAGGCCAAACGGCTTAGAAAAGCTTAACGGCCTATGTTCGGGAGTCACGCTCCTGCGTGACCGGACGCACAGGAGTGCGTCCCTCCCATGCATGTCGCTTTAGTCTCTTATGTCGCTTATGTCCCTTCATCAACTCACACCCAAAACCACGGCAATCTTACGCCACGTCTTCCTCTTCGCCGTGCTGCTCGTCTGCGCCTATCCGCTTTTCTGGATGGTGCTGACGGCGTTCAAGCTCGAAGCGGAAGCACAGGCCGCGCCGTTCGCGCTGCCGCACCGCTGGGTACTGAAGAATCTCGCGAAAGTCTTCTCCAGCGGCGACTTCGGCCATGCCTATTTGAACAGCCTGCTCATCTGCGTCACATCCGTTGTCGTCGCCGTCGCCTTTGCGGCCTGCGCGGCGTTCGCGTTCGCACTATTTGATTTCAAAGGCCGCAACGCCCTCTTCATCGCCTTCCTGCTCGGCATGATGATTCCCGTCCATGTGACGCTCATTCCGCTGAATCTTCTGCTTGGACCGCAATACCTTAATTTAAAGGAATCGCTGTGGGCGCTGGCGGGGCCGTACATCGGATTCGCGCTGCCCGTGTCCATTCTCATCCTCCGCGGCGCGTTTTCGACCATTCCCAACGAACTGCTGGAAGCCGCGCGAATCGACGGCTGCAACGCATGGGACGTCTTCCGCCATGTCGCCATCCCGCTCGCACGCCCCGCATTCGCGACCGTCATCATCTTCAACTTCTTGACGATGTGGAACGAATTCGCCTTCGCGCTGACGCTGCTCGGGCCCGACAACGCCACGCTGCCCATCGCACTCAACAACTTCAAAGGCGAACGCGGCATGTATCTTGCGGAGACATGCGCCGCCTTGGCCGTCGTCGTCGTCCCGTTGCTCGTCATCTATATTTTCGCCCAGAAACACATCATCAAAGGACTCACGGCCGGAGCCGTTAAAGGATGATTCACACTATGTTACAAGCCATGAAAAAACACATCGCCATTATCCTCTGCCTTCTTGCCGCTTGTCTGCAAGCCCGTTCCCTATTCATCAATCCATCAGAACTGACCATCCGCAAAGACGATCAGCATCTGTATCTTTTCCACGACAACCATATGGTTGTCGAACTCCATACGGAACCCTTTGGCTTCCAAGACCATGTGAAGTTAACTATTGAAAAGGACGCCATCGTGATGGATTTGACGGGCATCAAAGACGAGCCGAAAATTAAAAAAGTCGTTATCGGCTGGAACAACGTCAAGCAGGTGGAATTTCCCGCCTACGCCTACAAAATCGAAATGGACATCTCCGCCGAAAAGGACAAATCATGGACGGGCATCTATTTCGAAGGCCGCACATTGGAAGGGAAGCACTACTACAAGCTGTTCAACCAGAACGCCTACCAAGACAAGCGGACAATTGAGGGCGTCTATGATCTGCCGAAGAAGATGGCCAATTTCCATTGCCGTTTCGATTTCATGGATCCGACCGTCTTCCGCATCTACGACGTCCGTTTCATCCCGATGGAAGTCTTTGAAAAACCACAGGAACCACGGAAGGCCGAACTGCTTTTCCATGCGACGTTCGACGAGACGGCAACGGCTGATTTCGCAAAAGGCAATCCCAATCCGATCCAAAACGACCATCTGTCGTTCGTTGACGGCATTCTCGGCAAGGCGTTGCATACTTCCCGCGCCGCAAACTCCGTCCTCTCATACGAATCCGCCGGAAACATCCAACGCAACGCGGGAGCCATCTCCCTATGGGTCAATCCGCAATGGAATCCGAACATGGATAATCCCTTCGATCCCAAGAACTACCATTGTTTCATCTCCCATAACCATCCGAAAAAGCGGCATGGTTCGGGAGCCATCTGGTTCTGGGCATATGGCGGACGCCTCCGTTGGGACACAAGCGACATTTTCGATTCATATGGCGTTGCCCCGGAATCGTTTATACCGAACCGTTGGTATCATCTCGTCATGAATTGGGATGAAGACGGCTCCATCGCCTACATCAACGGCAAGCCCGCCACGCCCGGCCTCACAGGAGACGGCAATTCACCGCTGAAAATCTCCAAAGGCGGCCGCAAGCTCCATCTTGTCTTGAAAGAGCCTGAACTTGAAAAACTCTTCGTCGGCTGCCTGCAGGGCGTCTTTGGCGACAATCAGCAGGCGGACGCCTTCATCGACGACCTCCGCATCTATTCCGCTCCGCTCTCCAAAGCTGAAATCCAGCAACTTGCGTCAACCGTTCCAACCTTCCAGGCCACCATCCCGCATCCTTACATTTTGGAAGGAAACACGGAGCCGATTCGAGTGCATGTCATCGCCACAAAGATGGGAAACATGTCCATCGAATGGAAACTATTGGACGGTGACGGACAAGCCATCGCCGCCTCTTCCGCTGCCAAGCCCGACGGGCAAGCGGAATTTGATATTTCCATTCCTACTTCGGCCTGCAAGTCAGGAGACTACATCGTCAAAGCCGTCGGAACCATGCCCAACGGCTCCACCCAGTCGATGGATATTCCCGTCCATGTCATGAAACGCGCGAATCCATGGAGCGCGCCAGCGAACGCGAAACTGGAACTGCAAGCCGTCGCCACCATCGTCCCGAAACTGGACATGCCGTCGGAAATGTTCGCTAAAATGGGAGCCGTCCATCTCGCGTCTCTCAACGGCCGCGAATATCTCGAAACGGACAACGACGAAGGTTCGCGCTTCGTCCTCCGCGCGAAACTGCCGGACGCCGATTCCATCTATCTCCTTGAATGGGACTATCCTGACGACAAAGTCCGCTCCGTCGATGTCGTCGCCCAATCTGCCAAAATCAAAGGCTCCGAATACGAATTGCAGAACGGCTTCCTTACGGGCGGCGAATACGCCAACACGAACACGTTCATCACGCAGAAGTGCCTCTATTTCCCGCGCTCCACGGACATAGCCGTCATTTTCATGACGGCCCGCCAAAACAAGCCCGCCGCCATCGCGGAACTGCGTATCTCCAAAGTGCTCTCAGGTCTTCCTGCCATGTCGTATGTTCCTCCGGCCAAGGAAGATGGAGCCGGACGGACAATCGGTGTCTATTTTGAAGATCCTGCCATCAATTACGATTTCGGACGCGAAGGCAGCAGTCCCGCCGGCTTCCAGATCATGCTCGACCGTATGGTCGCCTACATGAAATATTCCGGCCAGAACCTCCTGACCTATCCGCTGGTCTGGTATCATGGCCGCATCGGCAACGAATACAACCCGCGCAACCACGTCACGGGCTTCATGGAAGGATTCCTGCAAAAGTTTGATTTGGAAGGACTTGAGTTCATCCCATCGTTCAACTGGCACAACCTTTATTTTGAAGATATGAAAGTGACGCAGGAGGCCATCGACAACGGCTCCTTCCACAACACGCCCATCGCCATCTGGAACACGGGCAAGCCCAATCCAGGCGGCTGGCATGGTACGCCGCCAAACTACAACATTCTCCATCCCGTTGTGCAGGAACGGATTATGAATGAAGTTGATTATTACATCAAGGAAGGCGTCCGCCATCCTTCCTTCAAAGGAATCAACCTCCATCTGACGCTCCACAGTTTCGCATGGTTCGGCGATCTCACCTGCGGCTACAATGACTACGCCATCGACGCGTTCACTGCCGCCACAGGCATCGCCGTGCCCGTTGATCGAAACGATCCCATGCGCGGCAAACTCTATGCCGACTGGATCATGGCCAACGCGAAAGAGCAGTGGATCGACTTCCGTTGCCGCGAAGTCGCCAAATTCTACAAGCAAATCGCCGCGAAACTCGCCGCCGCCCGGCCAGACCTGCGTCTCGTTCTCACATCGTTCAACGGCATGACGTTCATGGATGACGACGACTACCGCTCGCCCGACCACACAATCAATTCATCCCGCAACGGTGGCCTTGATCCGAAATATTACACAGACTGCCCGAACATCGTTCTCGCACAGGGCGACTATCCCGCCGATTTCCGCTGGCGGGACAACCACCACCTCCCGAAAAATCACGACAACTACAACTTCCTGCTGGAATACGAGTCGCGTCCGGCCTTCTTCCGCCTGCTCGACAACGCCGTCCAGCCGTGGCTCCACATGCACGACCGCTATTGGGAGTCCGCCATCGCCGCCAAATCCGGCAGCCACTTCAATTCCAGTTGCCGTCCCATCCGCGATGTTCCATGGCTGGGCGAAACATGGTGGCGCGTCAGCACGCTTAATCCTTCAGGCTACCACGCCATGCGTCATTACGTTTTGCCATTGCGCTACAACGACTTGCTTGGCATCACAAAAGGCGGCTTCCTCATCGGCAGCTACGGCATGGAGGACTATCTGATTCCGTTCGCGAAAGCCTTCCGCGCCCTGCCCGCCAAACGTTTCAACGATCTGCCGGAAAGCACGGAAACCGTCAAGGCGCGTTATCTCACCATCAACAACCACACATATTTATATATCGTCAACACGTCGGACAAACCTGCCCAGGCGGAAATCCAACAAGCGAACATCACTGCCGATTTGGTGACAGGCCGTCCATATCAGGGAGATTCCATCAACCTGCCGCCCTATTCGCTCCGCTCGTTCAGACTCGAAGCGCCAATCAAGCCCACCATCACCATCCGTCAATAAGGAAGCCACATGAAAATAGCCATTATCGGCGCAGGAAGCCTCGTCTTCTGCAAGACGCTCATTCTCGACATCATCCAAATCCCCGGCATCGGGCAGGTGGATTTCTCCCTCATGGCGCCGACGACGCGTCACACGTCCTGCGTCAAGAACTACATCGATAAAGTGTTGGCGGCCAATCCATTGCCCGTCACGGTATCCGTCACGACGGATCGCCGCGAAGCCCTGAAAGACGCGGATTATGTCATCTGTACATTCAAAATCGGCGGCCTTCGCGCATATGAAGCGGACGTCGATATTCCGCTCAAATACGGCGTTGACCAATGCATCGGCGATACGCTCTCGCCAGGCGGTATTTTCCGCACATTGCGCACGCTGCCCGTCATGCGGGATGTCGCGCAGGACATGCGCGAACTCTGCCCTAACGCGTTGATGCTCAACTATGTCAATCCCATGGCGACGATGTGCTGGGCCGTCGCGGACAGCGGCATCAAAGTCGTCGGCCTCTGCCACGGCGTCCAGACGACGCTCGATCTTCTCGCAGGCTATGCAGGCGTACCAAAAGAAGAGATCGACTACACATGCGCAGGTATCAACCACATGGCGTGGTTCATCAAGTTGGAACATCATGGAAAAGATCTCTATCCGATTCTGCGCGAACGCATTGAAAAGCCTGAATACTACGCCAACGAAAAAGTCCGCGGCGAAGTCTTCCGCCAATTCGGCTATTTCATGACGGAATCGACGGGTCATCTTTCCGAATACCTCCCCTATTTCCGCAAGAATCAGCATGGCATGGACTGGTATTGCGACGAGCCGGATTTCGGCGGCGAAACGGCGGCTTGTCTCAAATGGACGCGCATTCTTGAAACAAAATACGCGAATGCGGATTATTTTGAGAAAGAGCCTGTCGAACTGCCGCCGCGCAGCGTCGAATACTGCTCCTACATCATTGAAGCATTGGAATGCAACCGCATGTTCCGTTTCAACGGCAACATCCGCAACAACGGCCTCATCGCCAATCTGCCCGACGACTGCATCTCCGAAGTGCCGATTTTCGCGGATGGAGCGGGCCTTCATCCGACCTATGTCGGCAACCTGCCGTCGCAACTTGCCGCACTGAATAACAGCAACGTCTCCGTCCAGCGGCTTTCCGTAGAAGCCGCCTTGAGCGGCGATCCGGAAGCCGTCGTCTGGGCATGCGCCCTCGATCCGCTCACCGCCGCCCGCCTCACGCCAGACGAAATCCGCGCGATGGCGACAGAGATGATGCAGGCCCAGCAGGAATGGCTTCCGCAGTTCAACGGCCGCCTTCCGCGCCCCACGCCGCGCATCGTCGTCACAAAAGACACGAAACGCGTCCATGTTCCCATCGATCCCGCCCTCGCCATCAACGCACGTCTTGGCAAATTGTAATCCCACTAACCACTAATCACTAACCACTAACCACTAAAAAGGCAATCATCATGTTCAACATCGGCTACGCACAGGAAATCATCACGCCGCCCACCGGCGTCAGTCTCGCAGGTTATTTCAACAAACGCCCCAACGAAGGCATGTACGACGACCTCTACGTCAAAGTCCTTGTCATCGAATGCAATGGCAAGACCTTCGGCTTCATTGCTTTCGATCTCTGCAGCATTCATAAGCTCATATTCGATGAGCTGAAAAAACGCATCACGGAAAAGTTCGGCGAAGAGCTACATGACAGCCTCATCATCTCCGCGACGCATACCCACACGGGCTCCCAGTTCTTCGTCAATCCCGATGAATGGGACGAACGGACGAAATATGCGTTCGATGAAACGATCGACGCCACCATGCGCGCCCTCACCCGCGCCATGATGAACCGCCTGCCAGGCTCGCTGGAAGTCGGTACTGTTTACAACAACCCCTACGGTTTCGTCCGCCGCTACTGGATGAAAAACGGCACGCTTTTGACGAATCCAGGCTGGGGCAATCCGGACATCGACAAGCCGGAATGCGATTTCGACCGCACCATCGGCATTCTGAAAGTCATCCAAGGCGGCCGCATCGCCGCCCTGCTCTGCAACATCGCCAACCACGGCGACACGATCGGTGGAAACATTGTCTCCGCTGACTGGCCTGGGCGTTTCGCGCAGGAAATCCAGCATGCCCTCAAGGCCAGCATCCCCGTACTCGTCGTCGATGACGCTTCCGGAAATATCAACCATTTCGATTTCCGCCAGAAAATCAATCAGACACGCTACGACGAAGCGGTCCGCATCGGCCGCGGCTATGCCGCCATCGTGCTGGAAGCCCTTGATTCGCTGGAACCTGTGACGGCGGAATCCGTCACTGTGAAGAATGGCACCGTCGTCATCCCGCATCGGCAAATTTCCGATGAAGAGCTTGCCGAAGCGAAACACACGCTCGCAACCGTGCCCGACATTCCAAAGGAAGGCGATTTCGAAAGCCAAGATCTCGCCAACAAAGTTCCCGCCGCGCTCCGTCATTTCGCGCAACGCGTCATCGACTGCCGTGAAAAGAGCACTCCGTCCCATTCTGCCCGCATCACCGCCATCGAACTGGGCGACCAGCTGGCGTTCGTCTCCCTTCCAGGTGAACCGTTCAACGGCATTTCGCAGGCCATCAAAGCGGCAAGCAAGTTCAAATACACATTCGTCATCGAATTGGCGCAGTCCGTTTCGAACTACGTTCCGATGCCCGAATGCTTCCCGCGCGGCGGCTATGAAGTCCAGGCAGGCGTGAATACGTGTGCGCCTAACGCCGCTACGGAAATCATCAATGCTGTGATTAAGAACATGTAAAAGGACAAAAGCGACATAAAGGACAAAAGGGACACGCAAAACTCAGTGAGGATGCAACGTGTCCCTTTCGTCCTTTTTGTCCCATTCGTCTCTTTTTCAGCGGCATCGGCAATTTCCCCTAATCTACAGATTGTAGATTAGGGGAAATCTTGTTGCCATTCACACATTCTCTTCTTCCGCAAGAGCTCAAACGTCATTTTGGGGAGCTTGAACGTCGTTTTGAGGAACTTGATCGTCGTTTTGGGGAACTTGATCGTCGTTTTGGGGAACTTGATCGTCGTTTTGGGGAACTTGATCATTGTTCACAGGAACTTGACCATTGTTTTGGGGAGCTTGAACGTTGTTTTGCGGAACTTGAATGTTGGCCATTGCGGCGAGCGTATAGATGTTGGCGGTCGTCCTGAAGAACCTATTCGCCAAGTTCAAGACGTCCGCAGGCTCCATGTCATCCGCCTGTTGTTTCACATCGTGGACGACGGCATCAAATATCGCGCGAACATTTCTCGCCTCTTCGCCGATTTCATTCTGCTGCGTTGCCAAGCTGTTCAGCAACAAATCGCATTCACGCATGATTTTTGACATGCTTTCGCAATCTTTCGTCCAGTATTTGTCGTCCGGCCTCGCCACATTTTGAGCATTCTCCTTGCCCGCCTGGATGATCCGCACGACATGGTTCTGGTGACGAACCAGGAAGTTCTTGAAACCTTCCATATTGCCGGCCGTCGCGTAGTCGGAGGCCGCGTCCATGAACATATTGGCCGTGGCTTTCCTGAAAATCGTGTAGTCGTTCACAGATGTATGGGAGGACAGGCCTAATTCGATGCCAAGGAATGGCAGCGGCTTGATTTCAAGCTTGGCATCGGTATCATAGTCATCAGACATCGAGAAGCTGACGAAGCGTCCATTAGAGAACGTGAAACGGAGCGTCTTGAACATGTCGTCCTCAAACGTGTAGGCTTCATTGTAAGCCTGTTTCAGGAAGCCGAGTCCGCCCATGAATTTCTGGAAGCCTTTGTTTTCCTTCAGCAATTGTCCAATCGTGCAATTCAGCAACGGCTCGGTGCCTTGGATAGCCGTGTCCTCCACCGTTGTCTTCAAGGTATCCAGCAGGGCATCTTTGATTTCATCCTTCAGTTTCGACTCATCGATTTGCTCATCCGATGCTCCGCCGACGCTTTTCGCAAAATGCCGCACAACGAGCTCTAGCACAACACGCAACGGCATGGCCGCCGTGAGCCGTAAATCAACCAATGTCTTCTTGCTGTTTACCCATGGACGCACATCCGGAGTATTCGTTCTTGGGCGCGTACGGGTGACTTTCAATTCAATCTTATGGGCCAGTAATATCGTCTCTTTGCCCAAATCCGTGCCTGCCGTCGCAAGCGTTTTACCAGTTGATCCAAGCAACGTTTTGGACTTGCTTTCCCCGATGCCTATATCTTCAAGGCTGTCACCGATTTTACCGTTCCCTAAATCATACATGACGTTGAATGTACCCACCGTCTTCGTCATCGGCGGTTTGCCGAAGTTAAAGACGTTGAAGAACTTCTCCTGATATATCTTATGAGGGAGCTTCACAATCGGATTGGCGATCCGCGGGATGATGTACCGGCTCGCGGCCTCCGCCGCCTTTTTCGCGGCAACCGTCTGGGGGTCAACCCCTTCCAAGGCTTCCGCGCGTTTCGCGAGAAGAGCGACTGCGACGGCTAGGATTCTCGCCTTGGCGGCGAACTGGTTCCAGAAGGCATTGTCCTTCTGAGCGGTTTTCGCCGCGCTTTCCTCCAATTCATGAAGCATCGTGGTCAGGCGCGCAAAGGAAGGAGCAATCCTCCCCGCATCGTAATGCTCTGCCGGCGGCTGGACATCCGTGCCTTCCACGAGTTCCTTGATGCTCATCCGCCATGGGTCGTTTTGCGGCAAAAAATCGACCTGATTGTCCAATTCGCTATTGAAACGCTGCCTCAGGAAGCCATCCGAACACGTCTTAAGCGATTTGGCGAACGAGACGTATATTGTATTTTTGACAAAATACTCCCGCGAATGGCTGATGCCAAGAGAACCGCCAAACTCAATATTGCTATCATATTTTCCGTTGTTCGCATAGAACACACCAGCCTCTGCCGTCCCCTTGGCGCTACCGCTGAAGGCCGTCGCCTTCCGTTCGCCAAGCACTTCCACATTGCGTTTTTTCAGGAAAAGCCCGGACATAGGCCCGAAGACATTGCGGTTGCGCAGTTCCGCACCGTACGAGACTTGGTCCATCTTGCTTTTGCTGATACGGAACCCCAACGCCGTCGAGCCAAGCATGAAGAGATGGCCAAGGCCTTTGACCAATCTGGGAGCCCAGGCATAGAACACTTCACGAGGCCGCGGCGTCATGACCAAATTGTATTTGGTTGCCGTACGGATGAATTCATCCAGATTCGCGTAAGTCTTCGTGACACTGCGCTGCACTTCCAGACTTGCCCCCGCTCCAATATTCGCGCCTAAACCGCCTTTAAGATTATCCCCTTCCTTGTCGCGGTCCACTCCGAGCGTCACGCCAGCCTTCGCATGCAGATCCGCCCCCCCAGAATAGGTGACCGACACCGTTCCATCGTTGTTATTGACACTTATCTGCGCAGACACCTTGCCAGTAAAGCCCGCCTTGGCATCCGCCTCCGCGAAGCCGAGGTTCAAATCAAACAGGAAATCCACGCCTGCCCGGAAGGTGACCGTCCGTTCACCGCCAGATTTCGCGATGTCGCCCAGTTCATTCTTTATGGCTTTCGCATTCGCTTTGGCCCTCTCTTCCGCGCCTGACCGATGGTAGCGGATGCGATCATTCGTCAGATGCGACAGATGCGTCGCGGCCTTTGCCGAAGCATTCAGATTGATTTTGTCTCCCAAGGCAACTTCACCGGTGGTCCCGGCGTATGGATCGTTGGCATCCAACTGCGGTTCAGGAGCGGCGTGTCCCAAAATGCGTGTCTGAATTTGACGCAATTTTTCGTTGAAGCGATTATCCGCGTCCTGCATCTGCGTGTACATCGCCAAGCCAATGCGCGTGCCGGAATAACTTGAGAACTTATCGTCGAAATACCGCCGCATACGTTCCATTTTTTTCATGCTGGTGCCGCGCCGCTGGTCCAAATCATAACGAAACGCCCGCAGGGACTCGCGGATCTGTTTAATCTGCTTCTCCTGGAAATCCGAATCAGACTTCACCTTGCCCGTGTCATCCGTGAATTTATAATCCGTCTTGATACCGGAAGACGCCAGACGGCGACAGGTTATGGCGACATTCGCAAGGGTTCTGAGTTCGGCGATCATGGCAGTTATGGCTTGAATATCCTGTTGGGTAAGCTGTTGCCTGTTATCACGCAGAAGATTTTCGCATTGCTGAATCAACGCATTGAAACGCTTTTCGCCGATAAAGAGCTCACGGGTCTTCTGAGCTGAATCCGCGACAAGCCGCAGCAGATCAGCCTTATTGGAGGCATCGTAGATGTTGGAGTCCGACAAAATGACGACGGCATCTTCAGAAATCTTCCCTTCTTGGAGCATGCGAGCAAGCCCCAGAACGGCATTCTTCAAGGAATCCAGCCCGGCCCCCGCCAAAACTTGATTATTACTCTGGGCGATTTTCGCACGTTCGTCAAATTCGCGTGTCACCATCAGTTTATTCAACGCAGTCGCGCAGAAATTCGCGCCGTCCTGTCCGAATTTGTCGGCGTAAATGGCATTGACCTCTTCCATAAACTCAGCGACGGCATCCTCATCACCCAACAGATATTGTTTGTTGTTATTCGCCTTGACCGTTTCCTGATTGCGTTCATCCTCCGTCAGCGTATGGGACGCGGCGAAAATCTCCGCCTTGTTGATGGCGGATTTCACCATTGCGTCCCCGCCATTCGTGACGAATGAAAAGACCGTCGAATCATGCTTGACATTGATGGCCGGATGCCGCTGTCTTCCCGGGGCAACAGCCACATTGGACGCATTGTCATTCTGCTGGAGCGGCTGAAAATCGTTGACCAGCCAAAAGCGGCTGCCCAGCATGTTATCGTTGATTCCTTGTGTCATGGTTCTTCCTCCTCCCCGTCATCATCGATATCCATGCACGGGAAACGCTCCGCGAAATCTTCACGAATGGCATTCACCAGCTCCACAAGCGCGTCAAGCCATGCGGCAAGACGATCCGCCGAATCAAAAGCCTCCGCAGGACGATTGTCGTGGGCGATGACACGACGTGTATCCGCGTCCATTGAAAGCGTGTATCCGCCAGCAGGACCGCCCAACTCGTTGATTGCAAGAAGCACCAAGGCGCGATCACCTGCAAGATCATCCTCAGGCATTTCGCCTACCGTCGCCCAAGCGACGACGACATCCGAATCATCATAGTAGTCCAGCTCGATTTCCACCGTGCCGTCAACCGTAAAATTGCAATGATCCTCTTCGAACACAAGCTCCGTGCCGAGCACTTTGCCGAAATCGGCAAGGCATTGTTCAAATGATTCGCGGATATCCATCAGCGCACCTCCTCTGCATTATCTTGCGGTTCCGGGAGATAAATGGCAAGACGCTCACGCCAGTCCATGACCGTTCTCATGAAGCCGGCGACATACGTTTCGAATGCGTCTTCGTTGCTGAACGCATCATCGTCAAAACGATCCGTCAGATAAAAGGCGTTTTCGGCTTCATTGTAGGAAAGCGTCGCGCCATTTGTGCCGCTCCAGAAGAAGTTGCCGGACAAGGCCTCCTCGGCGAATTCGCCCGGGCATTTCATCTCTCCAAGAGAGGCGACGACAGCCCGGCAGAACGCTGTATTGGGCAGACCGTCATGGGAGAAGAAACTCATCTTGACGTCACCTAATTCAAGCACAAAACCAATATCGTCTGCGGAGACGGCTTTTTCCGTCCACATTTCAGATGCCATTTCGCCCAGTTTTTCCAGATTGCTTGTCATTCATTATCTCCTGATAGATTATTTGCCACCTGTTGTCTTCCGTTTCCCAACAATAATTCTCCATAATCTGATAAAATGTTACACAATTTTATAATATAAATGACGTGAAGTCAATTCTTTTTCAATGAGACCGTTTCGCTTACAAGGCGTTCAACACTAAAATGTTTTGTTTCAAACCGCATATATTTCTCAGATATCCTTCTCGTCAATCATGATTTCATTGCCCATGCGATCATCGTCGTTGTTGATTTTCAAGTTGTTAAGTTCTTTGTCAAGCCTGTCCATGAACGGTTGTATCACGTTCATTGCCTCCATTGCCCTGTCGTCAGAAAGCTTGCGGAGACCACTCATGAAGTTGTCCACAAACATCTTGATGCCGCCGCCCTTGAGGACGTCTTCCATCTTGATGCCTTCGGCCAACTGGATGAAACCGTTCGCACGCAGCGTCACTTCCGCTTCCTTCAGCGTGTTTTTGACAGTATCGGGCATATTCTCCTTGCGGATGCCATTAGCCGTCTTCGACGTCGAGAACGAACGGAAGAGCGACGCCATGTGCGCAATAGATTCGCATACATCGCCGAACTGCGCCCAGCGCGTGTGCATGCCTTCCGAACGGGCGGCCTTCTTGTCGTTCGGATGGACATGCGCCGTGCTCCAATAGATGCCATAGGTCTCGCATTTCAGGAACAGCCGCCGTTTCGGGCCGCTGCCGCCCGCGTCTTGCAGATGATTCGGATCAGGCAACGAGAAATAATGGAACGTGCGCATGCCATTGAGCAGACCGCCCATGCCTTCCTTCACGTCAAAGCCGCGCGGCATGTTCAGATGGCCGTCCACCTGCATCTGCTGATAGGGCCGCGCATGCGTCGAAGAGCGCAGGTAGATATCTTTATTCGTATCAAGCCAGCGGGCGATGTTGCCGGCCTGGTCTTCAACGGAGAACGATCCACGGTACATGTATTCGCCTTTTTTCAAGGCGGCGACATGCAGCGCGATGGTAAGAGCGGCGATGTTCTGCTCGCTCGCCTCGAAACGCGAGACGTTGCCGGCCTGAAGCGCACGGAAAATCTCGTTGCCGCGATGGATCCGGGCCTCCATCTGCGCACGAAGCTCCCCGACGGAACGCGGACGGTGGACGCCTGAACAACGAGTCGTCGCCATCGTCTCATAGTGGATTTTCGGCAGATGGACGACATGCCCCCTGTCATCTTCAATATCAAGGAATTCAGGCAGTTGTTCCGCTGTCAGCGGAGGATTAGGATCCTTCCCGTCCACGGCAGGTTCGAATGGCTTGTAATACACTGCTTCAAGCGTTCCGTCGCCGCCAAGCTGACGGATGGCATGCTCCTTCGGATGCGTCAACTGCGCGACCTTGTCTTCATTGAACGCCGCGAAAAACTCCGGCCCGGCGGATCTCGGCATGATGAGACGCGTCGTTCCGAAAGCGTCCGTCTCCAACGTGGCGCCATGTTCGGTCGCGATTCCTTGCAGGATTTCGCGTGCCTTCTCAGGAATCGCCTTGTCGCAATGATAGACGAGATTGTTGCCTTCCACGCCCGCCCGCCATGGAATGCGTGTTTCAGGCCTGACTTCAAGATGCTTCAGCGCGACCTGCCCTTTCTTGCTCACCCATGTCGTCGGCGACGTGAGTTTTTCAAGATTGGCGATGGTTTCGATGGCGCCTTCCTGCATGGCGGGGCCCTCCTTCGCAAGATCGTCATACAATTCCAATTGCATGCCGCCGACCTTGAGGAGCTTGTTCAACGACTCCTTGAATTCGGCCTGCTTCTTATTGATGTCATCGGTGATTTTCGTGCGAAGCGCCTTTTCTGTGTCAGAAATACCTTTCTCATTCGGATCAAAGGCCTTGCGGTAGTCATCAAACAACTTATCGAACGCTCCGGATTGATTGATTTCCCTCAAATTGACCAGCCCCTGGAGCTTGGAGAAACGCGTATCGTCGTCGAAAACGGAGAAGTTGTTGAAACGCGGCTTCGTGCTGGATCCGTATGTGTCCTTGAAGGAGAAGTCATCAGCCACTTCCAAATACTTGCCGTTCCCTTCGAGCGAATGGCCCGGATCGATGGCGAAGAACTTGCCGTTGATGAAGCCTTTGTTCTGGCCACGCTTGCCGATGCCGTCGCGGTCCGCCGTGAGCAGGAAGAACGCCTTGTATTTTCCAAGTGGTTCAGGTTCAGATCCTTTTGTACCGTCTGGATTCGTCGGCGGAATGGCGCGGCCGTCCTGAAGCATCCCGTCTTCCATATCCTTGTACCCGTTGGCGAATTTCGCAGCAAGCATGATTTTCGGATGACCGTCGGAATACTCTCCGCGAACGATTTCAAGCTCCTGCGCAGGAACGCCGGCCAGCCGTGTCAAATCATTTGCAAGTGCTTCCGTGACAGCGCCTGCGGAAATCTTGTCCGCAGACTGACGTGTCTGGAAACGGTAGATTGAGCCCAAGATCGGCTTGCGCGTCGTGAGAATCCGTTCGGGACGTCGGAAAGTACTGGCCTTGGTTGAATCACCTTTCCAGAAACGGTCACCTTCGTTGTAGTCCAGCTTCATGATGGCTCGATCTGCGAAATGCTTGAAGACAGGCGATTTGGCGTATTCCGCATCATCGGTCTTCACGTCCATCACGGCATCACGGATATCTGTGAACAGCTCTGTTTTCGCCTCTTTGAGAATCTCGTTGTTCTTCGGATCCGACACACGCTTGTCCAGACTTTTCAAATCCCATTCGCCGAAATAGTTCTTAAGAGCTTTTGCGAGATTGGCGACGCTGTCGGAAACAGGTTCGTTCTTGTCGTTCGTGCCGAGCGCGACGGCGACCGCCTTTTCAAGCATGTATTCCGACGCGGCCGCCACAGCGGCGGGATGGGCGCGCCCCGCCAGCATGATCTGTTCGCGCAACGACTTGCCTTTGCAAGCCTCTTTCAATTCAGGATTCTGGTTTTTCAGCGTTTCCAGAGCCTGTTTGCTCTCGTCAGAATTGATGTCCGCCATGAAGCCATGCGTATCGTCCTTCGACCAATCGTTGCGGAAGATGAAGCCAGGCTCCACGCCGTTCGTCTTCACTTTGTCAAGCAAGACTGGGTTCGTATTGCTTCGATTGACGCGCATGCCCGTGCCAAGCGTGCCTTTCTTGATGCGGTCCTCAACGGACGTCGTGCCTTTTTTGAAGATGGTCTTGAGATTCCGAAGTCCCGTCGGCTCATTGGCTTTTGCCGTCGTCTCCGTCTTCTTGCGACCAGCGAGCGGAACAATGTCATCATCCAGTTCACGTTTCTCGCGGATGGCGCTGTCTATACGACGCGCCGCCATGCGTGACATGTCAGCTGGTGTCTTGCACTTCGAGACATCACAGTCTTTGAACGGTGCGTCCGCGACGGCAGTTCTGACTTTTGCCCGCAACGCTTCAGGCAGTTCGCGAAACTTCGGATTCGTATCCAACTGACGGCTCAGTTCATTCGCAAAGCGGTTCTTCTTGAGCGTCTCAATCTGCGAAAGCGTGGCTTTCACATCGCATGCACGCAACGACTTCTTCATCTGATGGCGCGCGCCGACGACCGTGTCGAACGCATGCGTACCGAAGACGCCGTATTCGTTTTCGAGTGCGGCTTTGAAAGCCTTCATCGTCGCCTCGTTCGCTTTCTTTCCCGCCGAAAACACGAGATTGCCGAGCTTCGCATGTTCTTTTTTGTCAACGGTAATATCCCGCGAACCGAAAAAAGTCGATTGCGCAACAGTTTTGAAATCGTTTATGGACAATGGCATGTCAAACTACCCCTGTATTTTAATCATTTACGGATGGAAAAAGATATGGTTTTCCGTACTTCCGGACGGTTCACCGTCTTCCAAAATCCCCTTGATCCGCTTAGCCCAAACGTCGCATAACTGCATGATTTTTTCCAAAGCGGAGACAAATTCATCCACGTCGTCCTCGATGGCTTCAAGATCGAAGAAGTAGTTGAAAACAACCGTCTCCGTATCAGGCTCCAACGTAAAGAAACCGCCTCCCGTCTCATGGCCGAAGAGACCGCCGGCCAGCAAATCGCGATAAACCTCTTTCGGAGCGTCACTTGGAAGCTGCGTCACTTCCACGAAGCAGAGGATGCTTGCCGACGCCTCCACAAACTGGAGATTCACATTGAATGCTTCATCAACATTGACCGTCACAAGTCCCGATTCATCAGGAACCAACGCGTCAATTCCAGTCTCCTTGCGCACTTCCGCCAGAAAAGCCTTATAATCTTCAAAAGTCTTCATGTTCTATTCCTTCAAGTTGTTTGCCGCTGATTATCTCTTTCCTGTATTTCTCCGAAAGGATGTAAAATATTACATCAAAACGCCGCTATTTTCCGTCAAAGGCTCTCCGTCGTGCGGTTGATGACGTTGTCCTGCAACGCCTCGTTGAGCGAAATGAACGTCGCCGAAAAGCCTGATACACGGACACGCAGGCTCTTGTATTTCTGCGGATCCGCCTTCGCGGCGATTAGTTCCTCACGCGAAACATGGTTCAGCTGGATGTGCAGACCGCCCTGTTTGAAAAATGTCTCGACAAGAAGCACGAGTTTTTCAAACGATTCATCGTTGCGAACCGTCTGTTCATCGACCGTCAGATTCATGATGGTATTACCCGTCATGATGCCGGTCGTGTCCATTTGCGCAACAGATAGCAGATGGCTCGTCACGCCGTCGTTGTCCTTTCCGTAAGATTGTCCGCTGCCGAACGTCAAGGCCGAACCTGCGACACGGCCGTCTGGCGTGGCTCCCGTCAACGCACCGAACCATGCGAAATGTTGGTTGTAGCCTGTCAGATTGCCGTATGTCAGCGTTGTTCCGAAAATATCCGTCCGCCCTGCGGCGAACGCATAGACGCTTTCATAGACGCGACGCGCGATGCTGTCCGACAATTCATCGTGGTTGCCGAAGAACCGTCCACGGCTGAGAATCATCTGCCGCATGTCTTCCGCGCCTTTCCAGTCATCGTCCAACGCCTTCAGCAAATCCGTGAAGGCGATTTTTTTCTCTTCGAAAACGAACTGACGGATGACCGCCAGCGAATCGACAAGATTCGTCGCTCCCATGAAATTCGCGCCGCCACCACGAGCCAGCGACGCGCCACCGCGCGTCGCACTCTCCGCGCGTTCGATGCAGCCGTCTAAAAACAGAGACGACAACACATTGCAGTCTCGCGAACGCAGATCGTTGAACATGTTGCCATAGTCGAGCATCGTGAACAAATCATTGTGAAGCTCTTGCTCGTAAATCGCGTAGAAACTGTCGAAGTCCTTGCATTTCAAGATTTCCGAACGACGTTTCGTCAACGTGTTCGTCAACGAACGCACGATGTTCACCGTGTTGCCGCCCAGCGAAATGCCGCCTTGGAAAGCGGGTTCATTGCAACCGACCATGATGTAGTCATACGCCTTTTCCCACGGCAGGCCGAACAACTTCATGAGCCCTGCGATGCGCGGTTCGTCGTTGACGAATGCGATGCGTTTGTTCTTGTCCTTTCGCTCCCAATCCATCATGTAACGCAGGACATCATGCGGCGTCTTCTTGTTCCATCGCAGGGAGACTTGCGGACGGATCAACGGCATGTCCATCATCGCTTCAATGATCAGTTTCGACAATTCATTGAAGCCGTCTTCATGGTCGATCGTGTAGCCGCCGATTGCGAAATGCGATTCAGCGCCTTTGTCGCCAGCCCAGCCGGAATTGAACGGCGTATGGCCATGGATCATGATGAACAGTTCCTGAATCAGTTCCGTCGCATGTTCAGGCGTCAGCGTTCCATCCGCTATGCCTTGCTTGTAAAGCGGATAGAGATATTGATCGGGACGACCGATGCTGTCTGGCAGAAATGCGAAGCAGAAATAGACGCACTGCACCGCTTCTTCAAACGTCCGTGCAGGATTCATTGGAACTTGCGTGCAATTCGCCGCCATCCGCAACAGCGTCGCCTTGCGAACGGGATTCTCGCAGGCTTCAGCCAAATCGACGCAATGCTGACGGCATGCGTCCGCCCGTTGTCCAATGCCGTGGATGACACGTTCCAATGCCGCGAGAAATTGCAAATGGCCGCGTTCGCCGAGAAATTTCTTCCGTGAGGCGTTGATTTCCTTCACATAGCCGTTGAGCCCCAAGCGGATAAGCTTGCCGAAATCCGCATTGGAATGCTGCCATTCGAATGTGCAAAGATTCTCCTGCGGTTTTGCGTAATATTTCGCAGAGGCTTCACGGAATTTTGCATGGCCTGAACGATGGAAAATATCGGCGGGAACAGGCGACTTGTCGAAACGGATATGGCCGATCAATTCATTGTCGTCTCCAAGCACGATTGGCTGCGCATTGTAGAACTCGCAGAACCGCTTGGCGACGAACATCGGCTCCGACAGTTTTTCGTCAAACGGATCGCATTCAATCTCATGCGTCGGCGGATTGATGTCGCTCGTCAAAACTTGATGGACCAGCCTCTGGATTCGTTCGTTCATGATATGCCTATGGGATGCTAAGCTTTTACCTTAATGAATAATAATTGTTTACTTTAACCAATAGCGGTTGTTTTTCAAGCAATGAAAACATGTAATAAAAAGCAATTTTCTATATGACAATTAGCAATATTTTATCAATATTTTATATTTACATAAATAAACACAATAAGGAAAAGACAGAGAAAATGACCATGAGAGATGAATACGATTTCAGCAATGCTGTGAAGAATCCATACGCAAAAGCTGGTAAAACCATTGTGACGATTCGCCTGGATACGGATGTCATCGAATACTTCAAAGCCTTGGCAGCGAATATCAACCTGCCATATCAGACATTAATCAATTCCTATTTGCTGGATTGTGTCAAGACAAAGAAAATGCCGA
>JAFZAB010000246.1 GCA_017548425.1 Victivallales bacterium
CCGCAAAAACACGTTTCCCGCGATGCCCGCCTGCACGATTCGCGGACACCAATCCCATTGGTAGTAGAAACGCGGTTTCGTCATGCCGATGCGGCTTGTCCAGCCGATCTGGCCCTGCCAGTCCGGCGGCAACGCCAAGACGATTTCCAGCAGATGACGGCCAGATTTTTGCGGAAGTGCCACGCAATGAGTGCGATGCGCGCCCGCGAATTC
This sequence comes from Victivallales bacterium, assembly GCA_017548425.1. Lineage (GTDB taxonomy): Bacteria > Verrucomicrobiota > Lentisphaeria > Oligosphaerales > Oligosphaeraceae > UBA1407. The sequence goes on from JAFZAB010000246.1 coordinate 214, forward strand.
GCCGGCGATTTGACCGTCCAGCAATACCCATCCAGCGGCGTCTGGCCGTTCGATGACCAATTCGCATGGTTCGTCCGGCAATTCAACATTAGTCGAATACATCCAATGGCGGTTCTCAACCCATTCGCATTCACGGGCTTGGAAACCGACGTTCCAATCAGGCAGCAGGCCAGCCTTCCGCAACGCCAATTGCACGGAGCCGGGCACGATTCCTTCCACGCCGCGAATGCATGCCTGATGGTCGTTGCCTTCCGCCCCACGCGGTGCCCACTGCCACACAAACGGCATCCATCCCGTCAGACGCCATGGATAGTTATTCAAACACTTATTCATCTGTTTACCCTTTTCGTCCCTTTTGTCCCTTTCGTCCCATATTTATGTATAATCTATCACCGCCTTTTGATTTCGCACAGCCGTTTTTGGAGATATATTAAACAAATCACCAGAATCCATAAAAAACATCCCATTCAAAACCATGCACACTTCCACTATTTCCATACCGCTTTCCGGCGGACAATCGCTCGAATGCCCGCTGATTTCGCTGAACACCGTCGTCGTAGGCGCAGGGGCCGCCGGCCTCAAATGCGCCCTGCGTCTGCAGGAGCTCGGCATGAAGGATGTCGCCGTCGTCGTAGATCGCCTTGGCAACGGCACTTCCAACAATTCCGGCTCGGACAAGCAGACTTACTACAAGCTCGGCATTTTCGGCAGCGAGCCGGACAGCCCCATGGATTTCGCCAAATCGCTTTTCCAAGGCGGCATGATGCACGGCGACACGGCCTACGTAGAAGCCCTCGGCTCCGCTCCGGCCTTCTTCGATCTCTGCCGAATCGGCGTCCCATTCCCTCACAATTCTTTCGGCGCATACGTCGGCTACAAGACCGACCATGATCCGCGCCAACGCGCAACATCCGCTGGTCCAAAGACTTCCCACTACATGTTCGAATGCCTGCTGAAGGAAGTCCAAAGGCATGGAACAACCATCTTTGACCATCATACCGCCATCTCCCTGCTGACGGACAAGACGCAGGACGGCTCCAAACGCGTCATCGGCCTGCTCTGCCTCAACAAAGACGATTTCTGGAAACCGAACTTTGGTCTCACCGTCTTCAACGCGACGAATGTCGTTCTCGCAACAGGCGGTCCGGGAGAGCTTTACAAAATCTCCGTCTGGCCGCATGGGCAGATTGGCTCCCACGGCATCGCCTTCAAGGCGGGAGCCGCCGGAAACAATCTCACGGAGCTCCAATTCGGCCTCGCCTCCACGAAATTCCGCTGGAATCTCTCCGGAACATACCAGCAGGTCATTCCGGACTATTTCTCCACAGATGCCGACGGCGTCTCCAACAAACGGTTCTTCCTCCATGACTATTTCGACGATATGCCGTCCATGGCCACCAATATCTTCCTGAAAGGCTATCAGTGGCCGTTCCACGCCGCACGCCTCCAAAACGGCGGTTCCTCCATCATCGACATCGCCGTCCATCGCGAAATCGCCGCCGGCCGCCGCGTCTTCATTGATTTCATGCGCAATCCCACGCCTGCGGAAGGCATGGAACCGTTCTCCATCGACATTCTGAAAGACGAAGCAAAACAGTATCTGCTGAAATCTGGCGCGACGCAGGCAACGCCATACGAACGACTTATGCACATGAATCCGCAAAGTATCGAACTCTATGCGGAACATGGCATCGACCTCCACCAGCCATTGGAGACGGCCGTCTGCGCACAGCATTGCAACGGCGGCCTTTCCGTCGATCTCTGGTGGGAATCCAATCTCCGCCATCTCTTCCCGATTGGCGAAGTTTGTGGAACACACGGAGTTAGGCCAGGCGGCAGTGCCCTCAACGCGACGCAGGTCGGCGCCGTTCGCGCCGCGCAACGCATTGCGAACATCTATTTCCAGCCGCCGCTTTCCGAAGCGGATTTCACACAGAAGGCCGCCCGCCAAATCGCGGAACAGCATGACTTCCACCGCAATTGCATCGCCCCCAAGACAGAGGCCCTCAACGCAAAGGACGTCCGCCCGCAAATCCAGCAGCGCATGACGGACAGCCATGCCTTTATCCGTTCCTACGCAACCGCTTCCCGCGCCCTCCGCGAAGCGAAACAACTCATGCGCGACATCGAGATTCGCGGCATCCGCGCCGCATCGCCGTTGGAACTGCCGCGAATCGACGAAGACCGCGCGCTCGCCCTCACATCCGTCGCGTTCCTTGAAGCACTTGTCACCTACATTGAGCAAGGTGGCGGAAGCCGCGGAGCCTACATGATTCTAGACGAAAATGGTTCGCTTGCCGTTACTTCCAAACAGGGAACGGATCTGCGCCACCGCCCCGAAAATCTCGAAAAACGCAACGAAATCCTCCAAGTCCAAATCAAAGACGGCTCCATCAGCGACTTCACCGTCACGCCGACGCCTGTCCGCCCGCTCCCACAGGACGACTCATGGTTCGAAACGACATGGGCCGACTGGAACAACGGCCGCATTTTCTGACGGAGCCGCACAACTGTGCCCCGCAAGCCAATATCCAACGCTTTTGTTCGTTTATATTGATTGGGGAGGTGACGCCTCGTCTCTTTACCATAAATATAAACAACATCATCATAATTAACCGGACATCGCATCACACTATGTCAGATCAAACCAACAACCTTTCGAACGAATCACCGGCCGCTCTGAAGCCAACAGCGGAACGCCAGGCGGAAGTCAATGAAAGCGAAATCATTACGCTTCATACGGAAGCGGAACTGCTCGCCAAAGTCAGACCAAGCGACAATTTTCAGCCGCCTAGCGACATTGATCCCATAGAGGAAGAAAAGGCAAAGCGCATTCCCATGTGGCTCCACGTCCTCTGCTTCATCGCTGTCCTGACGATGGCCAATCAAGTCAAACTGCCCATCAAGGGAGTCATCATCGCGTTGGCGGACATCGGTTTTCTGATTTCGTTCATCGCCGTTCTCGCCCATCTTCTCATTAAACGCAAAACCATCCACATTCCGTGGATGGCTCCCGCCGCCATCGGCGTATTCGCCATCGCCAACATTCTGTCGCAGCCCGGCATGGACGGCGCCATCGAAACGGCGCAACTCGCGGAACAGCTCTTCGGCGGACTGATTTTGTTCGCGTTCATGACGGAACACATGCCGCGCACGACGCTTGCCGCCGTCACGACGGCGTTTCTTCTCAATCTCGGTGCCGCCATCGCCCAATACTTCCTCTACGGCTACTACATGACCATCGCTCCTGCGGACATCAAGGCGCTTCAGTGGGGCATCGGCCCCGCCATGACCGGCCTGTTCAGAAGCCGCATGGCTTTCAGCTTCTTCATGGCCGTCGCTCTCGCATGGAGCATTCCGCAATGGTTTGCAGGTCCAGAGAAGGATAACACCCGTAATTTGAACATCTTCGGTCTGGTCTTTGCGCTTCTCGCCATCGCGTTCTATTTCATTCCGCATGCGCAGATGCTCATCATCGCCATCGTCGCCGCCATCATCGCGGCCTCCTACGTTTCGTCCCGTGCGGCCATCTGCACAATCGTTGCCATCTTTGTTTCACTTCTCGTTTTCTTCACCATTCAGGATCCGCTGCCGCAAGCGACATTCTTCGCGACCATTTCCCCTCTCAAAGGAGCGGACTATGTGGCGGACGCCACCGTTCTCTTCAACCGCAAGACGCCCGCCGAACCGCAGGATTCCTCCGAATTCTCGCATGAGCTAAAGTCTTGCCATTACGACTTTATCGCGGCTCTTCGCATGGCAAACCGCCGTCCATGGTACGGCGTTGGCTCCAGCAAATACCAGACCAACATCCGCCGTTGCTACCAGCCCGACCTGCCGTCGCCTCCCGGAGTCAACGACATTGAAACGGACACGCAGGCCGCATGGGGCATCCTGCCCGCGACCGTCGGTTTTCCCGCCACCATCGTCTTCGCGCTTTTGCTTCTGACGGCGTTCGGCGGCAATCTCAGACGCTCCGAATACTATACTGTGAACTTTGGCGCCGCCATGGCCATCGCCGTCTTCTTCGTCGGTATGTTCCTTTCCGACCCGCTGACACGCGGCCTTGGATGGTTCCTCGCGCTTGCTCTTGCGTCATCTACGCATCCACGTCCTGTACACGATGCGCCCATACCTCCGCTTCCGAACGCCACTTGCGACTGCGGCAAGACTGGCTTCTTCAAAATCCTCTACATCGGTCTTGTGCTCGGCGTGCTCACCGCCGTCGTCGCTTGCCGTAAGACGGATGCCGATCCGCTTGCGGACGCTCCAGCCGTCAAACCCGCCGCCGAAGCGGCTCCTGCCGTCAAGCCTGCGGAACCAGCCGCCGAACCAGCCAAGCCTGCCGAAACGGCCACGCCCGCCGCGCAGCCGGAAGCAGCCAAACCTGCTGAACCCGTTGAAGAGAAGCCGTTTACGCCTTCTGACAACGAACTACTGAAAGTCCTCAACGCCTCCGCCGCAACGGAAATCACCGCCCCGATGGAAAAGGCGCAGGAGACGGGAGCTCCCGACGACACGATTCTCGTCATTCCAGACGGCAAAGGCGTTCCGCCGCAAGGCAAACAGCCTGAACTCGAATATGGCGGTTGCGTGTTCGAATTCGAAACGGCGGAAGACTTCAACGCTGAAATCTGGCTCAACGTCGTTTGGGACGGCTCATGCGGCAATACGATCGACATCCGTGTCGATGACGAAAAGAAATCCGTAACCGTCGGCAACGACGGCACCTACAATGCCTGGCATTGGATGAAGTCGCCAAAATCCTACAAGCTCCGCGCAGGAAAGCACAAGCTCTACATCCTCAACCGCGAAGACGGCATCAAATTCGCGCAGGCCTTCATCACAAACGACAAGAATCTTGTCCCGCAAGGCTTTGAAGAAGAATAGCGAGCCTATGGCTTATGGCTTATGGGTGCGGGTACGCTCCCGCGTGATTTAATCATCTGTCCCTTTCGTCCCTTTCGTCCCTTTTAGAATTTTATGAAAAAACTCTTCTTTTTCACATTTCTTTTAACCGCCGCTCTCTTCGTCCATGCGGAAGACGCGGCGGAAAGCAAGGAAACTGATCTGGACAAAGTCTCGCCGCAGGAATTTCTGCAAGTCGTTCGCGATCCGTTGCGTACAGATGCTTGGGGCGAAATCACAGGACGTATCACCTACGCCAAAGAGAATTCCGCCCTGCGCAAAGGCGTTATCCGTGTACGTGTCACATTTTCAGCCACTTCCATGCATGCGCAGATCGTTCTCAACGATAAGAATGTCTATGGCATGGAACAGAAGAATCCGACGGACGGCAAAAAGGCCACCGTCACCTTGGACTTGCCCGAAAAAGAAGAAAAGCCTGGCCTCTTCGATTTTGGAATCGAACCAGAGGATTTGACGTTCGCGTTCATCTACTGGGATTTCATTGAAGAGATGCCCAGAAGCGAAAGCCGCCAACGGGACTGCCGCGTCATGAAACTTGCGGATCCGACTGGCAAAGGCGGCCATGTGCTCGTCTGGTTCAACACGAAATACGGCTTCCCGCTGGAGGCTCGTTGGTTTGAAAAAGGCGCCCTCTCCCCATGGCGCACCCTTCAATTGAAAGGTGCGAAGAAGCACGCCAACGGCCTGTGGTTCGTCAAAGAAATGCGTCTCGAAGGCGCAGACAAGAAATGGAAGACACAGGTCAAATTCGACCACGCCGAAATCAATTCAGTCGGCGATTAGCCCTCTAATCACGAACCTCTTTTTCGTGCAAAGCACTTTCAAACCGCCGCTACCAACGGGCGATGGACTTCAAGCTTCCGCATGACGTTGTTTGCGCTTGCGCGAAGCGTGACGAACCGCCGAGCAGACGGCGGCCGTTCCAATTCCTCCTTGATCAAAATAACATATCGTCAACAAACTCTTCAGAACGATGGCCGACGTCTGCGAGGCTTTCTGTTTGTTCCGTGTATTCAGTGGACTGAAATGAACATTCGTGTCCATTCGTGTCCATTCGTGTCCATTCGTGTCCATTCGTGTCCATTCGTGGTTACATTAAGTATTAGATAAACTTGTCCCACGGTGCGCGATAGGGCCGCGTCAGCATCGCGTTCGCTTCGTCGTCGTTCACGAAGCGTTCCGCCTTCGGATCCCATTGCAGACGGCGATGCAGCAGCATCGCGATGTTCGCCAGATGGCAACATGTCGCGGAACGATGACCGACTTCCGCAGGGCAGATCGGCTGTTTGCGTGTGCGAACACAATCCAGGAAGTTTTCGTAATGGTCTGTGCTTTCGTAAAGACGGATATGCGAATCATTTAGTTCTACCTGCGCGATTTCCGGCGGATTCGTGATCAAGCCGCCCGAGCAGTTCGGATCCTGCGGTGTCGCCGCCGCGCGTTTCACTTCCAAATCGCCTTTCGAGCCATGGAAAATCACGCGGCTGCCGCCCGTCACGCAACGCACTTCCGTGCCATTGGCGTATTTCATGCCGAAATTGACCTTTGTCGCCGTCGTGAACAGGCCCGATTTCGGAAATTCGCCGTCGCCCCACACTTCGACAGGACCGGAATCGTCCATGCCCAACGCCCATTGCACGATGTCCAGATGATGCGCGCCGAAATTCGTGACCTGTCCGCCGGAATAATCCAGAATGAAGCGGAACTGGTAGTGGCAGCGCTGTTCATGATAAGGTGCGGCGGGGGCGGGCCCCAGCCAGAAGTCGTAGTCGAATTCCGGCGGAACAGGCATCGGCTCCCACGTCGGTTCGCAGAATTTGTTGTTTTCCGGAATCTCGACTTCAATCCACTTCACGTCGCCCAAAAATCCGTTTCTCACGAGTTCGCAAGCCTTTCGGAATTGTGGTGACGAACGCTGCTGACTGCCCGTCTGCAAGATGCGGCCCGTCTGTTCGATGACTTGGCAGACCTTCCGCCCTTCGGACACGAACAGCGAAAACGGCTTCTCCAGATAGATGTCCTTCCCGTTGCGTGCCGCGTCGATCGCGATCAGCGCATGCCAATGGTCCGGAACGGTGATGACGACGGCGTCGATGTCGTTCGCGCGGTTCAAATCGCGGAAATCATGGTACGTCTTGCAGTCGTGATTGTTATATTGTTCATCGACCAATGCCTTCGCCGCCGCCAGATGGCCGTCGTCAACGTCGCACACGGCTTTCACGACGCAATCGTCATGCTTGAAAAACGCCTTCAGATTGTACGTGCCTTGATTCGCTACTCCGATGAAGCCTAGACGAATGGGATTCATGAACCTTTCCTCTGATTAAATTTTCATTTGTTTGCAGATTTCTTGCCGTCAGTTTTTGCGACAGACGGTTTTACCTATTATAATATAACGATGTTTTTGTGTGAATCTTTATGACTTTGCGCAAAAAACGCAACAATTCACAACCACTTGGCCTCGAAGAGGCCGAATCCGAGTAACCCCAGGCGAAGCCTGGGGAAAAAACTCGCCATAGCGCACACGGCCTCGAAGAGGCCGAATGTGAATGACGGAATGTGCATCTTGCTCACCTTCAGCCTCTTCGAGGCTGTCGGAAGGAGACAGCCATCCTTTTGCCAGGGGTTTCTCACATGACGTCTCTTCGAGACTGACAAGGTTTTTCAACTGTTTTTACTATAACCGTTTTGACAAGCAAGCCAAACAACGAACGGCTTTTTCCTATCGGAGACAACCATGAAAATCGAAAAATGCGGCAGCTACCACGCCAAAATAGAAGGTTGCGAACTCGTCACCATGCCCGACGGCAAGTCCGCCTTCAAAATCTATTTCGTCAGCATCGTCGGTCGTGACAATCCATCCCGCACCGAATGGGCGCATTGCGGCATCGATAAACAAGCCTTTATCAAAGCTTTCCGTGAATCTGGACAGGAAGGCGTCGGCTTCCTGACCGCTTTCCCGCACATCACGAAAGTCTTCCGTTATGCGCCGAAAATGGAAATCCTCCAGCATGTCCGCGCGTTCGACACGAAGACATTCGCCCCCATCAGCCTCATTCGCGACGATTTCGTCGAATTCGCCTGTCTCGCCGAAGCCCTGCTCGCGGCGGACGAATACAAGGCATGGGCGGCCGCAAGCTCCGTCGAAGAATATCTCCGCTATGTGTCACCCGTCGAAAACGCTCCCGTCTTCGACAACGCCAAACTGAAACGGTATTTTAGTGATTAGTGATTAGTGATTAGTGGTTAGTGTTCGGAAGAGCTATTCTCTTACGTGATTTTCTAACCACTAACCACTAACAATCACTAATCCCTAACCACTGGTCCCGCTGGAGCGCAGCCCTCCCATAACTGGCCGCGCTGGAGCGCAGCCCTCCCGACTAACCACTAACCACTAACCACTAACTACTAAGATGAGATTCAGGCCGTGCATCGACCTCCATGGAGGAAAAGTCAAGCAAATCGTCGGCTCATCGCTTAAAGACGGTGAAAACAATGACTTGAAGACGAATTTCGTCGCGGAACTGCCGCCAAGCCATTATGCGGACATGTATTTCCGCGACGGTCTTGTCGGCGGCCATGTCATCATGCTCGGCCCGGGCAATGACGCGGCGGCGGAGGAAGCCCTGTCCGTCCATCCGGGCAACCTGCAAGTCGGCGGCGGCGTCACGCCCGCCAACGCAGCAAGATGGCTTGCCGCTGGAGCCGGAAAAGTCATCGTCACGTCATACATTTTCGAAGACGGCGAACTGTCCATGAAACGCCTCAACGAACTGGCCGCCGCCGTCCCGCGCGACAATCTCGTGCTCGATCTCAGTTGCCGTCGGCAAGCCGACGGCTATCACGTCGCCTGCAACCGCTGGCAGACCATCTGCGAGACAATCGTCGATGAAGCGCTGTTGCAACGGCTTGCGAAATTCTGTTCCGAATATCTCGTCCACGCCGTCGATGTGGAAGGCAAGCAGAACGGCGTTGAATTGGAGCTTGTCGAAAAACTCGCCGTCTGGTCGCCCTGCCCTGTCACCTATGCGGGCGGCGCACGTTCCATGGACGATGTCCATGCCATCAATGACCGCGGCCACGGCAAGGTCGATGTCACCGTCGGTTCCGCTTTGGACATCTTCGGCGGCGACGGCATCCGTTATTCCGAAATCGTTGCATTTGACAAATCCCACAATGCGTAATAAAGTTATTGTGATTTCATATTACTTTTATATATAAAAGGAGCAAACATGCTGAAAAAATCATTGACATTCCTATTGATTCTCATCTGTCTCGGCCTTCGGGCGGACTATCTGGACGACGGTTTTGCCGCGCCGCCTGTCCAAGCCAGACCGCAGACGTGGTGGCATTGGATGAACTGCAATATCACGAAGGAAGGCATCAAGGCCGATATCGACGCCATGTACAAGGCGGGCGTCGGCGGTTTCACGATTCTCGATATCGCGGAAGGCATTCCGGAAGGCGATGTGAAGACCGCCTCTCCAGAATGGTTCGACATGGTGCAGTACGCCATTGAATGCGCGGCCGCGCACGGCATGGAAGTCTGCGTCCACAACTGCCCGGGCTGGTCTTCCAGCGGTGGCCCGTGGATCCAGAAAGAAGACGCCATGAAGAAGGTCACCTACTCCGAAACCGCCGTCGATGGCGGCAAGCAGATCGCCGTCGCTCTTCCCAAACCGCCTGTCGTCATGGACTTCTACAACGACATCGCCGTCGTCGCATTCCCGACGCCTGCGGACGGCACGAAAATCCCGAATTTCCAGGGCAAGGCCTATTACAATCTTGACACCAACCACGCCTACGGCAAAGAACCGCCGGCCGCCGCCGTCATCAGCCGCAAAGACATCATCGATGTCACAGACCGCATGGACAAAGACGGCAATCTCAAATGGCAGTGCCCCGCCGGCAAGTGGACCATCGTCCGTTTCGGCTACACGCTGACAGGCCGCTACAACCATCCCACCACGCGCTACGGCCGCGGCTTGGAATGCGACAAACTCTCCAAGAAAGGCGTCAAAGCCGCATGGGACGGCATGATGGGCATCATCGTCAAAAACGCCGGAAAACTTTCCGGAACCGCTCTAAAAGGTTCTCTAATCGACAGCTATGAAGTCGGCGCCCAGAACTGGACGGACAACTTCCCCGCCGAATTCCGCCGCTATCGCCAATATGACATCATCCCGCTCCTTCCCATCCTGACGGGCCGCTACGTCGAATCGCAGGACTTCACCGAACGCTTCTTGGACGACTTCCGCCGCACCATCTCCGAACTCTTCGCGGACTGCTATTCCGAATACTTTAACGTCCTCTGCAAACAGGCCAATCTCGACTTCTTCGTCGAACCATACGTCGGCCCGTTTGACGAAATCCTGCAAGGCCGCGCGGCGGACGTCCCCATGGGCGAATTCTGGGGCGGC
>JAFZAB010000247.1 GCA_017548425.1 Victivallales bacterium
AAATAGGGAATGAAAGAAAGAATGGAGAAGGCAGTATTAGACTATTATCCACAAAGACCCAATGCGGTCTTGTAAATGTAACAGATGATTATCATTCTTCAGATTCCATAGTTACAGATAATCAATTAGGTATAGTCAATTTAGGTTATAGACTAACAAGCAATCGTCATAATTTTCAATTGGGGCTAATTAATTACTCCGATTCTGATAATGCAAATATGATACAGATTGGTTTGATAAATATTAAAGGCCACAGGCTTATGTTATTTTTTAATAAGTAGTTAATATCATATGCGGAGTCAATGTTATTCCAAAAACTTCTGTTTTATGGCTATTCCAGTTTATTGTACTTTGCAAGCTGATGGATTCTTGCCAAGTCCAATTTAGTTAATTTGCTGATTTCTTCTGGAGGATAGTTGGATGTCAGCATATTGAGGGCGATGCTGTCGCTGTTTGATGCCCATGCTTTTTCAAAACCTTCTTTGAACCCATCTGCATAACCTTTCAGAAAACTGTATTGCTCTTTTTCTTCATATTCGCTTAGTTTTCCTGCTCTGCATAATTTTTCGATGCGTGCTTCCATTGCGTCCAGACGTGCGCTTCTGCTTACTGCTAAGATATCTTCTGGGCCTATTCCAAGGCGTAATGGAAGGCGTATTCCCAAGCGGATTTCTTCTTCCCATTGTTTCTTTTTCTTCTCAAAGAGTTTGCGCCCATAAGCATTTATGAACCAGTCATAGTCTTCAATTTCTTCTTCTTCAACCTGTGTCTTTTTCATTCCAATTACCTTCTTTAGCAATATATATATACGTAGTTATGGCGTGCGGTAGATTATCTGGTATTTGACGGACATGAACTGCCCTGTCAGACGCTTTGTCACTGGCAGGTTTGTCCGTCGCATATTTGAAAATGAACTGTTCTGTTTTATGGCTTTTCCAAATTGTTTTCCTTTGCAAGCTGGAGGATTCTCGGAATATCCAATCCTGTCATCCTGCTGATTTCTTCTGGAGAATAGTTGGATTTCAGCATATTGAGGGCGATGCTTTCGCTTTTTTCCGCCTCACCTTTCACGAATCCGCTTCGTTCTCCTTCTTCACGGCATTTTTTCTTGTCTTTTTCGAATTGATCTTCGCCATACGATACGAGCATCCAATCGTACTTATCGATTTCCTTCTCAACAACCTGCGTCATTTTCATTCCAAAATCCTCCTTTAACTTTGATTTCCTTTGTCCAGCCAACAATGCTGTTGTGGTCAGAGTCCAGACGAAGCCACATATGTCTTTCCGATTAGGCCCCACGGTACCGCCCGTGTTCACGACGGTCAGGCGGAGCCTGTCAAAAGCATCCGTCGCTGGAAGGATCTTGCCTGTCGGCAAATTCTTTCCTGACATTCTGAACTGCAGAATTGTTCCCTGTCGCGCCACGGGCGCGGCGGGGCACATCCAGACAGAGTTCACCTTCAATGCCTTTTCAAACTTCGGATAGGTGTAAAATTCATCATATTCCATATAATATATGCCAGATGCATATAACATACCTCTTCCAATACACCTGTCAAGCAAACGGCTGTCGTTTTGTATCTCGATGTTGAGAAGTTGCGGTTTCCAACTGTCTCGCAGATGTTTGGGCGGGTTGATCATGAACAAAAGGTCGCAATCCATCATATAGCCGTTCGGAAGGGGCCGCTTCGTCATCAGTGTTCTGGCGATTTCAGGGTTGCATTGACCAGACGTGTCCATGAAGCTGTCGATGCATTCCGCCTCAATGAGTTCGAGGGGAAATTGCGTGTATTCCGGAATACATGCCTTCACGACGCGGGCGACGACATTCTTCAGTGAAAAGAGCCCTTTCGCCCAGTTGTCGTCTCGAAGCTTTCCGTCACCGTTGTCGATGTTTTGCGACAGTCTATTGGGTCTTTCCTCCATGACTAGTATCCTGTTCATTTATTATTGGTATTATTATTCATATTTTGGCGTTTTTCATACTATAGATGTGTTTATAAAAATGTCAAATACGATATGAATATACAAAAATAACAATGCTTTTAATATTAAAAATCAATTAAGAAGAAATATATCTTAAATATTCATAATAATTCCTATGACTTTTTATGATTCTTTATGACTTTTGATGACTTTTTTACATCAAGCATTCGTCTGAAGGACGAGTTGTGGCAAATGTGAATTTCTTCTTTCGATGCTTCCTGTCATTGGCATGTGACGAAAGTGGCGTGGATGGTTCGTCTGTGCCGTCAACAGCGGAGGTGCTTTCTGAGAATTTTTACTGAGATTGCGCTTGGCCAATCATTCTTTTTTTGGCTGTTGGAGTGACTTTTTACGCTAAGTGGGTATATATTATAATTAGAGTAAAAAGACATCACGGCAAATCGCATTGACAGAGACAAGCATGAGCGATCATATCGATACAACAAAACAGACGGCTTCAAGCGTGCGCTATCTGCGCTATCGCATTGAAGGCGAAGAGGCTGCGGATTTCCGCATTACAGAATATCCATGTTCGATCGGGCGCGGCGACAGCTGCAATATTGTGATTCCAGACAGTTCCGTCTCCAGCCTGCATGCTGAATTGACCGTCGATCCGGACGGCATGGTCCATTTGGACGACAAAGGCAGCACGAACGGCATCTATTACCAGTTGAAACGTACATCGCATGTGTTGGTGGACAGACGGTTGGAACTGATCTTCGGCCGTGTGCATGTCGTCATCGCGTTGACGGAAGCGGAACTGAACGGTGATGAGCCTGCAGTCGTCGCGCCGCCGAAACCGCCGCAACAGACACAGGCGGTTCCCTTGCCCGAACCGACGACGCCCACGCTGGTCGTGCCCGTCGCGCCGCCCGAGCCGACGGTTCCCAAAGCGCCCAAGACATTGTCCATCAGCGGTCTGCCGATTACGGCGATGGAAAATTCGCCAGCCGCGACGATTTCGCGAATCGCAGGAAGCGGACGGCAGGGCATCGTCTGCCCGCATTGCTGGCATCGGTTTGACGTTGATGAATTTCTGTTCATCGCGCGTCATCAGAGCCTGATTGGCGATCCCGTGCTGGGCGCGGATGCGGCGTTGCGTTTCCTTCCGTCGCGGTTCACGCCGGAAGGCAACGCCGTCGATGCGGCGGGCATGAGCTGTCCGGACATGGCCTGCCCACGCTGCCATCTGCGCATCCCGCAGGCGGCGAGCGAAATGCCGCCGCTGTTTTTGTCGATCGTCGGTGCGACAGCCAGCGGCAAGTCGTATTTTCTGACAAGCATGACATGGGAGTTGCGCAACACGCTGGCCAGCAACTTCGCGATTTCCTTTACGGACACGGATGCCGTCAACAACCAGATATTGAACGACTTCGAGGAGACGGTCTTCCTCCATTCGAACGCGGACGAAATCGTCTCGTTGCGCAAGACGGAACTGCAAGGCGAATTGTACAACCAAGTCCTGTTGGACAATATGCTGATCAACCTGCCGAAGCCGTTCATGTTCACCGTGACGCCGGCGGAACATCATCCTCGTTACGAACAAGTTAGAGACAGCATGAGCCGCACGTTGGTGCTGTACGACAACGCAGGTGAGCATTTTGAGCCGGGCATGGATTCCGTTGACAATCCGACGACGAAGCATCTGATCCATTCGGACACGATTTTCTTCCTGTTCGATCCGACGAAAGACGTTCGTTTCCGCAAGATGCTGACGGGCAGCACGGATCCGCAAATGGCGGCGACGGCGCGTGTCCAGCGGCAGGAAATCATTCTGACGGAAATGATCAACCGCATCAAGAAATATTCCGGCATGCGTAGCGTGAAGAAATCCGCGAAGACGTTGCTGCTGGTGGTTTCGAAATTCGATGTCTGGAAGCATCTTCTGGACATGGAAGTTCCGAAAGAGCCGTGGGTTTGGGAGCCGGACTACAACACATGCGTATTGGATGTCGATCTCATCAAGAATGTGTCGTTTGCCGTCCGCCAGTTGTTGTTACAGCATTGTCCTGAAGTAGTTGCGACGGCGGAATCGTTCGCGGGCGAAGTCCTGTACATGCCGAACAGCGCGTTGGGCCACAGCCCCGAACTGAATCCGGAGACGGGCATGATCGGCATCCGTCCAAGCGACGTGGCGCCGTTCTGGGTGACGGTTCCGATGCTGTATTTCTTCTACGAACGCGGATTCATCCCGCCTGTTCCCGAACAGAAACGCGTCCGCCATGAAGATACGCCTGTGAGTTGCAAACTCATGGGAGACGCCTATTTCGTGACGTTGCCCGGACGGACGATGCCGTTGCAGATTCCCGTGTCGTTCGCAGGCTATCAGCTGCGCTGCCCGGGCACGGACATGTGGTTCACGGTGCCGCCGCTGGAACGGAAATAGCGGAGGGCGGACATGGCTTACGAATTGATCTATACATCTGCGGAACGCGGACTTAGACCGGGCACGCGCGGCTATTGCACGGTGGCTTATACGCAGGGCATGATGCCGCAGACCGTCCAGTTGATGGAGGCATTGAGCGCATACAAAAGCATGTATGGCGCGCAAGAGGCGGCGGCGATGACGGAGCCTGTGTCGTGGTCGCACTACAAAATGACGCTTCTCGGGCATGCGTCCAGCGTGCTGTCACGCGTGAGTCCGACGGGCGTTGATCATACGAATCGGTCGAACAAATTGGCGCATCACATTCTCGTGCAGTCACGTGAGCGTCCTGCTGGCGGCCCGTTGTGGGTGTCGTCGCAGGACGGCATGTTCATCGAGCAGTGGGAGGGGACGCCGCGTCTGCTCAACACGCCGAAAACGCTGCCGACAGGCGATGAAACAGATTTCCATTGCGACCGCTGGGCGGAACTGACGGGGGATGCGGGAAACGCAGGCGTGTTGGCGTCGCATTATCATGCGTCGCCGGACGCTCCTGTTTTTCTTGCCTACGAGCCTGGCATGGATGTGTTCGGACTGTTGCGGGAAGCAATGGCATTGCTGACGCCTGAAGAGCGTTGGAATGTGACGTACAACACGTATTTCACGAGTCTTCCAGCTGGCGCGACATGCGTGTGGCGCTGCTGCATCGCGGATTCGGAGGCCCTGCGCGAAGGGCGCCGCAATCCGAAGGCGACCGTGATGGATTTGACGAAGCCGCTGCCGGAGCCGCCGTCGGAAAACGACTATGTGCGCCGTGCCCGTGCGGGAGAAGGGCCGGCGGTCGCTGTGGCTCCGCCCGAGCCCGCCAAGCCGAAATTCAAGCTGATGGTCCCGCGAGAGATCAATCAGTTGAACATGAAGCCGCGCAAATTGTAAAACAATACCATTTTCGCCTGAAAGGCGCTATCTGAGGTAACCCCTGCCTTCAGGCGGGGGGAGGAAGTTACATAAAATACCAACGGAGCGAAAACATGACTCCAGAACAACAACTGGTACAGCAAATCATCCAGGTCATCAATTCCAACCAATTGGAAGGCAATGTCTTATTGACGGACTATTCGGAGCAGTTCGCGGAAATGTGCCGTCTGGCGAACGAACGGCTCATTCGATGCAACGACTATTTGGAAAAAGGCATGCGGTCGGAAGCCATCTATGAGGCCCATACGCAACCGGATCTGCTGCAATTGGCGGAACTGCTGTCCTCTGACGAATTGAAACGGTGGCGCAATGTCTGCGTCGATTTGGAACTCACGCCATTTCAGCCGCTTAACGAACAAATTATCGCGCGTCTGAAAAAGGAGGAGAGTCAGGAGGACAATCTGTCGCCGTTGCTGAAGGAATATCGCCGCTACGTCTATCAGAGCGACCATGAGAACTGCATCCGCGTGTTGCGCGAAATTCGTGAGAAGGATCCGACGAATCCTGCGTGGAAGACGAATCTGGAGCCGTTGGAGACGGCGACGCTGGATGCGTGGGTGCAGCAGGCTGAGTCCGCATTGGCGGCCATGGATTTGCAGCGTTTGAAAGTGATTTTCAACGAGTTGAACCATCCGTTCCGCGTCGTTCCCGCTCCTGAATCGTTGATGAAACGCCTTCGTGTGGCGTTGATGTCCGAACGTTCGGGCGATTTGAAGGAGGACGGTGAAAAACTGCTCGGCAAACTGCACAAGGCGATGACGTCGGAGGATTCGGACGAAATTGAGGCGCAAATCAAGAAATGCGAAGATCTTGCGACGGACGAGGCATTTTTGAACAAGCCATCCAATTGGGATGCGACATTGAAAGAGGCGAAGGAGCTTCTGGAGACGCTTGCCCGCCGTCGTGCGAAACAGGCGGATTTCAACAAAGCGCTGTCAGGCTTGCGCGATACGTTGGAAGGCGGTCGTGCTTCGGAGATGGAATTACGGCATGAATGGGAGCGTGTGCAGGCGTGGGAGATGCCGATTCCGGATTTGCTGCGGAAGCAAGTGGAGGAGACGTTGGACGCGAAGCGGGAGGCCCGCATGCGCCGCACGAAACTGATTGCGTACGCCACGATGGCTGGTATCGCCTGCATCGTGGCGTTGGTGCTGTTCACGATTTGGACGCAGAATCGCCGTCATCGCCGCAATACACAGTTGGAGGAAATGCAGGCCTTGTACGAAGGCAGCAAGATCGACGAATTGGAAAAATACATGGATCAGGTGAAGGAGAATGATTCGTCGTTCTTCAAGTCTCCTGAAGTCAGCAGCTTATATGATAAGATGCAGCAGAACAAGGAGAAATACAACCAGATGCAGGCGACGTTCAAGAATCGCCGCGATGATCTGGAGACAATCCGCAAAGGCGGATATCATGCTGAAAATGAACGGATTGAACGGCTGTTGAAGGAAGGACAGGAGAACGCGACCTCCAGTGGCGACATGGATTGGCTCCGTTCGTGGCGGAATGGATGGGAGGCGTGGGCGCAACGTCAGGCGAGCGCGGCGGATGGACAGTTGGAACGCGCTGTGCAGCAAATCGATACGGCTCTTATGAGCATGAAGGAAATCGCTTTGGACGAAGAACGTGAAAAACTGACGAGTTTGAAAGAGACGTGGGAGAAAGCGCAACCGTATGAAATTCGCGCCAGCGAAGACGTTCGCAAGCAGTTCGTGGCTGTCAAGGAGAAGTTGGACGCGCGGATTCTGGATTTCAACAAACGCGACGGCGACGCGAAGGCGGCCGCCACGGCGAAGGAAGCCGCGGACAAGGCGATGACGGACAAATTGGCCGCATTGCGTCGAGACATTCCGCGCGCGTTGCCGGATTTCACGCGCTATGAACAACTTCTGAAAGAATTCGTGGCCATCGGCGAAGGACAGCCGGAATTCTCTGATTATCAAATTATTCTGAAGCAGTTCAGCATCTATCCGAAAGTCAGTCTGCTGTCGAAATTCAATCTGCCGTCTCTAGTTCCGGGCAGTGATGGCGAGAAGCGTCTTCAGGCGTTGATGCAGGGCGACGCCGTCAGCGACGATTCCGTCTGGAAGACGGATCTGGAGCGCGCCAGCGAACTGATCAACGCGACGCGCAGCCTGCGCCGCAAGTTGATGGGATTGCTCTCCGGCAACCAGAACGAACTGCAGATCTACATCATGAAATACCGCCGCAAGGGCGAGTCGCGTTGGCAGACGCTGTATTCGCCCGAACCAATCATGTCCAAGACAACGGACGGCGTAACGCAGTATTGGGGAACGATTTACTGGTCTGAGAACGACAACGAGCAACCGCATCTCGTCCATACGGGAAAGGTGTTTCCTGACAAGCTGACGACGACGGACTATGAGTTTGAAAAGCGTGTGCGGGAGGAGGACAATCTCGCTCCGCATACACGTTTCCTCCGCAAGCTGATTACGGAGGCGAATGAAGCGTCTGATTTGGATGTCCATCTGCTGAAAGGACTTATGGAACTGCGCGGCTCGCTTGAAATCGACATGGTGCCGTCCGCTTGGCTGGCGAAGCGTCTCGTTTATTTCCTCAACGAAAACTGCCAGGAGGAACTGCCGGAAAGCGCAAAATGGGTGGATGTCGTGAAGGCGGTGAACACGGATGTGCCGTGGATGAACCGCGACCATCCCGCCACGAAGGAAGCGGCCCGCCAGATTGCGGAGATGTGGGTGAATCTGCCTGATTTCACGCCGTTCATCAAGCGTCTGGAGGCGAACCGCGCGATGCTTTGCCTTGCGTTAAGCGCTGGCGTGCAGTGCATTGGTTCGTTGCAACGTGACGCGCATGGCACGTTGCAGTTGATTTCAAGCGGCAAGACCGGCGGCGAACTGTGGATTCTGCGGGCATCCGCCTCGCAGACGGTTCCGTTCTTCTTGGTTTTGAGCGATGACGGCAAGACATTGAATCCCGATGTCATGAAGCAGGATTGCTTCGCGGGACAGCCCGTGTTTTCGCCGATGCGTGGTCATGAGGCGAAGGAAGTCCTTCTCCGCCAGAATCTTCCGGAAAAAATCAAAGAGACGATGGAATGGCCGCATTCATGGCCGGAGAATGTCGAATAACGGTGCAAAACACCGTATAAAAAGTATAACTGTTTGAAGGATAATGTGATGTCAAAATCTCCTTTGTTGAATGATGTGAAGGCTGTCTTTCTGGACATGGACGGCACGATATACCATGGCGGGACGTTGTATCCGACGACCATGCCGTTTTTGGATTTTCTGAAGTCGCGGAATATCCATTATGCGTTCTGCTCCAACAATTCATCATACAGCAAGGATGAATATGTGGCGCGGCTGGCGAAATACGGCATCGAGACGTCGAAGGAGAATTTCTACACGTCCGTTGATTTTCTCGTCGATACATTGCGTGCGGAGCATCCGGAATGGAAGCGTCTGTATCTGCTCGGCGTTCCCGCGATGAAGGTGGAGATGGAGGAGGCAGGTTACGAAATCGTCGATGACAATCCTGAAGCGGTCATCGTCTCGTTTGACAAGACATTGGTTTACAAACGGTTGTGTGAAGCATCATGGTTCATCTACAATGGCGTGCCCGGTTTTTCGACACATCCGGACGTGTTCTGTCCTACGGATCAGCCGACGCGTCTCGTAGATTGCGGCGCGATTTCGCGTTGCGTGGAATTGGCGACTGGCAAGACGTTGCGTCAGCTTGGCAAGCCGGACGCGGGTTTCCTGCAACGCGCGGCGGCGCGTTTCGGCGTCAAGCCGGAAAACGCCTTGATGTGCGGCGACCGTCTTGCGACGGATATCGCGGCGGGCGTGAACGCAGGCACGCTGACCTGCCGTATTGTCGGCCCGGGTGCCGATTTGTCGAGCAAGGCGGATGTGACGCCGACGTTTACATGCGACAATCTTGGAGAGTTGCAAGCGCTTTGGCCCTAGAAATCTAGAAATCTAGAAATCTAGAAATCCATAAACTACTATGAATAAAAAACGGCGAATAGGTTTAGACATCGGCAGCACGAGCGTGAAAGTCTCCGTGTTCGAAGGAGAGGGAAAACGCGCGCGTTTCGTCGAATGCCGTGAATTCGACTTGACGGAAGAGGGGATTCTGAACGAAGGCGAACTGTACCGCGGCCTGCATGACTGGCTGGCGGGGCAGAAACTGCTGGACGCGCGGGTATGCGTTGGAATTCCGCAATTTCTGGCGACGACGTCGCTGGCGGATTTTCCTCCTGCCAAGCCGTCGCAGCTTGGTTCGCTTGTGGAGCAGGAAGCCCGCCAGATGGGCGATTTCACGGATGAGCATTTCCTGCATGGCTATGTTTCCGTGAAGCCTGGATTTGGACGTAACAATCCTGTTCTCATAGGGTTGTGCCGTGAGGAAGTCATCCGCGAAAAGATGCGCGCGTTGGACACGGCGGCGATTCCGTGCGATAACGTCTCCATGTCCGGCCTGGCGGTTGTGAACACGTTGCTGAAGCTTCATCCTGAATGTCTTAACGATACGAAGCCAATTCTCATTCTGGATTTGGGCAAGATGAATTCGACGGCGATTGTTCTGGCTGGCGGGCAGCCGTTGTTCATCGGTTCGATGTCGTTTGGCGGCGAAGCGTTTGAACGGGCCATTCGTGAAAAGGTTACGACGCATAAGAGTTTGGGGAGCAGTGGCGAAGCGAACATTGGCACGATGCTCGCCGAAGCGGATTTGACGCAGGAATCGCCGCATTCGGACATGTGGCGGGCGGCGAAATCGTTGGATTCGGAGATCCAGAACATCGTGGAACATTGGCGTAGCCAGGAGCGAGAAGAATTGTCGGAAGTGCCGATTGGCAGGGTATTTCTGTGTGGTGGCGCAAGCCGCGTCGGCGGTTTGCGCAAATGGCTGGAGGATGCGTTTGAAATCCACATGGAGCTGTTGGGGCCGGAAATCGGCGGCGAAATTCGGCCGGAATTCGCCGTGGCGTACGGCATCGGTTTGGAAAGCGCGGAGACGTCAGCGTTGCCATTGTCGCTGCTGCCGCCGGAAATCGTTGCCATCAAACATCGTCTGAAACGCTTTCCGATTGCGGTATGCGCGGCGGCCGTGCTGTTGCTGTCCATATTGGGCTTCGAACTGTCTGTTTTGCGGCGATGCAACGGCGTGATGGAGGAGATGTCGCATTACGAGGAGCAGTTGGGGCAGTGCGAGACGTTGATACGGAAAATCGACGACACGGTTGGAACGTCGGTCAAATTGGAACAGCTCATGACGCCGTTGGCGGAGTCTGTAAATCGTTCAGGGCGTGTGCTCAAGGCGTTGGAAGCCATCAGCCGTTCATGTGCGGATGACATGTGGTTCTACTATCTTGCGGACGCCGCCAGCTATCGCGCTTGGGGCGGTTATGAGACTCATCCCGATGATTTGCAGGATGTTGGCCGTCGCGCGCGGAAAATACAGAAAGACCAGAAGAAAGTCGTGGTTGGAATCTTCGAAACAGGCCTTGGAAAAGGAGGCACGGCGACGGATGTGGAGTTCCCTAACATTCTTCATGCGAAGGATGTACGAAACGAAGCGGCGATGGTTGGGGCAGGTTTTACGACGATGGCGGACAAGGCCGGATATTCGGATGCGCTGAAACGCGTGGGCGAACTGACCGCCAAGTTGAGCGACAAGACGGTGTTCGGTCGTGTCGATACGATGGAAGATGTTTCTGAAGGGGCGCGGACGGATGTCTCCATGCCGTGGACGGAATTTCTGTTGAAGAACAAAAACGTGCACGCCATGCCGTTTACATTGCGCATGCCGTATGCCGAGCCGGAAGTAACGCAGGAATAGGATGTTATGGATAATTGGCTGAAACGATATCAGATATTGGGAGGCGTTGTCTTCGGATGCCTGGCCTGCCTGTTGCTGCTTTATACGCTCATCATCCGCCCTGCCATTCAGGATGCGCAGGACATGCGGAATGAGTTGGCTAGCAAGGAGAAACGTCTGAGTAAATCAAAATGGCCCATGCAGAAGGAGAGTCTGGAGAAGATTCTGAAGGATGAGTAGAAGCGTCTGGAAGGGAAGGGCGGCCTGAAGGCGATGTCGGACGATGCGATGAAACTGGCCTGTTCCACCATGCAACGGCGGATGACGGCACGCGGCTACAACAAGATCTCCGATTTCATGGGCGGCGTGTTGAATTCGCAGTTCCAGCAGGAGTTCAGCGACATGCAGGCGCGGTTTGAACAAAACGGCCTTTATGTCTGCCCGGAAATCCTAAATCTTTCCCTGACAACGAAATCCAAATACAGCTACCAACTGCTGCTGCAATGCTGGAGCGCCGATATGCTGGTCGATTTGGTTGGAAAGAGCGGTCTGCGGTTTCGGTCGCATGATGAAATTCAGGCGACGTCGTTGGACGGCGGCCGCAAGCCGGCGGCGTTGATTTCCGTGTTGCCCATGACGGCTTACGCGTTGGACGACAAAAAGGAAGCCACGCCGTTCCTGCTGGAGTTTCCTGTCCGTCTTGGTGTGGAAGGGACGTTGGAGCAGATCATGGCGTTTTTGCAGTCCATAAACGTTGCAGGCCAGTTCTTTGGCGTCCGTGGCTTTGAAATTCTGTCTCCCGCGCCGTCGAAAGCTTCATTCAAGAAAGATGGCAAGGCGGAGACGTTGCAGCTGAACATTGAATGCGCCGCATATTTAAGGATATAGCCATGAACATCATCCAAATCAATCCGAAGCCGTTGTACAGATTGTCGCCGTATCTGTTCATGCAGTTCGCGGAGCCATTGGGCACGACGGATACGTCCATTGATGCGGCATGGGATTTCATGGCGGGGCGTTGGCAGCCGCGCGCCTTGGAAATTGTGAAGCGGTTGTTGCCGCCGATGCTGCGGTGGGGCGGCTGTTTCGCGTCGTATTATCATTGGAAGGAAGGCGTCGGTTCGAAACGGATTCCCATGCATAACCTTTGCTGGGACGGTATTTACCTCAATCAAGTCGGAACGGCGGAATTGGCCGAATTGGCGAAGGAATGCCATTCGGAACTGCTTTTCTGCGTGAATTTTGAATCGGATGGACGGATGAATTGGGCACATCCCGCGAATGGCGAAGATCGTCTTGGCACGGCGGAAGAGGCGGCGGAATGGGTCCGTTACTGCAACGATCCGGACGACGCGTTGCGGAAATCGCATGGTCATGCGGAGCCGTTCAATGTCCATTACTGGCAGATCGGCAACGAAACCAGTTATGACAGAAATGGTTACACAAGCCGACAGAACGCCGAACGCGCACCGTTGTTCATCAGAGCCATGCGCAATGCAGATCCCGATATAAAATTAATTGTATGGGGCGACGGCGAAAACAACGCATGGCAGAAACGCTATCTGGATGGACAGACTTGCGACTGGACGGCGGACATCTGCGAAGCCGTCGGCGACAGCGCGGAAATGGTCGCCTTCCACAATCATTTTGGCGGCGGTGAAAACTACAAGGCGTTGCACGGCATGAACTACCGTATTGACGCCGATGTAACATGGGAGAAGATGCTTGAATCGACGCGCGATTTTGAAGACCGCATTCTCTACATGGAAAAATCCGTCGCGCCATATGGTAAAAAACTGGCGGTGACGGAAGGTCATTATGCGATCGGTGGCCGCCATCGCGGCGATTTTCTGTCGTCATGGTATGCGGGCGTGGCGTATGCGCGTTGCGCGAACATGCTGCAACGGCATGGACAGACGATTGAAATCGCGACACTGGCGGATTTCATGGGCAACCGTTGGCAGAACAATGCGATCATGCTGCCGACGCCGATCCGCAACAGCCGCCCGTATTTCCTGCCCGTCGGAACGATCATGAAGCTGTTCAGCCAGCATATCGGCACGGAAGCCGTTGCGGTGCAAGCACCTGACGGCATTGATGCGGCGGCGAGCGTCAAAGGCGACACGCTGTATCTGCATCTGGTCAATCTGAGCAGAACGGCGTCGCGCACGATGGCGTTTTCGATTACGGGCTACCAGACAACGCCAAAACGGATATTGGAAATCGCCGCGAATCCGCAGGACGAAGTCTATGACCAAGTTGCGGATATCTTTGAACCAAAAGAAGTTGCGGTGAATGAGAGCCGTTATGTCCTGCCTGCGGCGGGCGTGACGGTCATCGAATTCCATGTCGCGGACAAACCACGGATAAATCATTGATTATGAACCACGAATGGACACGAATTCACACGAATTTTGGCAGTCCACAGAAGACACTGAATAAACAGAAAAGCCTCGCCGCCGGGCCGTCAATCCGCTGAAGGATTTGTTTGAATAAAATGAATTCTGAATGCTGAAAATATCAACGGCTCCGGCGGCTCGGCGGTTGTCATCGCTTCGCGCAAGCGCTAACAACGTCATGCGGAAACTTGAAGCCCATGGGCTGTTGGCTATGGGAGCCTCCATGGTTTTTATGTTCTTTATAGGAAAACAAACAATAGTAATACAAAACTTGTCAAACGTAATATATAACAAAAGGAAAAAGTCATGAAGAAATGGTTGCTGCTTGCATTGATGTTGCCGTTGGTCGGGATGGCGCAGGAGAATCTGTGGCCAGATCGCGAATTTGACGCGTCGGGAGTCAAGACGGAGGCCCATTCAGGAGAGATGGCAGGCATGTTCGGCGTGGCGGCGCAGACTCGCTGGACGTCATACAACCGCCGCGAGCTCAAAATCGAGCCGTATGCCGTCTATCGCGCGACGGCGTGGGCAAAGTGCGAAAAAGACAGCGACGGGAAGGTCTTTGCGCTTTATACGTGGGGATGGTATGCGTTCGGCTGGAATTTCATGTTCAGCACCACGTTGCAGCCGGACGGCGAATGGCATAAGGTCAGCGTCGATTTCTTCGGGCCGGATGAAAAGTATGATTTTGCATGCCTGGTCGTAGAAGGCAGCAGCAAGGCGAAGGCTTGGATTGACGAACTGGAAATCGTGAAAATCAAATCCGCCGAAGAGCATATCGCGGAATTGCAGAAGCTTGCTAAGCCGGTCAACTATGAGGCGCGTCTGCTGGCCCGTTATTATTTGAAGAAAGGTGATTTCGCTGCGTTGAAGAAACTGGCCGCCGTGACAGACGGCATTTCCCGTGGCGACATTGACTGTCTCATCATTCAGAACAAGCTCGACGAAGCGAACAATCTGTCGTATATTTCGGACATGATCAGCGGCGGCGGTATCATTACGCCGGACGGCCCGAAACGCCTGAATGAATTCATGGCGCCGTTGACGGTTCTGCAACGTGTGCAAGTTCTTGTGGATGCGTTTAGAAAAAACGAAGACATGGCGTCCTGCCGCAAGGCATGGGAATTGACGATGCCGACGCTCGCTCTCGGCGGGCAGCTTTATCGTGCGCAGTTGGCCGACAAGCTGAACGAACTGAATACGGCGAACGAAATCGTGAAGGCCGCGGATGACGAGAAGGCGATTCCCGATGATTTGGCTAAAGCTTGGTATAAGAAGGGAATGCAGATTCTGATGGACATTGAGCAGAAGCGCGCGAACATCGGCCACCGAATCGTCAAAATCGACGGTGTCGCGTTGCGCGGCGATACGCATGTGATTGTCATTCCTGAAGAAGCAACGCCGTCGGAAAAATTCGCCGCGGACGAGTTGGCGTATTATCTGGAGGAGATGACTGGTCAGTCGCTGGAAATCGTGACGGACAAAGTCGATGTCCAGAAATATCCTATTTTCTTGGGCAGCAGTCGTTTGCTGGAAAAATACGGTTTCAGCGTCGATTATAAGAAGCTTGGCCTGGAAGGCATCCATGTGGAAAGCAATCCGCAGAACCATGCGCTGCTGCTCGGCGGCGGACAGCGCGGTGTGCTGTATTCCGTCTATACGCTGCTGGATGATTATCTGGGCTGCCGTTGGTTCACGGCGGACTGCTCGTTCATTCCGAAGGCGGCTGAAACCGTGGAACTGAACAACTTGAAGAAAGTCTTCGTACCGTATCTCGAACAGCGCGACGCGAACTACACATGCAATTATCCGCCGGAATTCGGCGTGCGCAACAAGATGAACGGCGCGGCCGTCCATGCGGACGCGAAGTGGGGCAGCCACGTGATTTACCATGGTTTCGTCCATACGTTCGATTCATTGGTTCCAACCGCCACCTATGCCGCTGAGCATCCGGAATACTATTCGGAAATCAATGGCAAGCGAGTGACGAGAAACACGCAGCTCTGTCTGACGAATCCGGACGTGCTTCGCATCGCGACAGCGGAGGTCCGCCGCCGCTTGAAGGAACATCCTGAAGCCATGATTTTCAGCGTGTCGCAGAATGACAACCGCAACTACTGCCGTTGCAAGAAATGCACGGAACTCGCTGAATACGAAGGCAGCCAGGCCGGCCCGCTGCTCCATTTCGTCAACGCCATCGCCAACGACGTCGCGAAGGACTATCCGGACAAGATCATCGACACGCTGGCCTACCAATATACGCGCAAGCCGACGAAGCATGTGAAGCCCGCCCCGAACATCGCGATCCGCCTCTGCTCCATCGAATGCTGCTTTACGCATCCATTGGAAACCTGCCCGTTCAACAAGACATTCGTTGATGACATCAAAGACTGGGCGAAAATCTGCAACCGCCTGCACATTTGGGACTACGTCATCAACTACGCGCATAACAACATGCCGTTCCCGAACTTCCGTGTTTTGGCGCCGAACATCGACTTCTTCATCCGCAACCATGTGACGAGCATCTTCGAAGAGGCCAATTACTACAGCGATTCAGGCGAACTGGCGGAGCTTCGCGCCTATGTCATGGCGAAACTGCTATGGGAGCCGACATACGATGTCGACAAGGCAATCCGTGAATTCACGGACGGCTATTACGGCGCGGCCGCGCCGTTCATCCGCGAATATCTGACGATGCTGCACGACAACGTCTGCAACAAGAAGGACTTGCATGTCCGCATCTACGCCTCCGCGCAGCACTATCTGAACGACAAGGCGTTGATGGACAAATCCACGGAGCTCTTCCAGCAGGCGATGGACGCCGTGAAGGACAATCCCACGCAACTGTATCGCGTCCAAGTGGCCTATCTGCCGATCATCTACGCGAAGCAGATGCTGACGTCATCTGCCTTCTTCTTGAAGGACGGCATGCTGATCGGTAGCCTCTCGTCGATGTCGGAACTCGATTTCTTCGAACGAGTTGCGAAGAAGGCGAATATTTCACGAATCAGTGAGAGCGCACGTGGTGCGACAGCGAACTGGCTGGCGGCGCGCCGTCGCGCGGCCAACAAATATTCGATTGTGACGTTGAAGAACGATGTATTGTCGTTGGAGATTCTGCCCAGTCTGGGCGGTCGCATCTGGCGTGCGCGTCTGGCCGACGGCCACGATATCCTGCGCGTCAACGGCAACGACAAGGATGGCTATCATCCGGACGTCGATGGCTATGAAGAATACGCCACGCCGGAGCTGCGCGGCCTGGGCTGGAATGAAAACTATACGGTAAAGGCTCAAGGCAAGGACTTTGTGGAGATGGAATGCCTGTTGAAGGACGGCGTTCTCGTGACGCGCCGCATCGAATTGGCGGGCAACGCATTCAAAGTGTCGTCGAAATACACGTCGAAGACGGCGAAGGACAAGCGTTCCTTCCGTGTCCATCCTGTGTTCAACGTGCCCGAACTGAAGAATGCGACATTGATCCGCACACTGGCGGACGGCAAGAAGAGCGTCGTTCTCTCCAGTCTTTTGTCAGACGATGTTGATTATTTGGAAATCTGGGGCAAGGAAGCCGACAAGCCGCAGGGCCATTGGCAGCTTTCGTTTGAGACCGCCGACAAGAAGACCTGCACGATCACGAATACGTTCAATCCCGCTGACGTGGATTTCTGCTATATGTATATGAACACCACCGCCAAGCATGTCAATCTGGAGCAATGGAGCGCCCCGAAGGAACTCTCCCCGACGGATGGCCCGGCCATTACGAACACCTATACCATTGATGTGAAATGATGGTTTGCGTGTGGTCCCGCTCGGCGTCCCGCCTGCGGGCAAGGGTGTGGCGTCGGCGTCCCGCCGTTCGCCGTTGGGAGGTGGCGCGGTGCGTCCCGCCTGCGCCCATGTTTTTCCCCCAACGGTGTGACGCCGTTGGGACCTTCCCTTCAATCTTCCAAACATTTCCATCTCCATTCCCATTTGGCATGTCCCGCTTTCAAGGGATTATTCCACACGTATCGAATCTGTTGATAATATTCATTCGATGATCTGATGATATGGTTGTAGCAATCGCCTTGCCACAATGAACCATGTAAGCCCAGATATTTGTTTATCGCATGTGCCGTGTATGATTTCCAGCCTTGGATGATTTCTGAATGTGAATGTTCTGCCAATGTTTGAAAGATTACATGCACATGGTTTGGCATGATGCACCATGCATGGAGAAGATATTTTATCTTGTTGTAGTACTCCAATGAGCCACGTACTATTTCAGCGACTTTTGGCATTTGAAGAACGCATGATCCATAGCCTACATCTAGAAAATGCTCGATTTTATCCGAATACAGGTGTCGGAGGCGTTTCATTTCATCTTCTCTGAGAGTCCGTTGTTCTTTCTTGCAAATGTCCTGAATTTGTTTTCGTTCGGCCAACCACTCCCTTTGCCTGTCTATGGGGACTGAATCGGCAAGCCTGAAGCATGCGTGATATACAACGTTTTGGAGTTCCCAATGTGGGTATGTTCTACTATTGTATGTCTTTAGACTATTGTTTTCATAGATGTCTGTTCCAGGAAAATTGATTGGATTGCCATGTGCTGCATTATTGTCAGAAATTGGCTCTGCTTTATCAAAAGAAGCATTTTCTTGGTCAATCTTCTTTTCATCGTTTTCATCTGTAGGTTTGATGGACATTCTTAAATCTCCTTGATGGTGGTCTGATTGGTTGTCATTGAAAAATATATGTATATATTTATATTATGTTATTTATAAGCATTAATGTATAACT
>JAFZAB010000248.1 GCA_017548425.1 Victivallales bacterium
CGCCGCCAGGCCCGCCGGGCGGCGGGCCGTCCGGACGTTTTTGCCCGAAGAAGCCGCGTTGTTTTCTGTATTCCTTGTACCGTGATTTACTGGATTGCATGGCGTCACCGTTTTATGTTGTTTTTGGAAAGCGGTCTGGCGTCGTTGAATTCTTTGATGCACTTCGCGAAATCGTTCGCTTCATGCTTCGGGAAGATTGCGCCGTAACTGAAGATGGCGTAGCCGCCGGAAGGATAGTCGTCGATCATCTGCAGCTGCGCTTTCAGCATGTCGAGATCATAGTTCTTCCAAGCCTTGTTCGGCCAGATGCCGACGACGACGCGGCCTTTTTTCGGGCGGTTCTTATCGCTGAAGAACGACTTCATGCGGATTTCAAAACGCTCCATGTTGTTGTCGTAAAGCATTGGCACGACGTCAT
The DNA here is from genome assembly GCA_017548425.1 of Victivallales bacterium. Taxonomy (GTDB): domain Bacteria; phylum Verrucomicrobiota; class Lentisphaeria; order Oligosphaerales; family Oligosphaeraceae; genus UBA1407. The sequence goes on from JAFZAB010000248.1 coordinate 419, forward strand.
CGACAAGATCCTTGTCCGGCCATTCGAACCACCGTTGGCCCATGGCGTTGACGGCGGTCCAATATCCCGCGAACGTAGCGGCGGAAATATTTGTTTTCGGGCTCTTTTTCCTCAGGGAGGCGCGGAATTCGCCCAACAGCCGTTCGATGTTGATGCAACGCCATTTACGCCAACGTGTAATGCTTCTGGACGGTGTCATGTCATGGTTGTGATTCGCAAAATCCTTGAGTGAGGCTTCGTCATAGGAGAAATCGCCCGCGTCGGACGGATAGCGGATATAGTCGTAATGAAGGCCGTCCAGATTCGGATATTTCGTGACAAGTTCCAGCAAGACGGACGTGAGATAGTTGCGCACTTCCGGCAGGATGGGATTGATGCAGGCATAGAAATGATCGACGGCGGGATCCATCCGTTTTCCTTTCTTGTTGACCATCAACCATTCCGGATGCTCGACGAAGACATGGCCGGAATCGGCCGGCGGCGGCGTGCGACGCTGCCAAACAGGCATGATGTTGACGTAAGCCTCCACCCGCAGGCCTTTTTCATGGGCGGCTTCAATGGCGACGGCCAACGGATCCCATCCGGGATCCTTGCCGATCATGTCAAGCTGTCCTTTGTGCAGTTCAATGGCCCATGGGTCGATGTCGGATTTGTAGAACGTCGTAGCCTCTCCGCGAACTTGCAAGTAGAGGGTATCCAAGCCGATGGACTTCGCATTTTCTATGATTTTCCGCATCGTTTCGGGCGAATTGTACTCCCAGCGGGTCACCCAGACGGCGCGCGTTTGCAACGGTTTCACGACAGTCGGCGGCTCTTCCTCCACTGGCTTGCTTCGACGGAAGAAAACAAAGCAGAGGATGACGACAATAAGCAGGACAAATGAACAGGTTACGAGATACTTTACCATTCGACGTACACAGGGGGCAGGGTTTTGAAAATCTGCGCAGCGGCGGTGTCCGCGCTGAAATGCCACACGGCGCTTCTTGGTGTGCGCTTATGGCCGATTGTGTTTTTAATAGCGGAGGGAACCTGCAATTCGCAGGAGAGCTTCAGGCCTTTACAGAGCGTGGCCATTTGCGCAATGTCTTCTTCCGACCAATCTTCCGGCGGCGGCGGGAACTTCAATTCCAGCCTGTTCGGCGTGTTTTCCGTCGCTTTGGTGAAGGCGATGGACGGGAAGCAGTTTGTTTTGAAAGCTTTTTCGTAATTGCGCGTCAGGATGATGATTTGAACCGTCGTGCGGTTGTTTTTGGTCGTCCGCTTGTAGCCGCGAAGTTCAATGCCGTCTTGAGGGCGGTTGTAGAATTTCTTGATGGCGGCTTCGTTAAGAAAGCTGTTGTTCGCAGGCGTGAGAGAGGCGAAATAACCTTCAATGAGCGGCAGATTTTCGTTGGGAATATCATAGATGTAGGTAAAAACGGCGGAACCGTCTGCGGCAACGACGATTCTTTGTTCAAGTTCGAGGCACCCTGTGAGAAGCAGGGCGAATACGATGATGACTGGCAGTTTTGACATTATATTATAGGGTTGAAATGGATCATGCGGGGCGAAAGTCGCAAAACAGTTTTTTTAAGATAATTCCACAACAGGAATTACGCAATGAAAGAAGCAAGAAAAGAACAAACGGTAGGCATCGGAATGTCCGGCGGGACGGACAGCACAGCGGCGGCGATGCTTCTCTTGGAAGCAGGATACGATGTTGTCGGATATACGATGCTGACGACGGATGATAGCGAGGCGGTTGTCACCAAAGCGGCCGCAGTGGCAGCCAAATTAGGCATCGAGCATCGAACAGTTGATTTGCGCGACTCGTTCAAATGCAACGTGTTGGATGCGTTGGTGGAAGGTTACGCCAACGGATTGACGCCCTCTCCTTGCGTCATTTGCAATCGAAAATTGAAATTTGGCGCGTTGCGTGAACGGATGCTCGCCGATGGCTGTGATTTTGCGGCAACAGGCCATTATGCACGGCTGACGCGCGACGATGCAGGCCATATTCAGTTGCGCCGCGGCATCGACAAAACAAAAGATCAGAGCTATTTTTTGGCGCAATTGACGCCTGAACAGCTGGAAACGGTTCTTTTTCCGCTTGGCGACCATCTGAAGACAGATTTGAAGGAGAAGGTCAAAAGCCTTGGGCTTGTGCCGAAGGAAGAGACGGAGAGCCAAGACCTTTGCTTCGTGCCGAATGGCGGCATCGGCGATTTTGTGGCGGAACGCCGCCCTGCCCTGCGGCAGGGCGGCTGGATTGTCGATCCAACGGGACGGCGGCTTGGCCGCCATGACGGAGCGTTTCAATACACGCCTGGACAGCGGCGTGGGTTGGGGCTTGGTGGCGGCCCATGGTTCGTCATACGAACGGATATGACGACGAATACGGTTGTCGTCGGTCATCGCGAAGAGCTTGGCGTCACGACGCTTCACGTGAACGGCATGAATTGGCTAATCAAGCCGCAATGGCCCGTAACATGCGTCGCGCAAGTGCGTTATCTGATGAAACCACGAGAAGCGAAGGTGCATGAAGATGGCACCGTGACGTTCACGGAGCCGCTGGAAGCGGCTCCTCCCGGCCAGCTGTGCGTTTTCTACGACGGCGATATCGTGCTCGGAAGCGGATGGATTGCTTAAGCTTTCTTTGAAAGCTTAAGCGCTTATGGCTTATGGCTTATGGCTGAATGGGTTAACTACGTTTTCAATCCCAAAAACTTCATGCCAGATGATTGATTTTTACGGTTGAAACTATAAAATTTTCCGTTTTTTTACGGTTTAAACTATAAAAATTTCCGTTTTTTTACGGTTGAAACTACAAAAATTTCTGTTTTTTTACAGTTGAAACTACAAAAATTTCCATTTTTTTACAGTTGGAACTGTAAAAATGCAAATCTGGAGAGAAAAAATTACTCTTTCTTTTTCAGGAGCTTGAGCTTCGGAGGCTTGCCGGAGGGGCGGCGGAAGTCGTTGAAGAGGATGTCTTCCGCGTCGGAGGACGGGAGGATTGGCGGCTGGACGACCGCCTCCAGGCGGTCGATTTCCTGCAAAGCGGGGCGGAAGGCCCGCATGAATTCGGTCGAGCAGAAGTTGCAGTTGTCCAAGATGTTGCGTCGATGAAGCGGTCGCGATGTGACGATTGGCGCGGATTCCGCGACGAGCGCGAACGCGGACACGTTGCATTCCAACGCATGCGCCATGATGATTTCCATGACGAGATCATGTCCGACGATGTCCGCGCCTGACTGGCGCGACGCCTCCGCCTCCGCGACCGTGCAGAATTGCGAGCCCGGACGCGACATATAGACGCATAGCCGCGGATCGATGCCGCGTTCCGCGAAGGCGTTGATGAATTCTGAGTTCTGATGCTGCGAAAGGGCGTCCATCATGTCCGGAAATGGCGTGTTGAGAAGATGATGGAGACCGTCCAGCGGCGAGACGCCATGGCCGTTGATGTAGTCCGTCAATAGCGTCCACGTGCCCGGTTTCAACTCCGAACGGAGGCTGAGCGCGCCTTCGATAAACACATGTCGGCGGATGCCGAGCTTCCATGCCGTGCAGATTGGAAAAACGCACGGATATGTCCCAAGTCCTTCATAGAGATGACGATGGCCACGAAGCGCGAGAACCGGCACGCCCATGCATGGGCCGTAGAGAAGCGATGGATGCTCGCAGTCCGGATTGTGGTAGTCCGGCATGTTCGGAAGTTTCGATAGTTCAAGAACTTGCGGTTTGTCATCAAACAACAGGTCGGCTGCGAAGCCTGTGCCAAATTGGACAAAAAATGACGGCGTCCGCCAATTTTGGAAATGGCTTTCAATCAGCCTGACGGCTTTTTCTAATTTTTCACCTATCGTTCGCATAAGCAGTTATTTTTGCAATTTTGAAATGGCGGCGGGAAGAAGGGAGAAAAGATCGGCCTGAACGGCGACGTCCGCCTGCTGCATCATGAAGCAGTCGGGATCTTTGTTGACAGCGATGATTTTTTTCGCGTTGCCCATTCCGACCCAATGCTGAATGGCGCCCGAAATGCCGATGGCAACGTAAATGTCTGGCTGGACGGTTGTTCCAGTCTGTCCCACTTGACACGCATACGGTAGCCAGCCGGCATCGACGACAGGGCGGCTCGCAGCCAGCGTCGCACCGACCGCCGCCGCGAAATCGCGGACGAGTTTGACGCCGTCAGGCCCGCCGCATCCATATCCCGCCGTGACAATGACTTTTGCGTTCCGCAAATCGCTGTCGGATTCCGCTTTAGGAATGAAATCAAGCCAGTCGAAACTGCCGCGCAATTCATCCTCCGACGGCGTCACGCGGATGATTTCAGGCTCTTTCACCATTGTAAATGGCGTGATTTTCATGACTTGCGGACGGACGGTCGCCATTTGCGGGCGATATTCAGCCGTTTTGATCGTGGCGAAAAGATTGCCGCCGAAAGCGGGTCGTGTTTGAAGGAGGAGGCCTGTTTCCGGCTCAATGGTCAGCTGTGTGCAGTCGGCGGTCAAGCCTGTGTGCAATTTGACGGCGCAGCGCGGCAGGAGGGCGCGGCCGATGGCGGTTGCGCCGCCCAACAGGATGTCCGGATTGTATTTACGGACAAGATTCGTCAGAATCGCTTCGTAGCGGCAGTCGTCGTAGTTTTCCAGCAACGGATGGTCGGCGACGATGATTTGGGCGGCGCCAGCGGCGGCGGCATCGCGGATGGCACCGTCCAGCCCATGGCCGAGCAGGACGGCGGTCACCTGCGCGTCCGCCGTCAATCCGCGTCCGCAGGATATCAGTTCCAACGCCACTTGCGACAGGCGGCGGCGGGAGATTTCAGCGAAAATCCAGATTTTCATAGTGAAGAATATCAATAAAATGGATAATAATTTGATGGCAGTTCTTGAAAGATAAACCAAAAAACCTATAATACTAATTTATACAGTAAGGATAAGTCTTTTTTCCAAAAATGGACTTGCCTTAATTTATAATGAAATCGGTAGATATAAGCTATAAACATAAAAACGCAGGAGCAGACATGAAAACAAAATGGATGGCCGCGCTGATGACGGCACTGGTATTGGCGGGTTGCCGTACATTTACGGGAAGCCAAGACGGAGAAGCCTTGAAGAATCTGCAGAGCACGGATCCGATTGTCCGTGAAGCGGCTCGCATGCAGCTGGAGAAATCCGGCTCCAAACGGGCCATCGAGGCGATGGGAACGGCATACGCCACGGCGGTTGACAGCAATTGGAAACTCGCTCTCATCAATGGCTTGGGCGCTATCAAGAAGCCTGAAATCATCCATTATCTGCTTCCGATGCCCGAAGACGCCAATCTGGCGGCCGCCACGGCGAAGGCGCTGTCCGGATTGGGCACGGCCGAAACGACGAAAGCCGTCATTGATTATTTCGAAAAATCGAACACGCTGACGGCTGGTCTTGCGATGATTGACGAGGCGGAAGCTCTTCAGGCGAAAGTTCCGGGCGCGCCAGCCGCCAACAAAATGTACAAGGCCGTCTTTGACAAAAGCAAATTCCAGTCCGTCCATACGGCGGCGATGATGCATCTTGTTCTGGATGAATGCAAAGCGACGGACGAGAACGCCGCGTTCCTCGCGGATTTGTCGAAGCCTGAAAACGAATTCGCATTGAACGCCGTTCTGGCCAAATGGCTGGAAGTCGGCTGCAAATGCGGGAATATCCGTCTGATGTCCAACGGCGTCAACGCGAAGGACGTCCAGATGCACTCAAAGGAATGCCTTTACAACTATTTTGCAGAGACTTACGGCAAATATTCCAAGAAATCGCAGGCGTTGATCATCGCGAATTTAGCGAAATCCGGCAACCCGCAGTTCGTCGGACTGATTCGGAAAGCCGTCGAAGATGACGATGAAGTCGTCCGCGCCAACGCATTGGAGGCGTTGGGCGTTCTTGGCGATATTTCCGACTTGCAGACCATCATCGTCGAAAGCCAGAATCCGAAGAGCGAATTGGTTCGCAACACAGCCCGCCGCCTGATGCGCCATGTGGATTGGCCGGGAACCGACTCCTTCACAGCGATGGCCATGAAGTCCTATGCGGAATACAAGGCGTTGTGCATCAACGTGTTGAAAGACCGCCGCTGCCGCAACTACAACATCCAAATCTTCAATGAAATCGGCGTGGAGCGCGACGACGTCGCGAAATACGCGATCGATGCGTTGAAGTATTTGGCGACCGACGACGACGCAGGCCGCATGGTTGGTTATCTGAAGAAAGGCGACCAGTATTTCGGCAAAATGGCGGACGCTGTCAAGACCGCCATGCTTCGCAGCGAAAATCCTGCCAAATGGTCGGACGAACTCGTGAAAATCGTCGATGTCCCGCAGGAAAATTTGAAGACGGTGCTGTCGTTGATCGCTGATTTGCACACGCAGAAAGGTTTCGAAGCGGTCACGGCGATAGCGAAGGACGGTTCGAATGAAGCTCGCCAGAAGCTTGCAGTGGAAACACTTAACCAATGGCCCAGCCCCGAGCAGACAGCGGCGATTCTGGAATACATGAAGAGCGTCAACAATCCGTTCGACCGCGCGCGTCTGCTGGAAGGCGTCATCAAGGCGAACGGCGGAAGCGCCGCGACCGTCGACAACGCCGCAAAAGTCGATAACCTGCTGGCGTTGATGCCCGTCTGCGAACGCGACGTGGAACGCAGTAAGATTTTGGAGCAAGTCGCCGCCGTTCCAGACATTTATGCGTTCCGCAAGCTGGAAGCCTTGGTGTTCGATCCGCAATGCGGAAACGACGCGGCCATCGCCCTCAGCAAGAATGCGCAGCTGTTCGGCAAGCCCGAATTCGCCATCGTCACCAATACGCTGTCGCAGTTGATTGAAAAGACTTCCGGCGACACGCAGAAGGAATTGAAAGAAGCGTTGTCAAAAGTCTGCGCCCCATATGGTTACATCACAAAATGGCGCTATTCGAGCGTCTATACGGCGAAAGATGACAAAGGCGCTGATTCCTGCCCTGCCGCCCACAAGGCTTTCTTCATGCCCGAAAAAGCAGGCTATGATTATGACAAATGGACGAAATTCGTTCCCGCGAAAGACTCCAAGACGCCAGAAGTCGTGACGTTGCATAAATGCCTCGGCGGCGTCCAGCGGACGGCCTACATCGTTTCCTACATTTATTCCGACGCCGACAAGGAAGCCATTCTGGAGATAGGCGCCGACGACATGCTGAAGGCGTGGCTGAACAGTGAGATGATCGTGGATGATCCTAAGTACCAAGCACTTGTCCGCGCGTCCTACAAGGTTTCCATCAAGCTGAAAAAAGGCAAGAACGTCCTGATGATGAAAGTCAGCCAGGGCGGTCACAACTGGGAGGCCTGCGCCGCGTTGAAGAATGTGAACGGCGGTCTGCTGGAAGGCTGGCAGGACAAGTTTTAGCGCGAAACACTGTTGTGGTTCTGGATGTTCTGGATTCTCTGGAGAATCTGGAAAAAATTTCTAGAATCTCCAGTAAATGCAGAACATACAGTATTCATCACATTTCCAGTATATCCAGTAAATATCCAGTAAATCCAGAATAACAAGTCTTAAGGATTCAAAAGACCATGAGAAAGATTTTTATCATTTTAGCGTTGTTCGGTTTCTGTGCGGCAAAAGCGCAACAGAATCTGCCCGTGCTGGGCGAAGGCTATCAAGACACGCCGTTGATTCCTGGAACGCAATGGCATGTGCATGATAACCGCCGCCCCTACCCGCCTGTCGTGAAGCCTGGCGCGTTCGTGTCCATTCCCGCTCCGGCGGACGCCATCGTGCTGTTCGACGGAACAAACATGGACAAATGGTGCAAAAGCGACGGTTCGCCGTCGGGCTGGCGGATCGTCGATGGCTATATGGAAGCCGTTCCAAAGCAAGGCTCTCTGCGGACGAAAGATAGCTTCGGCAGCTGCCAGCTGCATGTCGAATGGGCGTCACCCGTCGGCGTCACGTCCAAAGGCCAGAGCCGCGGCAATTCCGGCGTCATCATTCAGGGCATGTACGAAATCCAAGTCCTTGACAATTATGGCAATACGACGTATGCGGACGGCCAGGCGGCCTCCATTTACGGCCAGTATCCGCCGCTTGTGAACGTCTGCCGTCCGCAAGGCGAATGGCAGTCGTACGACATCATCTTCAACGCCCCGAAGTTCGCGGACGACGGCAAGCTCGTCAAGCCTGCGTATATCACCGTCTTCCACAACGGCGTTCTCGTGCAGAACCATCGCGAAGTTTTCGGACCGACCGGCCACAAGACCATCGGCAAATACAACAAGCACGGCAAACGACCGCTCTCCCTGCAGGACCATGGCAATCCGACGCGCTATAAGTATATTTGGATTAGAGAATTAGAAGACTAAACGCCCTACGGGCGGTGCTTATGGCTTATGGCCAATGGCTTATGGTTAAGGATAAGGTAGTTTTTTAGTATTTGTAAGAGTATCATGACTTTACGGGCATTTATCGTCGGCATTGTCGGCATCATCATCATCGGTTCAATTTGTTTTTTCAATGACGCGGTACTTTATCAGAACCTGCTCATCGGTTTCCACATGCCGATGTCGGTATTTGGAATGCTCATACCGGCCATGCTGTTGTTCAACCCGTGCATGAGCCTCCTTCATCGCGCGACTGGTCTGAAATGCCTCAAGCCGTTCAACCATAAGGAATTGTGTCTTATCTTCGCGTTGATTCTTCCGACGTGCGCCATCCCCTACTGCAGTTTCATGCGCCTCATGCCACGTGCCGCCATGCTGCCGCACCATTACGCGAAGACGATGCCTAGCTGGAAGATTCTGCAGGACGACGGCAAGACATACAAACCCGCGACGGACTATCTGCCACAGCAGATGCTGGCGGATCCGGACGTCAATAACGGCGATGCGTTAAACGCCATGATCCAAGGACTTCCGAAAGCGGACGGCAGCCTCTTCCTCAATCCCGCCAGCATCCCATGGGCGGCGTGGAAACGGCCGATCATGTTCTGGGTGCCGTTGTTCGGACTTTTCTGGATCGCGTTGACGGGACTCGCCTTCGTCTGCCACCGACAATGGTCGCAAAACGAACATCTGCCCTATCCTGTCGTGCAATTCGCCAATTCAATGTTCCCGACGGAGACAGGCGGCCTCAGCGGCCTTTTCAAGAACAGAATGTTCTGGGTCGCCATGATTTTCGTCTTCGCGCTGCATTTGAACAACTATCTCTTTGTTTACCATACAGATACGATGATTCCCGTGGAGCGCGTGTTCAACTTCACGCCACTGCTCAAGCTGTTCCCGACGTTCATGCGCGGCGGCGGTTGGATTCTGCTTTTCATCCGTCTGTATTTCTGCATTATCGCCATCGCCTATCTGCTGCCGACGGACGTTTCGTTCGCTGTTGGTTTGGCGCCGTTTATCTTCTATTACTTCTTCGGCGTCATGTCGAATTTCGGTTTAACACCGCGTGCGGGAGCGACTTATGGCGCGAGAATCGATTCCGGCATGCTGCTCGGCAGCTACGTCGGTTTCTTCGCCTGCCTCCTCTACACAGGCCGTCATTTTTATCTTTCCTCTCTGAAAGGCGCGTTCGGCTTCGGCAATGTTGAAGAGACTGGCAAGTCTTCTATTTGGGGCATGCGTGTCTTCCTGCTCGGTTTTGCCGTGCTCATGATTGACCTCTGCATGCTCGGCCTCGACTGGCAAATCGCCCTCTTCTTCTTGATTATCAGCATGATATGCTTCCTCGTTCTCGGCCGAATCATCGCGGAGACGGGCATGTTCTATCTCTCGCCTGGCGTCTATCCGGGCGTGCTGCTTATCGGTGTCATGGGCGAACAGGCCCTCGGCCCGACGACGATGGTTATCCTCTTTTCTCTGACGACGCTGCTGTTCATGGACGTGCGCGAAACCTACATGCCGTACATCGTCAATGCCGTGAAATTCGCAGAAAATGGCGGACGGAAATACTTCAAATATTCGACGGCGCTTCTCGTCGGAATGATTGTCATGCTGGCCGTTTCCGTGCCCGCCGCAATTTATTTTTCCTACGACCAAGGCATGAATTGGCGTGACGGTTTCGCAACGAGCACGATTCCACGCGAATCCATCAACAGCATGTTGAAAGCACGCAACAACCTCTTGGCGCAAGGCAACTTGGAACTGTCGGAAAGTGTCAAGGGGTTCGACCGTTTCTCCGTCATGAAGCCGAACAACAACTTCCTGATCGCTTTCTTCTCAACGTTTATCGGCGTGATTTTGTTCTCCATCTGCCGCCTTCGCTTCCCGTCATGGCCGTTGCATCCTGTGGTCTTCTGCATGTGGCCGAACTACTGCGCGTACATGACATGCTGGTGTTTCATCATCGGCGGCATCATCAAGGTCATCGTCATGAAATTCGGCGGAAGTCGTTGCTATCAAGCGATTAAGCCGTTCATGTTCGGCATGATCGCGGGCGACATGTTCGCGGGATTGTTCATCGTCGCCACCGGCATGATATATTATTTCGTCACAGGCGAAGCGCCAAAACCGTACTATGTCCTTCCAGCTTAAAGCTTAAAGCTCAAAGCTGAAAGCGAAATGCACAAGTGACAGAAGCGACGGAGGCGACAGAAAGAAGAATCTCAATCTGTCTTTTGCTTTAAGCTTTAAGCTTTTGGCTTTAAGCTTTAAAATATCTGCATTCAATCATCATGCAGAGGGCATGGTAGATTGGCAGATGGTATTCCTGCACACGATAGGTTTCTTTCGCGGGCGCTTTGATGCAGACATCCGCCAAAGACGCGAGCTTTCCACCGCTTTCTCCTGTCATACCAATAATTTTCAGCCTTTTTAATTTAGCAACTTTGCATGCCAGTGCTATATTACGTGCGTTGCCAGATGTGGATATGCCTAAAAGGACATCGCCGGGTCTGGCAAAGCCGAGCAACTGCTGGGCGGGGGCTATGTCGCCGCCTAAATCATTGCCAACGGCTGAAGAGAGAGCCTCCTGCCCCATGAGGGAAACGGCTCTGAGGCCGCATTGGAGATGTTCCGCAAGGTACGCTCCATCAACGGCGTCCATCTTCCGCAATTCGTCCTGCTCTTCTTGTGTCAACGGCCGTTTCCGGATGAATCCTTTCATCAGTTCGCCAACGATGTGTGCGGCATCCGCGCAGCTGCCGCCGTTGCCGCATGTGTAGAGGACGCCGCCATGGTCATAGCATTCGGCGAGAATGCCAAAGGCCGTGAGAATCGTGTCTTCGCAGGGCTTGAGTTCCGGATAATGGGAGAAAAGATTTTGGAGAATGGCGTCGTTTTCCATGGTCGAAAAAATTTTGATAAGTGTTGAACAAATGCGTTCACAAATTGTCGATAACTCTGACGACAAAGTTATGAGCCAAGTTGTGAACAGGTTGCCAAACAGGATTTCTGAGAAGTCAAATCATTAACATTCAAACCATTGTGAAATTCGTTGAGAGTTATCTACAGACATACTGGTAATAAAATTTAAAAGAATTTATCCATAAATATAATGCAGATGAGGAGTCTGGCAAAAGGACGCCTCGTCGGCAAAAACAAAACAAAGGGGGAAACACACCATGAAATTAACCGTTACAAAAGACAATCTGGTCAGCGCCATCAAACGGGTCGTGAACGCCGTCAGTTCCAAAATCACGCTTCCCGCGTTGAGCAACATTTTGGTGGAATCCGAAGGCGATTCCATGATATTGACGGCCAGTGATCTCGAACTGAGCATCGAAGCACGCGTTCCGGCGTTGGTTTTCGAAGCGGGAGCGACGACGCTTCCGGCCAAGAAGTTCATGCAGATCGCCAATGGTCTGCCGAACGGCGACGTGACGATTGAAACGACCGATGACGAACAGAGCACCCTCTCCTGCCAGAAGGCCTATTTCAAAATTCACGGCCTCGCGGCGGAAAACTTCCAGAAGCCTGAAGAAGTTCAGGAAGAATGGAAACTCGTCCTGCCCGTGCAGGATCTCGTGAAGAATCTTATTAAGGTATCGTACGCGAAGAGCATGGACGAAGATGGCCGTCGTTATCTGAACGGCGTCCTCCTGTCCGTCCGCGGCGACGTTTTGACCATTGCGGCGACGGATGGCCGCCGTCTGGCGTTGGTTGAGAAGCCGTTGGAAGCCGGAACGGCCGTTGATGGCGACATCATCCTGCCGGCGAAGGCATCCGTTGAACTGACGCGTTCGTTGGACAGCGTCGGCGAAGTGACGATTCGTGTTTCGCAATCGACCATCGCTTTCGAGACGGCGGATGTCGTCTTGACAAGCAAGCTGATCGAAGGAACGTATCCGAACTACCGTCAGGTGATTCCGAAAACGTTCGCGAAAAACGTCGCGATTCCGCGTGCTGCCTTCAGCGAAGCGCTGGCCCGTGTGTCCATGGTTGTCAGCGACAGCAGCACAAGCGTTCGTTTGTCGTTGGGCGAGAACACGTTGACTATTTCCGCAAACAGCAATGAAGTCGGTGAATCCTCCGAACCGGTTGAAATCGAATACACGGACGAGCCGTTTGAAATCTCCTTCAACCCGCAGTTCGTCAGCGAACCGCTGAAATATCTCGACTGCGAGCAGCTAATCATGCAGTTCTCCGACGATCTCAGCCCAGTCGCGCTGACGGGCGATGAAGGATTCCTCTACATCATCATGCCGATGCGCGGCTGATGCGTGGAATGACGTGCTCAAAGAGATTTCCATAGCGAATTTCAGGAATTTCGACACCCTGCGCGTTCAGCTGGACGATCACGTCAATGTGCTCGTCGGCCATAACGGGCAGGGCAAGACGAATTTTCTCGAAGCTATCTACTATCTGGCGTTGCTGCGTTCTTTCCGCACGAACCAGATAGCGGATTTGCGTCAGTGGAAACGCGATTATTTCCGGCTGGATTGCATTTGCCAACGGCATGACCAGCCGGAAACGCGGCTGACCGTCTATTATGGCGATGACCGCCGACTGTTGATCAACGGCAACAACGTCTATCGCACGAGCGAATTCGTCAACAATTTCATCTGTGTGACGTTTATTCCTCAGGATAAGGAACTTGTGCGAGGGCCTGAAACGTTGCGCCGTCGTTTTCTGGACATCGCGATCTCCCAGATGTCGCCTGCCTATTTGAAAAATTTGCAGGCGTATATGGAGGCGTTGAAATCGCGCAACGCGATGCTGAAAGACCAATATAAATACACGCAGGCGACGATTACAGCGTATGATCAAGTGCTTGTGCAAAAAGGCATCGCCGTGGAAATGGCGCGTCGCGACTTCGTGGAAAAACTGAATGTTGCGTTGATTGAAAAAGCAAAACTGCTTGTCAATGAAGCACATACGATGTCTGTCAAATATCTGTCCGGCGTTGGATCGCTGTTGCAGGCGACGGATGAAGACGAAGCGGGACTGATGGCGAAATTCCATGAAAGCTTGCGAAAACACTATGATCGCGACTGTCGCGAAGGCTACACGCATTGCGGTCCGCAACGTTCGGAAATGACCTGCATGTTCGACAAGACGTTGCTTTCCCGCTACGGGAGTGAAGGCGAATGCCGCATCACGTCGTTGGCATTGAAATTCGCCTGCTTGGAGATTCTGAAAAACACGATGACGGCCGAAGACATCACGTTGCTCGTCGATGACGTGGTCGGCGAATTGGACAGTTCACGGCAGGACAATTTCTATCGCGAACTCGTGACATCCGGCCAGATTGTTTTGGCGGGAACATTTCTGCCGATCTGCCTGCAAGGCAAGGCGAAAGTGTTTGATGTCGTGGGCGGTAAGCTTAGTTTGCGGAGCTAAAAGCTCCGCGCTTATGGCTTATGGCTGAAGGCTTATGGCGCTATTTCAGCGAAATCCGTGGATCAATCACCACATAGCAGAAATCGGACAGCACGTTGCCGAGAAGCCCTAAAATGGATGTCAATGCAACCGTTCCCATGAAAACAGGATAGTCGCGTCCTACGATGGCTTCCATGCTGAGGCTTCCCATGCCCGGAATTTCAAAGACGCGTTCGATGATGACGGAACCCGCGAACATAATCGTCAAAACGCCGCCGAATCCTGTCGCAATCGGAATCATCGCATTGCGCAGAACATGGCCCCACAGGACGCGCGACGTACTGCCGCCTTTTGCGTAAACCGTTCGGACGTAGTCGCTATTGATTTGCTCCAGAAGCGAATTCTTCATGAGCAACGTCAATACGGCAAAACTGCCGACCATGTAGCAAATGATAGGCAGAATCATGTGTAGGAAAAGGTCTTTCACCTTCTGCAAGAACGACATGGAATCGAAATCGGACGAATGGAAGCCAGTCGATGGCAGAAAATCCCACAGGCCATCGACGGTTCCGCAGAAGGCCATTTTCAAAATCATTCCCAACGCGAACGCGGGAACGGCATAACCAATGAAAACGATGACGCTGGAGGCCAGATCAAATGGCTTTCCATGCTTCAACGCCTTCAAAACGCCTAGCGGGATGCAGACCAGATAGGTGACGATAAATCCCGTCAGACCAAAGATTAATGACACAGGAAAGCGTTCGCTGATCAACTGCCAGGCGGTCTTGTTCGGAAACTTGTAGGATTCCATTTTCAGGCCTATTCTGTCCGTTATCAGCCATTTCCAATAGCGTTTTGGAAACGGCTGGTCGAATCCATAATGCTTCCGAATGTACTCGCGTTGCGTTTCGGAGACATTTCCCGCCTCGCCTGCGTTCGCGGAAACCGTTTCGCCGCCTTCACCACCGCCGCGCATCCGCATGATGGCCTGTTCGACGGGGCCGCCAGGCACGAATTGGATGATCGTGAAACAGAGAAATGTAATGCCGATGAACGTCGGTATGATGAGAAGAATTCGTCGGATGAAATAATCGAGTCTATCCATTTTGCTTTGGAAGATTTTTTATTCATAACGGCTTCCGCCGTTAGCACAGAACAAGGAATTGCATTGACTAATATTAAGAAATTAATATTTAATGCGCATTTCGCAAGTAGTTCTAGTTGAAATTGGTGTTGGATTAAGTATAATTAATAAGGTAAACGTTAAAATGGGGCTTTTTGCGCTTTAAACCATGGATTTTCTGATTCCATTCATATTTCTGGCATGCGTCGTCTTGGCGGTGTCGTTTATTCTATGGAGTCTGGGTAGCATCCAGTCTTCACAGGAAAAGACACGCAAAGTCGAAGCGAAGCATGTGACGGCTCGAAACACGCTGAACCAGTTTATGTCGAAACTGGCCACCGTGGATGAAACTTTCGAGGCGTTGGATATTCTTGTTTCCAGTTTTTGGGAAGAGATAAATTGCGAATCCATCGGAATTTATGTTCTTGATCAATCAAATGAATCGGGAAAAAAACATCTAAAAGGCGCCGCATGCACCGCCATGTTTCCGATTTTTGACGAACGTGAGGAAAAGGCATATTCGTCCACCGTGGACAATTATGCGCTGGAGGACAAGATTTTCGAAAATCCGCATAATCGGACGGCCCATTTCAAAAGCGAAACGATCATCAGCGGCCAAGGCATACTCGGCGGCGTGTTTGAATCGCGTAAGCCGTTGATACTCCCTACACAAGACGAACAGATCAATCTGCGAGTCCAGCCGCGCCCTGTTTTGACGCTGATGGCCATTCCGCTGTCGTTTGAAGGAAAATTCATTGGTTTGATGGTGGCCGTCAATCGTCGTGACGGCATTCGTCCCTTCAGCGACCATGACATGGAGGAATTCCAGCAACTGGCCATCCAGGCGGAATTTTCCGCCAATTTGATTTTGGTCTATAAGGAACGGCAGAAGCAAGACCGTATCGTTCAAGAACTTGCGTCATATGCTAAAATGCAGCAGAAACTGATGCCGAAGATTCCGAAACAAGTCGGTGAATATCGTTTTGCGGCCTATCAGGCTCCCGCCATGGAGGTCAGCGGCGATTTCTACGATTATGCTGTTCTGGATGACCATCGCGTCCTGCTGATTGTCGCGGATGCGACGGGAAAAAATTTGCCGGCCTGTCTGATGACGTCCATGTGCTTCAGTTTCGTCCACTGCCTGAAAGAGCGCTTTACGGATGTGCAGTCGTTTTTGTTGGACTTAAATCGTTTGATTCAAGCTAATTCCAATCCGAATCAGTTCGTGACGCTGGCCGCGTTGTTGATTGATACATCCATCAACGAATGCGTGCTCGGCAACGCGGGACATACGGCCGCTTTGATTCGAAAAGCAGACGGCGAGCTTCTCGTCAAAAAGCCGAAAGGCGATGCGCTCGGCATGTGGCCGAACGACGACGATACCGTTTACGAAACGATACGGTTTCCGTTCGAACGCGGCATGAAAATCTGCCTGTATTCAGACGGCATCAACGAAGCGAAAAACGGCGCGGATGAGCTCTTTGGCGATGAACGCTTGCGTAAGATATTTAAAGAGTGTGACTTGCCTCCTAGAAAGACAATCAATATGATTTTGGATAAAGTGAAGGAATTTTCCGGTGACACGCCGCAGTCTGACGACCAGACAGTGATGGTCATCTCCAGAAATCTTTCCACAGACGAGGAATAAAGCATGTTTTTTCAAATCATCTACAGTATCATCTTTCCGCTTGTTTTTCTTCTGTATCTCCCGTTTTATCTGATACATATCTTCAAACGTGGCGGCGTGACGAAGGAGTATTGGGAACGCATCGGCATCATCGGCGCGGAAAAGAAAGCGAAGCTACGCGAACTGGCGAATCCCGTGTGGATTCATGCCGTGTCCGTCGGTGAAACGATTGCCGCATTGACGTTCATCAAAGAATGGCAGAAGCGTTTTCCTAATGACAATCTTGTGTTCACATGCAGCACGAGCACGGCGTATCATACGGCGGAAGCGAAACTTCCAAAAGACGTCCAACTGCTTTACTGCCCCATCGACTGCTTCTTCGCCGTGCGGCGGACGCTGAAAGCCGTCCGCCCAAAGATGCTTGTGATTTTCGAAGTTGAAATCTGGCCGAATTTGATCAGTTGCGCGAAAAGCTTTGGCGCGAAAGTCGCGCTTGTGAACGGCCGCATGTCGGACAAATCCAGCCAAGGCTACGCAAAATGGTCGTTCATCTTCAAGCCGCTGTTCCGCAAATTTGATTCCATATGCGTTCAGACAGAGGAAGATAGGAAGCGGATTTGCCGCGTCATGGGCGATGATCCGCGCGTTGTCGTCTGCGACACGATGAAATTCGACCAAGTGCCCGAAACGAAAAACGCCGACAAGACGGCCGTTTTGGACGATTGCTTCGGCACGGATAAACGCGTCATTTTCGTCGCCGGCAGCACGCATCCGGGCGAAGAGGAAATGGTCTGCGACGCATACAAGAATCTGAAATCCGTCCATCCGGAGCTGAAAATGATTTTGGTCCCGCGCCATTGCGAACGGGCGGATGAAGTCATTAAGTTATTGGACGAAAGAGGTTTGACGTACAAGCTGTCCAAACCGGAAGGCGAACAGAAGCCTGGTCTGGCGGATGTCCTGCTCGTGAACACGACTGGCGAACTGATGAATTTTTATGGCGCGTCCGACATCGCATACGTCGGCAAGAGTCTCGCGGGGCAGACGGGCGGCCACAACATCATCGAACCCGCCATCTATGGCAAGGCGATTCTGCACGGTTTCCACATGGAGAATTTCCGCCAGGTGGCGCAGTTGTTCAAAGACGCGCAGGCCTCCATGGAATTGCAAACGGAAAGCGAATTCGAGCCGGCGTTGAAGAAACTCATTGAAGACGAGACACTTAGAACGGAAATGGGCAAACGGGCCAGAGGCCTTGTCGATCGCTATCGCGGCGCCATCGAACGGACGCTGAACCAGTTGGAGCATTGATAACTTATTTACATTTAAAATATTATGATTAACGGAACGGTTTTTGACATACAACGGTTTTCCATCCACGACGGGCCGGGCATTCGCACGACGGTCTTCCTGAAAGGTTGTCCACTGAACTGCCTGTGGTGCCACAATCCGGAGTCGAAAAGCAGCAAGCCGCAGCTGTCGTTCACGCCGATGCGATGCATTGGTTGCGGTGCTTGCCTGAAGGCCTGCAAACACAATGCGCATCAGTTGAACGAAAAAGGTGAACATGTCATAGATCGTTCGGCCTGTGTGCTTTGCGGCGAATGCGTCAAGACCTGCTATGCGGAGGCGTTGGAGATGATCGGCAAGACGATGACCGTCGAAGAGGTCATTGAAGAAGTCTTGAAAGACGAGCCATTCTACGAAACGTCCGGCGGCGGCATGACGATTTCTGGCGGCGAACCGCTGTTCCAGCCAGATTTCAGCGTCGCGTTGCTTGAATCCGCGAAGGCGCATAAATTGGATACAGGCATTGAAACGAGCGGTTTCGCCAGCTGGGCGACGTTGGAGCGGTTCATTCCGCTGGTCGATCATTTCATGTTCGACATCAAGGAGACGGATCCGAAACGGCATGAACACGTCACAGGACGGCCGCTGGAACCGATCGTCGCCAATCTGAAGAAGTTGCATGATTCTGGAGCGGAAATACTTGTGCGTTTCCCCATGGTCCCGAACGTCAACGCGCTGCCAGAGCATTTCAAAGGAATCGGCGAATTGGCGAAATCGCTTCCGAACGTGAAAGGCTTCGAAATCATGCCGTATCATCGGCTTGGTGAAAGCAAATTGGACCGCCTTGGCTTGGGCGCATCGCCCATCAAGACGGAACCGCCGGAAAACGATGTCTTCAACGGGTGGATCGACACGCTGGCAAGCTATGGCGTGAAGGTTATCAATGAACGAAAGTAACGACGGCGTCATCGCCGTTGAGAGATTGTATCAATCTAGTAATAAAATCATTACGATATATGTCAAATAAAGGTGAAAAAACAGCGAAAGGCGGCGGTTCGGCGATCAGTTTCATGGGCGTCGTGTTTCTGATTCTGGGCATCGGCCTGTTCAGCACGGTGGAAATCTGCCAGAAGCTCATCAACGCGAAAGCGCACATCGATCCGAATGTCATGGTGTTCGTGCGATTCGTCGTGACGGGCATTATTTTGTTTGCGTTTGGGCTTCCAAATTATCTGAGCAAAGGCGAGAAATTGACGATCCACGACTGGCTGACGTTCGGTTTCAACGGCCTGGTTGGTATCACGTTCAGTTTGGGACTGTTCCATGTGGGCATCAACATGTTCCACAACGCGTCGTCGCCGGCGGTCGTCTTCAGTGCGAACGCCATCTTCGCCATTGTCATTGCGCGATTTATGAATCATGAGGAATGGAACTGCCGCAAATGGCTAGCGACGTTGCTCGGCTTGGGCGGCGTCAGTCTGTTCATGTTCGAATCAGGCAAGGCGGACATGAACACGTTGAAAGCCATCGGCGTCATGTGCGCTGCGGCGCTGCTGTTCGCTCTGAGCGTGTGCTTTACGAAAAAAGTCGTCTCCAAATATGGTGCAATGCTCTACATGGGCGGTTCGTCGCTGATCGGCGGGTTGCTGTCGTTCCCATTGATTTTTTTGACGACGAAGCATTCGTTGGTGTTTGAATTCTCGCAAGTGTCGAAAGCGCTTCCGGAAATGGCGTACATGGTCATCATCGCGACGGCGCTGGCGTATGTGTTCTATTACAGCGGCATTGCGGGAACGTCGGCCTACGTCGGTTCGATGGCATTTTTCCTGAAGCCCGTCTTGGCGTGCATTTTTGCGCAAGTCGCTCGCGAGACGGGACTTCTGCCGCATGAAAAGATGATGAACGCCTGGACGATTTGCGGGACGGTTCTGATTTTCATCGCCATGTGTCTAACCGTGCTTCGAACGAAAAAATAGCCATGACGGAAGAAAACCAATACACATTTCCAGCCGTCGGCGTGATGCGCAGTTGCTACAAGGCGAAATTCGGCATCCCGCGGCAGCCCGGCCTCATCGAAGAGGCGACAGGTTACATCGAACTTCTGCCGCCGTACAACCAGCCGAACACCGTCCGCGGTCTGGAGGATTTTTCGCACATTTGGGTGCTGTTCGTCTTCCATCAGGCCTTGCGTGACGGATGGAAGGCGACGGTGCGGCCGCCGAGGCTTGGCGGAGACAAACGGATTGGCGTGTTCGCATCGCGTTCACCGTTCAGGCCGAGCGCGATAGGACTTTCCGTCCTGAAGCTGAAACAAGTCGTCATCGGCGACCATGGAAGAATCCGATTGGAAGTCTGCGGGCAGGACATCGTCGATGGCACACCCATTCTTGACATCAAGCCGTATCTTCCTTATACGGACAGTGTTCCGACGGCGGTCGGCGGCTTCGCCCCGACCGCTCCAGATGCCGACGCCCTGCCTGTAACCGTCTCTGCCGAAGCAGAAAACGACTTTGCGCAAATCGCGAAACGCGGCAAGCCGCAGTTCCGTGATTTGGCCATAAAAGTCGTCTCCGCCGATCCGCGTCCCGCCTACCAACGCGAAATCGGCCGTGTTTACGGCGTTTTTCTGGATGGCTATGAAGTGGTTTGGAAAGCGTTGGAGAATGGGGCGGAGATTACGTCTGTCCGCAAAGCGAAACAAGCTTAAAGCTTAAAGCTTAAAGCCTAAAGCCTAAAGCTAAAAGCTTAAAGCCGAATAAGTTAGCCGCGAAGCGGCGATCGCCCGAAGGGCGACACAATCGTAACCCCACGCAAGCGCCCGTAGCGGCGCACAGCGTGGGGGAAAAAACAGCCCTTAGAATAGCGCCCGTTAGGGCGCCACAATTCACCCGTAGGGTGAGACTTTTGCCAATTCAAGCTAAATATGATATTTTAATATGCCTACAGTAAAAAGTACAGATTTTTCAAAATATCTATTCTGGGAGACAGATTCCACAAAGGTTGATCTTGAATGCAATTCGCCATACGTGGTACAACGTGTTTTAGAATATGGTGAACTATCAGATTGGCGATTATTGCTGGAATATTATGGCTTGGAACGCATAGTCAAAATCTCCAAACAGTTACGAAGCCTTGATCCAAAGGCTTTGTCCTTTCTATGCGCTGTC
Organism: Victivallales bacterium; assembly: GCA_017548425.1. Classification (GTDB taxonomy): domain Bacteria; phylum Verrucomicrobiota; class Lentisphaeria; order Oligosphaerales; family Oligosphaeraceae; genus UBA1407. Next base: position 21,372 of record JAFZAB010000248.1, read on the forward strand.
AGCCAGACACATGAAGAAGATTATCGATGCTGTTCACAGATGCCATTGACCGTGGTTCACTAGGATTTAAAACTAAAATGAAAACAATACCATACATAATAATATTAATGCTTTCTTCTCTTGTTTTGTTAAGTTGTAATCGTCGGGAGAGGGAATTGAAGAAAGAATTAATAGAAACTAAGGAAAATTTATTAAAAACAAAAGAAGAATTTATAGAAGTAAAAGAAGAATTAGTTATCACTGAACAGTTATTAAATGAAAGTGATGATAGATTTAATAAAGTAATAAATAGATTGGAAGTTGCTGTAACTGAGATACAAAAACTTAAAGAAGAAAATGATAATTTAAGAAAAGAAAATACAAATTTAAAAAATCAAGTAAAAAATAAAAATTCATCTTATAAACCTCTGCCAGAACCAAAATCTCTGCCAGAACCAAAACCATTCTTTTTTGGTTCTAATATTATAAGGGAAGAGAATAAACGTGTTCCAATAACTCATGATGAAATGAAAAAATATTTAGTAAGTTTTAAAAGTACAACAAATGAAATAAAACAATATTTATTATCTTTAGTAGATATAGACAAAAGACGAAAAGAATCATTTTCTCAAAATATCCGTAGTAGTAAATGTAATTCAATTATATATAGAGCAAAAGATATGAATTATTATTTAATGAATAAAAAGAAAATATTGCAGAATAATAATTCATCTATTCAGTATATAAAGATAATACAAAACATACAACAAAATTTAAATACAATAATTGAATTATGTAGTACTCATAAAGATTTAACAACAAAAGCTGAAATGGAAACTTGCACTACCAGTGCTTTACAAGCACTAGAAAGAATCAATAGTATTATAGATAATTTTTGATTTTATCATAAAAAGGAGACACCTCATGTTCCCCACGAATCTGCCATATCGTCAAGTCCATTTGGATTTCCACACGTCAGAACATTGTTTGAATGTCGGCGGTGATTTCAGCGAGAAGAATTTCCGCGCCGCGTTGCGGTTGGGGCGTGTGAAGTCCATCAATTTCTTCGCGTGCTGCCATCATGGATGGGTCTATTATCCGAATTCCAGCTTGGGCATTTCGCATCCGAATCTGAAGACGGATCTGGTTGGAAGAATGCTGAAAGTCTGTCGCGAAGAAGGCGTCAACGCAGAGGTTTACATCACAGTTGGCTGGAATGAACGGGCCGCCCGCCAGCATCCGGAATGGTGCATCCGCCGTCCGGACGGCATGTATCAGGACTGCCCGCCGGAAGGCCATCCGGATTCGCCGCGGCCGTGGGGATGGAAACGCCTATGCGTTAATACGGATTACCTAAATGACGTATTGACCGTCACGAAGGAGATTTTGGAGCGCTACAATCCATCAGGAATCTGGTATGATATCACAGGCCAGCCGCCTTGCACATGCGCGAAATGCACGGCAGACATGGAGAAACTTGGCCTTGATCCGACCAATTCGGAAGACCAACGGAAATTCGCGGAGTACGTCTATAAGAAGTACTTACAGAAGACGACGGAGCTTGTCTGGTCGCACAATCCAAAGACGACCATCTATCATAATGGCTCCTCCTTGAAGGCGCGCCACGACCTCTATCCGTATGAAAGCCATATTGAAATCGAATCGTTGCCGACGGGCGGTTGGGGTTATGACCACTTCCCGTCGAATGCGCGGTATTTCACGCAGCTGCCGACGCAAGTCGTTGGTATGACGGGAAAATTCCATCAATCATGGGGTGAGTTCGGCGGCTTCAAGAATCCCGTCGCGTTGAAATATGAATGCGCGCAGATCGTCAGTCTGGGCTGCCTGGCCTGCACGGGTGATCAGCTCCATCCGTCGGGCAAGATGGACATGGAGACGTATCGCATCATCGGTGAGGCGTATGAATACATTGAAAAGCGTGAACCGTGGCTGATCGGCGCGAAACCGAAGGCGGATGTGGCGGTGCTCGGCACGATGGAAATGTTCCACGGTGGCCATGAAGGCGCTATTCTCGGAGCGGGTAAGATGTTGATGGAAGCGCAGATACCGCATTCCGTCATCGATGAGACCATGTCCTTCGACGGTTACAAATTCATCATTCTGCCGGACAAAGGCCGCCTTGATCCGGGCGTGCGCGACAAATTGAACCGTTTCATGGAAAAAGGCGGGAAACTGCTGCTTTCCGCCGAAAGCGGAGTGGAAAAAGATTCATGGAAATTCGCGTTGGACATGGGGCTGATCTGCGAAGGCAAGTCGCCGTGGGATGTGGAATACGTCAAAGTGCGCAAATCCATTGCTAACGGCTTGGTAACCAGTCCTTTCCTGCTCTATCACAGCGGCGTCGCCGCTAAGCCGGACGGCACGGGAGAGATTCTCGCTGATACGGTCGCGCCGATGTTCAACCGCACATGGGCGCACTTCAGCTCGCATCGCAACACGCCTCCGGGAGAAGTGATTGCGACGCCGTCTGCCATCCAGAAATACAATCTGATCTACATCGCCCAGCCGATTTTCTCCATGTACAATTCAGACGGCATGAAGCTGCACCGCGACTACGTGCTGAACTGCATCGAACGGCTGTATCCGCGTAAGGAACGGTTGCTATCGGTGGATGGCCTGCAGTCCTGCGGCCGCGCTTCCGTGACACATCAGGAAGAAGAAAACCGCGACATCATCCATCTGCTCTACGCGACGCCTGTGAAGCGCGGCTGTGTGGAGGTCATTGAAGACATTGTGACGACTGGCAAGGTGACGGTTCGCTATCGTTGCGAAACGGAGCCGAAGAGCGTGAAGCTAGTTCCTGAAAACAAAGAACTTAAGGTAAAATACGCCAAAGGCTTCGTGGAATTCACGGTACCGTCGATTACAATGGCGCAACTAATCAGTGTAGAGTACTAGGCTTCTAGAAATCTAGAAATCTAGTAAATCTAAGACCTTAAGCCATAAGCCATTAGCCATTAGCCATTAGCGCCGCTGGCATTTGCCAGCGGCTACTTGCTCATCTGCTTGAAATAGTCTTCCACAAGACGGCGGTATTTCAATGGCGGCGCGAGCTGTGAACGCGACAGCTCGCGCTTTTTTTCCATCGTCAACCGTTGCAGATGTTCCGCCAGAATTTGGGTGGCCTGCTGGAGGTTGCGGAGGATGAATTGACCCGCCTCCGACGGCGATTCGCCGTTAAACGGAAGGCTCATATTTTCGCTTAACTCATTCAGGCGGTTGTCTTTAAGTTTTTCTCCAAGTTTCTGGAGATTCTGCTCTATCTGCTGACGGAGTTGCTCCATTCTGTCGCTGGCCTGCTGGCCTTCGCCTTCCATTGTTTGGGCGGTCTGACGGGCCTGTTGCTGCAATTTCTGCAACGCTTCGCGGAGCTCCTGCGCGGTCATATTTGGCATCTTGCCAGCGGCGGAATCAAGCTCCATGGCGAGAGCGGCGAGCAGATTGGAGGCATCCGTCTGCTCCTTCTCCGCACGATCGAACCGTTTGTATAGCAACGCGTTAAGAGCGCGTTGCTGAGCGGCGAGAATCTTCCGTTCGTCCATGTTGCGGACGGAATCGCGAAGCTCTTTCGCGACTTCTGGATACATTTGGTCCAACTGTTCGGCAGTGGCCTGCATGGCCCTGCGAAGCTGTTCGGCCTGTTCCTTCAGATCCTGTTGCTGTTGACGCGCTTGTTTCGTATCCTGTTGGGATACAGGTTCTTGCTGATTTTTGAATTCTCCCGACTGTTCGGCAGCATCCATCTGCCGTTTGCTCAAATCACGGGCCTGCTCCCCTAGCCGCCGCAACTGGTTGGCGGCGGCGGCCTGGATGGCGTCTTCGAGAACGCGAAGTGCTTCCATCTGAGCGGAATGCGCACGACCGCCATGGATCGCACCCGTACGGAGATCCTGCTTGCGCAACGCCTCCGCGCCATGCGCCATTTCAGCTGCCGCGCGGGCGATGGCTTCGCGGGCCATTGCGGCTTCCCTTATCGGACGAAGCGTCTTTTCCAAATCTTGCGTGTCATGGCCAAGCTCCTGCTGTTTGTCTGCAAGTCCCGACGCGACAGCATCTTGCGATGAAGCTGACGCATTGATAGACTCCTGCTTGGCGATTTGTCGCCGCAGAAGTTCGGCGGCCTCTTCCAATTGCTTGGCAAGATCTGTTTGTTGTTGATTTTGATTGTCTTCCGACTTTTCGTCGCTCTTTTCCTGCTTATCCTGCGGCTTCTGCTGGCCTTTTCCTTCCTTTCCTTCCTTCGACTTCTTGCTCTTCATGGCATTGCGGAGAAGTTCGTTTTCGATTCTCACAAGATGCGTCAATGCACGCTCTTGCGGAATAGCGCTTTCCTCCAGAAGGGTGTCTTTGGCCAATCGCGCCGCGGCGTCCTCCGCCTTGATGGCAGCAGAAAATAATGTATTAAACGGTTCCGGCAACGTCACTTGAGTAAATTTGGATGGATCGTCGTCGTCTGATTCTTCTGCGGCGGAAGGCGTTTCGCCGTCCGTTTCCGGTTTGTTGGCGTCCATGATGGTTTTGCGCAATTCTTCCTTCAGTTTGTTTTCGCGGCGGGCGATTTCCAACTGGAGGTCAGGAAGGCCGCGCTGTAACTCATCTGTCTGGCGTGCACGATCTTGCGGCTGAAGCGAGAGCGTATCCCACGTCAGGCGGAGGAGCCTTTTGGCTTCTACAATCAAATCCGCAACGGACGTCCGCTTCTGGTCGCCGCTATCCGCGCCGTCGGCTTCAATTTCATCTTCATCCGGTTCGACCGTAATGAAAAACACTTCGCCACGAACCGTTTGATGGGTTGGTTCGCGATTATCTTCGACGAAAAAGACGCAAGAGAGCATATCGCCGTCCTTCAATTTCATGGCGGGAATGTCCCACAAGGCGTTGTGATCCCATGTCGTCTGCCAAGGTGTTCCGTCCTTATGTTCATTGAAGAGAACGACTTGCCGCTGAACGCCGTTGATCGTGAACTGAAGCCCGAACGTATTGAGACCGAAATCATCCGAAGCGGATGCGTCCAGTCGGACGCTGTCGAAAGAATGGATTTTGATATCGCCAGTCGGTTGCCGTTGTTCGAGCACGGGCTGAAGGTCTGGCTCGACGGTTATGCGGAACCACGGCGTCATCTTCTGATGGCCGTCATTGTCCGTCAAAACAATGCGTAGGTCATCCGTCTCCTTTAATATAAAAGAATGAATATCAAGCGGTTGCTTTTCCGATTTCGTGACGATAGCCTGCTTCGCCTCAACGGACGATGTCACGTCTATCGCGATGACGGAGCCTTCGATGACGGCGAAATCCTGCAAATCCGTGTAGGTGGCGGCAGGCTTGCCCGTGTAGGCCGGCGGCGTGACGGTAATCGTCAACGCCGTGATTTCCGGCGGATCGAAAATATTGAATGAAAACCACTTGGAGCGCAACGACGGGGAGCCGACGCGATAGCGGACGGCGTTTTGCACATCGTAGAAAACAAAAGAAGAGGCATTGTCGTCCTCCGAATGGTGCATGGGATACCGCTGAGTCGCGCCATCACCATCCACAATGTCAATCCAAATATCTTGTTCCCAGCGGTTTGCGCTGACGGTGATTTGCACATCGCTATGGCGCGGATATTCGTTTTCCGTCGTTTTGGCGAATGCAAACGCGTTGCGGTTGGCGTGGAACCACTTGCGAGCGGCAGGCGTATGAATGGCGCCGACAGTGAAAATAACGGCGGCCAGCCCCCAGACAAGCGGCTTCGCCAAACGTAGCCGTTTATGGAACGTATCTTTCAGAATAAACGTGCTTTGGACACGGCGGTGGACATCCGCCAAAAGCCCTGCCTCCATGGGCCGCAACGGCTCTGAATCCGATTTCGCTTCCAATTCAACGGCGCAGATGAATGAATCCATGAGCTCCGGATGCACATGCTCCACATCCATCGCCAACGAATGGACGGTCAGATGGCTGTTGGATATCTGCAAGTCTTTGATTATGTACAGGATGGCAATGACGATGGCAAACCAGCCGAGAATGGCGCAAGTCGTCTCCATCAGCGGATTCACCATGTTCAACACGCTCAATACAAGGAAGAAAAGCGACAGACACGACACGGCCTTCGAGACGGTTGTGAAGCAATGGATCCGTCTCAAGGCTTTGGCGATGGATTTCAGCGTGTCTGATAGCGGCATGATGTGGTTGAATCGGTGTTAAACGGTTAATTTTTTATAATATACGTTGTGGTTTACCACAAAAAAACTATATTAATAGTTTTTGTGTGAAAAAAGTGGCGCGGTGTGTTTCGCCTGCGCCGCAGGAAAAGGAATAAACAATGGATGACATACTAAAACGATTGCTTGCGGTGGAGAAATCTGCGCAGGAAGTAACGGACGCCGCAGAAAAAAAGGCGCAAGAGCTTCGTGCGCAGGCTCGTCGCGAAGCGAGCGAGCTGGAGGAAAAAGCGCAGGCTGATCTGATCCGCGAGCATGAAAATGTCATCGCGGAGAAGCTTCAGGCGGCGCGGGATGAACGCGACCGCCGTTTGGCGGAGGCGGACAAAGAGATGGCGAGCAAGGCGGCGGCGTTCTCGAAGAAGATCGCGGGCCGTCTGGACGCCGTCGTGCAGGCGTTGGTTTTTGGCGGGGAAGAGGCCGCCGCCAAGTAGGAAGTCTTTCAGCCATAACAAGTTAACGAATCATCATCAACCGTTTTCGTAGTCGTCCATCATGCAGAAGCCAGTCATCAACGCCAGTTACGATTTCCTTTTCGCGAAATTGCATGGCCTGTGGGCGAATGCCGCGAAAGAGGACCGGCTGACGCAGTTGATCAATTGCGGAACGGAAGAAGAACTGTTTCGTCTGCTGGGCGAACACGGCGTTGATGTCTTACAGCGTAACTTGTTCCACCGCAACTTATTGTTGCGTGAAATCCATTCGCTGGCCAGCATCGCCGCGCAGCTGGACCAGCAGACGGCGGACTTCTATCGCGCGTTCTACGAACGCACGTATTTCGAGAATGTGAAAGTGCTGTTGCACTATCGGTTCTTTCCCGAACGCGAAGTGGCCATCGACCAACTGCTCGTGCCGATTCCAGGATTACCGGAAATCCATGCGACGGAAATTCTTAAGCAAGATTCGACGGATGATTTCCTACAAGCGATGCAACCGGCGTTGTATCCTGCGGAAATCGAAGCTGCTGTGCGGAAGTTAGCGGATGACAAAGACATCAAATCGGCGGAAAGCGAGTTTGACAAACTAGCCTACCGCCATCTTCTGCTCCATGCTGAACGGACGCCGATGGGTGTCCGAACTGCCTGCACGGCGTTGGTGAAGTTGGAGATCGACATCGTCAACTTGTGCATGCTGATGCGCATCATTCGCACATATCATCTTGATGAAGAGGAAGTTAAGGCGATGTGGATACATGGGGGGACGATATCGACGGAATCGCTGTCGTCGCTGTCCGGATTGAAAACGCTGTCCGAACTCGTGGCGAAACTGCCGCCGACATTCCGCGAACCGCTGCGGCCGTTCACGGAAGCGGAGCTGTATGTATCTGAAAACACGTTGTGGAAGCTGCTTTACAAGCAGGTGAAACGATATTTTGCGGATTACAACCACATGGAGCTGTCCATCGTGGCATTTCCGTTTTTGCGGCATTTCGAGTCGCTGAACATCGGACGGATCTACCAAGGGATCCGTTTCGGGATGCGGCCACGCGATGTGCAGGACATGATGATTTGTTCATAACCATAGGCCATTCAAACAGATAAAGCCATGTTCAAACCCGTAGAAATGTGCAAGATCAACGTCTTGGTGCTGAATAAGCATCTGACGGAAACGACGCGGAAGCTAGGCGGCAAAGGCAGCCTGCATCTAGTCGATGCGGTCGCCCAGTCGGAATCGCATCTTCTGAATAGTGTGGATGACGAACACGATAAGTCTGCTCTCCGTCAGCTTCTGGAGAAGGCGGATTCGCTGATCCGCAAGCTCGGCGTTGATGAAAACGGCGACGTCCCGTCGATGGACGATTTGGGCGAAGAGGAAATCGCCGCCCGTCTGGACAAAATCGTCGCTGACAGCAAAGGCGCGGATGATGCAGATAAGTTATTGAAGCTGAAGGAAGAACATGGCGGCGAATTGCTGTTTATCCGCTCGCAATTGAACGCTCTTCTTTCCATGGACGAAGCGCGGAAGCATTTTGGACAACTGTCGCATCTGTCGTGCATTTCCGGCTGGGCGCCGAAGACGGAGGTCGATGGCATCCGCCAGATTGTCGATGAGGCGACGAATGGCACGGGAATAGTCGAAGTGATTGAAGCGGAGGATGATGCGTTGGTAAAAGCAGGCGTGGAAAGCGTGCCTGTGAAATTTCAAAACGGCCCGTTGCTCCGTCCATTCCAGATGCTGATTTCCAATTTCGGCATGCCGCGCTACAACGAACTGGATCCGACGATTTTCGTCGGAATCACCTTTGTGTTGATGTTCGGCTTCATGTTCGGCGATATCGGTCAAGGCTTGGTCTTGCTTCTAGTCGGATTGTTTATGAAGTTCTCCAAGAAGAAGTTCGATGAAACGATTCGCGACGCAGGCGTGCTGCTGTCGTTCTGCGGATTGAGCGCGATCGTGTTCGGTTTCTTCTACGGCTCCATTTTCGGCTACGAACATCTGATTCATCATCTGTGGGTGAATCCGCTGAAGATGGATATCGCTGAAGGAAGCTTGCTTAGCGACATCCATCGGTTGCTGTTGACGGCAATCGGCATGGGCGTCGTGTTCACGTCCGTCGCGATTATCATCAATATCATCAACCATTTTATGACGAAGCATGTCTATGAAGGGATTTTTGACAAATTTGGCCTTCTCGGGCTGATTTTCTACTGGAGCGCTTTGGCGACGGGCCTGTGGATGGTCATCAAAGGCTCAATCGCGACATGGCAGATTGTTCTCATCGTCACGCCGCTGGTACTGCTGTTCATCAAAGAGCCGTTGCACAACCTGTTGCACAAGCACGGGTTGTTCCATGGCGAGAGTCCGTTCGGCATCCTGTTAGAGGGCGTTCTCGACCTGATGGAGACGTTCACGGGCTACATGAGCGGTACGGTGTCGTTCATCCGTGTGGGTGCGTTCGCGATTTCACACGCGGCGCTGTGCATGGCGGTGTTTCTAATTGTCGGGATGCTGTCCAAACTGCCTCTCAGTTCGCTGTGGCAGGCCATCATCATCGTCGTTGGCAACGTGATTGTCATTGCGTTTGAAGGCATGGTCGCCGGAATCCAGTGCATCCGTCTGGAGTACTACGAATTGTTCGGCAAGTATTTCTCCAGCGAGGGCGTCGAATATAAACCGTTCAGTCTGGCAAATAAGAAGTAATTGATTTTACCATATATAGAAAACAACCCAAAGGAGTCATCAAGATGAAAATGAACAAAGTGAGATTTAACCGTATCGCGAACATCGCACGGATCTCCGTATTGTCGATCCCGCTTATTGCCAGCGCGTTGATGGCGGAGCCTGCGGCGGAAGGCGCCGCTGTCGCCGCGAGCACGGGCGATTATGCAACCGTCGCGAAATACATCGCCATCGCGTTGATCATGGTATGCGGCAGTCTGGCGGCCTCCATGGCTGTCAGCAAGGTCGGTACCGCCGCCATGGGCGCCGCGGCCGAGAAGCCGGAAGTGCTGTCGAAGGCCATCATCTACGTCGGTCTTGGCGAAGGTATCGCCCTGTTCGGATTTCTGATCGCCTTCTTCATGCTGAACAAGTAATGGACATCCATAAATGTCTGCGTATCATATCATAGGAGATAAGGACACGGTGCTTGGATACCGTTTCGCAGGCGTCTCCGGCGATGTCGTCGAAGACGCCGAGCAGGCGAAAACGGCATTCGAAAACGCCTTGAACGATTCCGGCATCACCGTCCTGCTCGTGACGGAAGCGGTGGAGGATATGATTCCGGACATGGTGATGAAGCATCGGATGGCCTCAATACCGCCGTATCTGGCGGTCGTGCAGGACATCTGGGGGCCGCGCGGCGGACGAAAGTCGTTGCAGGAACTGATCAACGAAGCCGTCGGAATCCGTATCTCGTCGGATGAAGAGAAGCAGTGATTAGTGGTTAGTGGTTAGTTTAGTGGTTAGTGATTAGTGGTCAGTGGCTAGAAAGACGCGAAGCGGCATCCGCCCGCAGGGCGTGATCATTCGTAACCGCAGGTAAGCGACCGTAGGGAGCGCAACCAGCGGATCAAACAACATGAAAATGAATCAAGAAGATAAACTGAAACAGGAACTTTTGGCAGATGCCGACGCGCAAGCGGCGGAAATCATCGCCCGCGCCCAGGAGGAGGCGGACAAGATGATTGCGCAGGCGCGTCAGAACGCGGCGGAAAAGCGCGAAGCGCGTCTTGCCGCCGCTGCGGAGGAGGCCGAAAAGCAGTGTCGGTCGATTTTCGCGGATATCGATCTGGAGACGAGCCGCCGCTGGCTGCGGAAACAAGAGTCGTGCATCGACGAACTGTTGCAAACGGCGTTGGCGAAAGCGGACAAAGCGGAAGGTTTCGACCGCGCGGCATCACTTGCATCGCTCGCGAAAGAGGCGTTGGCCGCCATTGGCGACCGCGACTGTGCGGTATCGTTCAATCCTGCGGATGAAGCGATTGTGACACGTGATTGGCTCCAGAAGCTGTCGCGTGAGATATATCCCGGTTCGACAAGCGTTTACGTGCTGAAGGCCGATCCGTCAATAGACGGCGGCATCGTCTTGGAGACGAAGGACGGCGCACGGCAGGTCGATAATTCCTACAAAACACGCCTTCAGCGCATGAAAGACAGCCTGCGGTTGGTTGCGATTAGTGATTCTGACGAAAAGGATTGAAGGGGTGGTTTTCTGACGTGAGACGAGAAACATGAGACGAGAGAGGCTAAACGTTAGACGGAAGACGAGAGACGGGTAATGACAAAATATTTGCTTTTTGCATTGAGCATTAAGCATTAAGCATTAAGCATTGAGCATTAAGCATTAATGCCATATAGAGGATTCTGATGACGGAAATCATGACGAAAGGTATCATCACGCGAGTCAACGGGCCGATTGTGGAGGCCCGTGACATGGAACGCGCGGGCATGCTGGAAGTCGTCGAAGTCGGCGAAGAGCGGCTGATTGGCGAAGTGATCCGCATCCGCGGCGGCGGCATCGCGACGATTCAAGTATATGAAAACACGTCTGGCCTGAAGCCCGGCGAAGGTGTGTATTGCACGACGCGTCCGCTGTCCGTCGAACTCGGACCAGGCTTGCTTGGAACGATTTATGACGGCATCCAGCGGCCTTTGGACCGTATCGCGGCCATATCGGGCGCGATGATCCATCGCGGCGAAAAGACGGATGCGCAGGATTTGGACAAAATCTGGCATTTCGTCCCAAGCGTGAAGGAAGGCGACATCGTCAAGCCCGGCGTGCAGTACGGCGAAGTGCAGGAGACACCATCCGTCTTGCTGAAACTTATCACGCCGCCGACATTCAAGCCGGGCCGCGTGAAATCCATGAAGCCGGAAGGCGACTACAACGGCCGTACGGTTTTGGCGGAAGTCGAATACGACGACGGCTCGACGAAGCCGCTTGGCTTCTATCAATACTGGCCTGTCCGTACGCCGCGCCCCGTGCTGTCGCGTAAACCGTTGGAAGCGCCGTTGTTGACGGGGTTGCGCGTCATTGATACGTTCTTCCCGATCGCAAAAGGCGGCGCGGCCGCCATTCCGGGCGGTTTCGGAACAGGCAAGACCATGACGCAGCAGGCGTTGGCCAAATGGTCGGACGCAGATATCATCGTCTATATCGGTTGCGGCGAACGCGGCAACGAAATGACGGAAGTCCTTCGCGAATTTCCGGAACTGGTGGATCCGCGCACAGGCCGTTCGCTGATGGAGCGGACGATTTTGATCGCAAACACGTCCAACATGCCGGTCGCGGCGCGCGAAGTATCGATTTACACGGGAATTACGTTGGCGGAATTCTATCGCGACATGGGCTACCACGTCGCCATTATGGCGGATTCGACATCTCGTTGGGCGGAGGCCCTCCGCGAACTATCGGGCCGCTTGGAGGAAATGCCTGCGGATGAAGGATTTCCGGCATATCTTCCCGCGCGTCTGGCCAGTTTCTACGAACGGGCCGGTTATGTGCACAACTTAAACGGAACCGACGGCTCCGTGACGGTCATCGGCGCCGTCTCGCCTCCTGGCGGCGACTTCTCCGAGCCTGTGACGCAGCACACGTCGCGTTTCATCCGCTGTTTCTGGGCGTTGGACCGCAGTCTCGCGAACGCCCGCCACTATCCCGCCATCAGCTGGCATGACAGCTATTCGGAATATCTGGTGGAGATCGAAACATGGTGGGGCAAACAGGACGCCGAATGGAAGGCGAACCGTGATCTATTGATGGAAGTCCTTCAGGAAGAAGTCTCTCTGCAACGGATCGCGAAACTGATCGGGCCGGATGCCCTGCCCGACCACCAACGGCTGACATTGTTGGTCGCGGACATCATCAAAAACGCTTTCCTGCAGCAGAACTCGTTCGATGACATCGACATGTACTGCTCGCCTGCCAAGCAAACATGGATGCTCCGCCTGCTTTCGACGTTCATCTCCCGCACACGGAATCTCATCAAAAAAGGCGTCACACTGGCGGAAATCAACGACATTCCCGCCCTGCCGCGATTGCTGCGCATGAAATCCGAAATCAAAAACGACGACAAATCCGCCATGGCGGATTTGGAACGGCAGATTAGCTCCGCGTTAGACGCGATTGAAGAGAAATTAACAATTAACAATTAATAATTAACAATTAACAGAAAAAACAGCAATTTACCATTAATAATAAACAATGAACGAATAACATCTATTATTCTTTAATTGTAGATTATTAATTGTAAATTGTAAATTATTAATTATGAAAGGCTTGGAATATAGAGGCGTGTCGTCCATTGACGGACCGCTGGTTTTCATCGAGAACATCTCGAACGTCGCGTTCGACGAATTGGTCGAGATTACGTCGCCCAACGGCGAAACGCGCCTCGGGCAGGTTCTGGACGTGACGGCGACGACGGCCGTCGTACAGGTGTTCGGCGGCACGGAAAATCTGTCGCAACGGGACACAAAGACGCGTTTTCTCGGTGAATCGTTGCGCATTCCTGTCTCGAAAGACATGCTTGGCCGCGTTTTCGACGGTTTGGCGCGTCCGAAAGACGGCCTGCCCGCGCCGTTGACGACGGAACGCCGCGACGTGAATGGCATGCCAGTCAACCCCTACGCTCGCGAATATCCGCGCGATTTCATCCAGACAGGCATTTCGTCCATCGATTTGATGAACACGCTCGTGCGCGGCCAGAAGCTGCCGATTTTCTCTGGTAACGGCCTGCCGCACAACCGTATGGCGGCGCAGATCGCCCGCCAGGCGAAACTGCTGAACGAAAACGTCGAATTCGCCATCGTGTTCGCGGCCATGGGCGTCAAATACGACGTGGCGCGCTTTTTCATCGATTCGTTTGAGAAATCCGGCGTGTTGCACAACGTGGCGATGTTTTTGTCGTTGGCGGATGATCCGTCCGTCGAACGCCTCATCACGCCGCGCTCCGCGTTAACGTTGGCTGAATATCTTGCGTTCGATTTGGGCATGCATGTGTTGGTCATCATCACAGATATGTCCAACTACTGCGAAGCGTTGCGCGAAATCGCGACGGCGCGCGGCGAAATCCCCTCCCGTAAAGGCTATCCGGGCTATCTTTATTCCGATTTGGCCTCCATGTACGAACGCGCGGGCCGTCTGCGCGACAGGGAAGGCTCCATCACGCAGATGCCGATTCTGACGATGCCGTCGGACGATATCTCCCACCCTATTCCGGACCTGACGGGATACATCACGGAAGGCCAGATCGTGTTGGAACGCGACATGCATCAGCGCGGCATCTACCCGCCAGTGGCCGGCCTGCCGTCGCTGTCACGTCTCATGAAGGACGGTATTGGCAAGGGCCGCACACGGCCCGACCACCCGCATGTCGCGTCGCAGCTGTTTGCGGCTTATTCGAAGGTGAAGGACATCCGTTCATTGGCGTCCGTCATCGGCGAAGAGGAACTCAGCCCTGTTGACAAGCAATACCTTAAATTTGGTGTCGAATTTGAAAACCGCCTGATTTCGCAGGGTGAATACGAAAATCGCTCCATCGAAGAGACATTGGCCATCGGATGGGACGTCCTGCGGATTCTGCCGCGCTCCGAACTGTTGCGCGTTACGGAAGAGGAATTGGTCGAATACTACGACCAGAAGACGGTCGAACCCCAGAAAGAAGGCTGATTGAACGATGCGTCTCAACCTCCCTCCAACCAAGACGAACCAGCTGGCGCTGAAGAAAGATTTGGCGATGGCCACGGAAGGCTATACGCTTCTTGAACAGAAGCGTGAGATTCTCGTCATGGAGCTGATGCGTCTCGTTGATATGGTGAAAAAGGTTCAGGAGGAGGTCGAAAACCGCCGTGAAAAGGCTTATGGCACATTGAAACGGGCCATCGCGTTCAACGGTTACGACCATATGCGCAACATTTCGACGGGCATCCGTTACGACCATAAAATCACCGCCACGACGCGTGTCGCGGCCGGCATCCATCTGCCGTCGTTGGAATTCCAACAAGGCGAATTCAAATCGCAATATGGTTTGGCGGACACGGATTCGCTGGTCGATCAGACAATGCAGGACTTTTTGTCGTTATTGGAAGCCACGGCGAAATTGGCGGAACTGGAATCCTCCGTGTGGTTGCTGGCTCGCGAATTGAAAAAGACGCAGCGCCATGTGAACGCCTTGGAACATATTTTCATCCCGGACTACAAGGAGACGCTGAAATACGTCGAACAGGCCTTGGAAAGCAAGGAGCTGGAATCATTTTTCACGATGAAGGTCGTGAAAAAGAAGATGACCAAAGGCGATGAAACCGCCGGCGAATCGGACAAAGATCCATTGGCGGGAGGCTTTACTGGCGACGTGCAGTAGGCCGAATTCTGTTCATTGACAATTTTCCTGTCATTGTTAGGAAGGTTTTCAATGAGAAAGAAAAAAGTGGGCGAAACACAAAAAATATCGCTATGGCCCTTTCAAAATGTCATCTCTAGTGTTTGTTTCCGCTGGATGAAGGTTCCCTATATTTAGTGTTGTCAAATATAAGGGCTATTAGATAAAAAAGTCATCAAAAAGTGTTATGACTGCAAATCAAGCATTTGTGTAATTTCTAATAAACAAATGCATGACTTTTATTCATTTTTGCAATTTTTTGAAAGCCAAAATTTTTTTTAACTCTCTAACTTGTTGATTGATAAACAAAAAATCAATATTTTGTTGTTTTCCTCAAAAAAAAACACATCTAGAGTGTTTGCGTTATGGAAATAAACATATATAGTGTTAGCATGAAACAAAACAAGCTTGGAGGCGTTTTGTCTTCAGGCATAGTCTCTTTTTGCGCCCTAATTCGGAGCGCATCAATTTTCAAAAAAAAGGAAAACAGGGGAAAGAACGCATGGACAGCCAGGGTAACAATTGCCCATTTCAGTACTTCCGGAAGCGCGATGGACTATTAGTCCCGTTCCGGGTAGAGAAGATCGCAAACGCTATATTCAAGGCCGGCGAAGCGGCAAGCCGTCAGAGCGGAACGATTTTCACGCGTGAGACGGCGGAGCGCATCGCTCTTGAAGTCGTGAAGCAGTTGGACAATCCAAACTGCGAATATTACACGCTTCCGGATGCCGACGGCAATCGCATCCCGAAGCTGGAAGACGTTCAGGACATGGTCGAAATCACGCTGGTGGAGAACAAGCTGGCGGAAACAGTCGCGGCCTATAAACGTTACCGTAAAATACGCGAACGCGCGCGCGCGGCGATCCATGTCCGTTCCGCGAAGACCGAAAAAGACCAGCAGGCGGATTTGACGGATCAGAGCCTCCTTTTGGTTAAATCCGCGACGGCCGGCATGCTGCTGACGTGGGATCGCGCCCGCATCGTCCACAAGCTGATTGACAAGCTGAATATGGACGACGAAACGGCGAACAGCATCGCGAAGGAAGTCGAAAACCAGATCATCAGCAGCAACATCAAGACGGTCGGCACCGAATTGATTCGCGAATTGGTGAACAATATTCTGGTCGAGCGCGGCTATCGCGGCAAACTGGAAGATTTGTCGCTTTACCATATCTCCCGCGAATTCCTCGAAGACTTGATGAACAAGAAATCGAAGGAAAACAGCAATATCGTCTCGAACAATCCGGAAGCCGTGAATCTGAGCATCGCGGAACTGATTCTGAAGCAGTGGGGCCTTGAGACGATCTTCTCGCCGGACGTGAAGCACGCCCACGACACGGGCGCCGTCCATCTGCACGATTTGGGCTATCCGCACCGCGTCTATTGCTCCTCCCATTCCATTGAATATATCAAAAAGTATGGTCTGCGCGATCTGTCGAATCTGAACACGGAATCGAATCCCGCGCGCAGCGCGTCCGTTCTGACGGGCCATCTGAACACCTTCCTCGCGTCCATGCAGGCGAACTACGCGGGCGCGTTGGGCATTGCGTACATCAACATCTTCTACGCGCCGTATCTGGTCGGCATGACTGAAAAGCAGATGCACCAAGTGGCGCAGGAACTGATTTTCAACGGTTCGCAGAACGCGTTCTCACGCGGCGGCCAGACGCTCTTCTTAGACTTTAACATCCACACAGGCGTTCCGACCTATCTGAAGACCGTTCCCGCCATCGGCCCGGGCGGTTGCTACATGTTGCGCAAGGCGGATGGCACGATCATTTCGCTGAAGGAACAGCTCCGCAACGATACGGACAACAACGGCAACCATTTGATGGATCTCTTCGCGGAAGAGAACGGCGAATCCCGCCTCGTCCTCTCCGAACAGTATGAAGAGAAGCTCGGCCTGCACTATGATCCCGTCATCCAGAAGACGTTGGAAGACAATGGCGAACACATCATGGTCTATGGCGACTACATCAAAGAGGCGCAGGCCTTCACGTCATCCCTGCTGAAGGTTTGGGGCGAAGGCGACCGCTGCGGCCGCGTGTTCGAATTCCCGAAGTGCGACTTCCACATCAGCGCTGAGACGTTCTCCGATCCCGCCCAATACAAAATCTATCAGGAAGCCTGCGAGCTGTCCTCCAAGAATGGCTCTACCTATTTCATCTTCGACCGTGACGAAGTCACGCTGTCGGCCTGCTGCCGTCTGCGCACGACGATCGACGACAACCGCATGCTGCGCCATCCGGAATGCATGCGTTTCTGCGGCTTCCAGAACGTCACAATCAACATCCCGCAGGCGGCGTTCCGCGCCGCCCGCCGCGGCATGAAGACCTACGAAGGCCTGCTGGAAGAGATCGACGCGACGATGAACATCGCCGTGAAGGCCCACCTGCAGAAGAAGGCGAAGATCGCCGAAATGCTGTCCGGCCCCGGCCGCCCGTTGTGGCAGATCGGCAAGACGTCGTGCGACGGCCGCCCCTACGTCGAACTGGACAAGGCGACGTACATCATCGGTATCATCGGTTTGAACGACGCGTGCAAGTTCCTGTACGGCAAAGAATTGCATGAAGACAAGGAAGTCTTCAAGATCGGTCTGAAGATCATCGCCCACATGTATCTGCGCGCGAAGGAATACGCGAAACAGTACAATCTGAAGTTCACGTTGGAGGAAAGCCCTGCGGAAAGCGCGGCGCGTCGTCTGGCCCAGACCGACCTCCGCTTCTTCCATGCGGAAGCGAAGGACGTCGTGAAAGGCGCGAATGAAGACGTCGCCTACTACACGAATTCTATCCATCTGGCGGCCGAAGCTCCTGTTTGCCTCGTGGAGCGCATTGAGAAACAGGCGATGTTCCACAGCATCATCGAATCCGGCGCCATCACGCATGCGTTCATCGGCGAAGAGCATCCATCGGCGGAAGCCATCGGCTCGCTGATCCGCGAAGTGTTCTACCGCACGCAGTCCGCGCAGGTGACGTTCTCGCCTGAATTCACGTACTGCCAGAAGTGCGGCCACAAGTCACGCGGTCTGCAGGATACCTGCGAGCAGTGTGGCTCGAAGGACGTCGTCGGCGAGACGCGCGTCGTCGGCTACTTCAGCAAGATCCAGAACTGGAACAAGTCGAAGCGCTATGGCGAGCTGATCGCCCGCCAGAAAGGCCGGTATTCTGTCATGTCAGCGGAATAAGTTTTGAACTGGATGTACTGGATATACTGGATGTTCTGGAAAATACAGGAAAACTAGAAAATCCAATAAATCCAGAAAAATCTCCAGAAAGTCCAGTTAATCCAGTAAATCCAGAAAAACGAAGGGAAGAAAATATGTCAAAACAATATATCGTCCATGTTTTCGGCAAGGAAGGCTGTGCGAAATGCACGATGCTGAACCGCCGTCTCGATACGTTGCTCGCGTCGGATAAATACAAAGGCAAATTCGTCAAGCAGTACGACAATGTCCTCACGGAAGAAGGTCTTGTGTACTTCTGTCTCGCGCAGTGCGTCAATCCGAACCGCATCCCCGCCATGATGATCTCCGACACAGACGGCAATTACATCGAAAATCCGACACCTGGCGCCCCCGATGAAATCTGCGGCCGTTCAAAGCTGTACCAGTATCTGGGCATCCAGACCGACTACAGCAACGAAGGCAAAGGCATCATCACGCCGGAAATGATTGAAAGCATCCTCAAGTCCGTGGCGGACTGAGACTTAGAATTGTTCTGAAAACGGCCTGGACGGTATTTCCGCCCAGTCGTTTTCTTGTCGATTACTGATAGGAATCACATGAAATCCGTCATCAACAGCGTTATGCCGCAGGCGACCATGGTCGATTATCCGGGCCGTCTCTCCGGCCTCATGTTTACAAGCGGCTGCAATTTCCACTGCGGCTTCTGCCATAACGCGGCGTTACTCTACAATGAAGCGAAGCATGGCGACGCCACCGCCGAAACGTATGATTTCGACAAATTGGACGAAATCCTCAAAGGCTTCAAACGGCAGTGGACAAACGCCATTACCATCACGGGCGGCGAGCCGACCATTCATCCGAACCTGCCTGAAACGCTGGAATTCATCAAGAAACGCGGCTTTCTCATCAAATTGGATTCCAACGGCTCCAATCCAGACATGCTGCGCAAATGCATGCCTTACCTTGATTATATCGCCATGGACATCAAATGCCCGATGGAACGCTATGAGGAGCTTGTCGGCTTCGGCGATACGGACAAAATCGCGGAATCCATCGACATCATCATGCACTGCGGCAAGACGTATGAATTCCGCACGACGCTTGTGGAGACGTATTTCTTCGAAGAAGACATCCATACATGTGGCAAAATGGTGCTGGGAGCCGACTTATACGTTGTCCAGCCGTTCATTCCACATGATGATCTGCCCTCCCCTGCCCTGCGGAGACAGCCGCGCACACGGCCGGCCTTCCTGCACATGGCGGCGGACATCCTCAAAGCATACGTCAAGAAAGCCGTTGTGAGAGGCGAAGAGGCCGTCTGACATGATTGATCTGCATTGCCATAGCACGGCGTCTGACGGAACGGTGCCGCCGGAGGAGCTTCCTCTGTTGGCGCGGAAGGCCGGACTGACGGCGTTGGCGTTGACGGATCATGACACGGTGAGTGGCGTGGAGGCGTTTCTGAAAGCCGCAAAAGATGTTCCCGACGTGCGTTGCATACCCGGCATCGAACTGGCCTGCCGATTGGAAAGCGGCGAGCATTGCCATATTGTCGGACTGTTTGTGGATTACCGAAACGACACGTTGCAACGGCTCTGCAATCAGATTATCGAATGGCGTGAAGAGCGCAATCGCAATATCTTGGATAAATTGTCCGAACTCGGCATGCCGCTGGACTACGAGGCGTTGAAAGCGCGGCATGGAGATACGGTCGTGGGGCGTCCGCACATCGCGGAGGAAATGGTCAACTGCGGCTATTGCAAGACGATACGGGATGCATTTCAGCAATATATCAGCCGCGGCCGCTCTGCGTATTGCGAACGCGAAGTTCCAGATGGCCCGACGTGTCTGCAAGCCATCCATGACGCGGGCGGTCTTGCAATTTGGGCCCATCCAATGACGAGTTCCAGCCGCACGCAGCCAAAATGCCTGACGATCGCGACGGAGCTGCGTCAATTCGGCCTCGATGGTATTGAGGCATATTATTCCGAACATAGCATGGCGCAACAAGATACGGTCCTGAAAATCGCCGCCCAGCTGAATTTGGCGGTGAGCGGCGGTTCGGATTTCCACGGCGACCATATTCCGGAAATCAAGCTTGGCGTCGGCTACGGCGGTTTACGTGTGCCTGACAGCCTGCTGGAAGAATTGGATCGGCGGGCAGAATCATAAAAAGTTTTTTCTGGATGTTCTGGATATCCTGGAATTTCTGGAAAGAATATATTGGCTCGTCGTCGGGAAGCATAAAATTTTTTCTGGATGTTCTGGATATCCTGGAATTTCTGGAAAGAATAATCTTTATATTCTGAAACTACTTTGTCTTCTGTTTTTTAGAGAAGATTACATTTTTATGCATGAGTGATTTGTATTTTTCTTTTCATTATATTAGATTATTTACATAAATAAAAAACAATATATAAAAGATGAATATTGAATTACAATGGATAAAAACAAAAGTATATTTCGACAACAAGCTAATTGGGAGAATCTTCATTTCTATCAAAAAGCGAAGAGTTTGTATGACATCACATATAATTTTACTCAACGTTTTTTGAAAAGAGGGGACAGAACAATTGACCAAATGATACAGGCTGCACGCTCTGGAAAACAGAATATTGTTGAGGGATCGGCTGACGGTATGACATCTTCTGAAATGGAACTGAATTTGATTAATGTAGCCAGAGCGAGCATCAAAGAGCTTCGTGAAGATTATGAAGATTATCTTAGGGTACGACAATTGCCCATTTGGGACAAAATGCATTTCAGATATGAGGGATTATTGTCATATTGTCGATCTCATGATTACATAAAAGACTATACGTATTTTTTATCCTGCGCCTCTGATGAAGAAATCGCTAATGCCGCCATAACACTTGCCCATCTAATTGACAAAATGATGCAATCCTATCAGAATACGTTGGCAAAACGTTATGTTGAAGAGGGTGATATTCGTGAGAGAATGATCAACGCCAGATTGGATTATCGCCTGGATCAAGAAGCAATTATACGCCAGTTGCAGGAGGAAAACAGGCAGTTAAAAGAAAAAATAGCCGAGTTGGAAAAAAGACAAAAAGCATAACTGTTCTAGAAGCATGGCCTATCCAGAATATCCAGAAAAACCATAGCTTCCTGAACCCTTTGGAAGCACGGCCTATCCAGAATATCCAGAAAAACCAGAACATCCAGAATAGTATTGAGAGGCGGTAAGATTTTGCACCAAGCTGGTGCAGAATTGGAAGAAGATCAAAATCGTCACCAAGCTGGTGACGAATTGAGTAATGGAAATCGTCAACAAGCTGTTGACAATTTGAAGGACGGTGAAATTTTGCACCAAGCTGGTGTAGAATTGGAAGAAGATCAAAATCGTCACCAAGCTGGTGACGAATTGAGTAATGGAAATCGTCAACAAGCTGTTGAC
>JAFZAB010000023.1 GCA_017548425.1 Victivallales bacterium
CTTCGACTTTTCATAGTTCGTTCCGAACACGCCGGCGACCAGTTCGATGTCGCCGCAAAGTCTCGCCGCACGTCTGTGGACTTCACCAATAAAAGCTCCTGCGCCGCCGCCGACCATACCCATTCTGATTTTCTGCTTCATCGTTGTTTCCTTTTTGCTGAAATGGTTGAAATTTAAAAGGTTATTTGGAAAAAATCTACTCTGTAGGCTCATATTGGATGTTCTGGATTTACTGGATTAGTTTTTAAATATCCAGAACTTCCAGAATATCCAGAACATCCAGAACTTCCAGAACTTAGAATCTGAAGAGGAACTTCAGATCTGTGTTCCATGTGTCAAGATCAAGATCGGAATAACGGGTGGAGACATCGTTGAAGACTTTGTCATAGCGGACTTCCGCGCCGACGCCGATGTAGTTGGTGAACCAGTATTGCAAACCGGCTGAGGCGAAGACGCCCATGTCGAGCGAATCTTTGTCAGAACGATGGCCATTGGAGGAGGTGTCCAGGCTTGAGAAGTTGAATGACGGGCCGAGCGACAAAGAGGCGGTCATACGATCCGTGATTTTGTAGGTGGCTTTGGCACCGATGTCATACGTGTGCAACTGCATTTCGTATTCGGTTTGGGCTGTTTGCGTATGAATTTTGGTATCGCAGTCATAGTACATGAAACCGAACAGCGCGTCGATGCGCAAGGCGTCATGGCGGAAGCAGGGGATGCCGATATTCAGTTCCACGCCGGAGCTGTCGCGCGCACCGAAATCCGCATTGCCGATATGGACAGGCTTCTCATACATTTCTTCGCCGTCGTGCCAAGCGGGTTGGTTGGGGTCGTACTGTCCCGGAACGCCATCGCCGTTACCTTGACCATGGCCGTCGTTGCGCGTTTTCGGTACATAGAAGTATGACGGAAGATCAGATGCTTTGTAGAGCTTCACTTTGTGGAATTTACGGTAGTTGTAACCAACGCCGAAGACGAAATCCCAGATGGTCACTTGGTTGAATGGTTCTTTGGTGATTTCCTCCTCTGGGGCGGGCGCGGGAGCGTCCTGCGCAAAGATGGATGTCGCGAACATCAGCATGAATGCGATTGTCAACAGCTTTTTCATCATTTTTCTCCTTAATTTGTTTTTGGTTGCCTCAATGGACTATTTTAAAACGACTTCTGCTATGATGGGAAAATGGTCTGACGGATATTCCTTGCCGTTGTGGTCGGTGATGGTGTCGTACTTCAGGATGCGCATGTCGCCATTGAAGAAGATGAAATCAATTCCGCACCATGCATTATCCTTTTCCGGATTGTAGTTGAAACCATGATAAGTCTGGACAGGGCCTTTGTAAGGTGTTTCACTGGCCGTCTTTGCGTTTTTCATTTTGGTGAGATACGACTGGACGGCTGGGGAGGAGATTTGGCAATTCATATCTCCCGTGAGGAAGCACGGGAGGCCTTTGGCGATGTCGTCCATGCGGGACATGATGAGCGCGGCACCTTTCTGACGGGCCTCTTCGCTCACGTGATCCAGATGCGTATTAAAATGGACGAATTCCTTGCCCGTTTTCTTGTCCTTCAATTTGGCCCATGTGCAGATGCGGCGGCAATTGGTCTCCCACGACATGGAGCCTGCGACTTCCGGCGTTTCGGAGAGCCAGAACGTACCGTTGTCGAGACAGTCGAAACGGTCTTTGCGATAGAAGACACAGCAGTATTCGCCACGAAGATTCGGATCGCGCCCGACGCCGACGGCCGCATAGACACTGCCGTCGCCAAGCAATGCCTTTTTCTGTTCTTCCACAAGCTCCTGCATGCCGATGGAATCCATTTTGTATTTGGCCATCACATCGAGCATGCGCGGGATGCGGGCCCTCCAGTTGTTCGGCGGCGGGTCTTCAGGCGAACGGACGTTGAAGGAGGCGATGCGGAAAGCGGTGTCTTCCTGCGCAAGCAGCGCGCAGGCGGACAGCATGATTATGGGAAGAAATGATTTGGACATGATGATGCTCTACTTCAGGATGATCTCCGCCATGACAGGGAAATGGTCCGACGGGAATTCGTTCCCGTTGTGGTCGTTGATGGTGGCGTGGCGGAGAACGCGCATGTCACCGTTGAAGAAGATGAAATCGATTTCGCCGTTGGTGACTTTGCCGTCCGTGTAGCGGTAGGCGTGGAACGTCTGGAACGTGCCTTCATGAGGCGTTTCGCTGACGTCCTTCGTGTTTTTCATCTTCGCAAGGAAGGATTGGATGGAGGGCGTGGCGATGCGGCAGTTCATGTCGCCCGTGAGGAAGCAGGGCAGGCCTTTGGCGATGTCGTCCATGCGGGACATGATGAGGGCGGCGCCGTTGCGGCGGGCATCTTCGCTCCTGTGGTCCAGATGCGTGTTGAAATGGACGAATTCCTTGCCGGTCTTCTTGTCTTTCAGCTTGGCCCAAGTGCAGATGCGGCGGCAGGCGGTCTTCCATGAATGGGAGCCGACGACATCCGGCGTCGTGGAAAGCCAGAACGTGCCTGCGTCGAGGCAGTCAAAACGGTCTTTTCGATAGATGACGCAGTTATGTTCGCCTTGTTTGTTCGGTTCGCGGCCAACGCCGACGGCCGCGTAGTTCGTGGCTTTCGCCATCAGGGCATTCTTCTGCTGTGTGGTCAATTCCTGCACGCCGATGGAGTCCAGATCGTATTTTTCGAAAATGGCGAGAATGCGGGAGATGCGTGTCTGCCAGTCGTTGGGGGCTTTGTCGCCGCGTGTGCGGATGTTGAAGGAGGCGATGCGGAAGGAGTCCGGATCTTTTGGAACAGGCGTATCAAAGTGCGGGCCTTTGGGCGGCTCTTCTTTCTTCGGAGCAGCTTCCGGCGGTTTGGGAGCTTCCGCAGGCTTGGCGGCTTCTGGCGGTTTGGGAGCTTCCGCAGGTTTGGCTACGGCTTCTTGCGGTTTCGCGGCGGCTTCCGGAGCTTTCGGAGCGGCTTCCTGCCCATACAGGGCAAAGGCGAACAAAAGAATGAAAACAGGCAATTTACGCATGATGATGATTCCTTCTTGTGCTTATGGAAATGGGTATTATTGATGCTTAATCGACGGTCAGGACGATTTTCCCGATGTTCTCCTGGTTCATCATGATCTGCTGGGCCGCCGCCGCTTCGCGCAACGGATAGGTGGCGTAGATGACAGGGCGGATTTGGCCGGATTCGACGAGCGGCCAGACCTTTTCGCGAAGCTGTCCGAGCACCCATGCCTTCATCGCCGGCGGGCGGCTGCGGAGCGTGCTGCCGATGAGGCGGAGGTTCTTCGTGAGCGTCTTGCGCAAGTCAATGGTCGTTTCGCCGCCACCGAGCGTGGCGATGAGAATCCAGCGGCCGCCATGGGCCATTTTGTTGAAATATTTGCCGAGCCCTTCGCCGCCGACGCAGTCGAGCACGATGTTCGGCGGATTGGCGTCCAGAACGGCGCCGACATCTTCCGTCTTGCGGTTGACGACGATGTCCGCTCCGACTTTGTGGGAGGCTTCCGCCTTGCGGTCGTTGCTGACGGTCGTGATAACCTTTGCGCCCCAAGCTTTTGCAAGCTGTGTCGCGGCGATGCCGAGGCCGCTGGCTCCCGCTTGGATGAAGACGGTGTCGCCCGCCTTGATGCCCGCTTCGAACTGAAGGTTCAGGAAGCTCGTGGCATAGACTTCGGGCAGGGCGGCCGCTTCGATCATCGAAACGCCTTTCGGAACAGGCAGCAGCATGGAGCCGTCAACGGCGACTTTTTCCGCATAGCCGCCGCCGCCGAGCAATGCGCAGACCGCGTCGCCGACTTTCCAGCCGCCAACGGCGTTGGCTCCGACGGCTTCCACAATGCCTGAGACTTCCAGTCCCATCCATTCCGGCGATCCGGGCGGCGGCGGATAGTTGCCAGCCCGCTGAAGCAGATCCGCGCGGTTCATGGCGGCGCATTTGATTTTGATGAGGACTTCGTTGTCATGCATCACGGGATCGGGCACTTCGATCCATGAGAGGCTTTGGTCGTCGTTGATTTTGATTACGTGCATGGTGTCTTTTTATTGTTGACGGTGAAGTTTTTTACAGATTTCTTTACCATAATATAGTGCAAAATGACAAATGCAAGTAAATTATAGGTGAAATATTCGTTGAAAGTGCTTTTCGTGCAAGATGCGCATGGCGTGTCGGACGCCGTCGCGCCGTCAGTGGACAATTCAGGAGGAAAGGATGAAGATGCTGAAGAACTTGTCAATCGCGATGCTGTGCGTGGCTTCCGCCGCTTTGGCGGATGATGTGGATTTCTCCAATCGCGAACGGTATGAATGGGCGAATTTCTGGTGGAATGACGCGCATGATTCATCGCGGCCTCGCGTTCTTCTTGTGGGCGATTCGATCGCCAATGGCTGCAGCAATGTCGTCTTCCGGGAGCTGGCTGATGTGGTGTTGGTTGATAAGTATGTGAGTTCCAAGAACGTGAAGGATCCCGCGCTTCTGAAGGAGATGCGCTACATGCTGAGCGAATACAAGTACAAGGTCATCCATTTCAACCATGGCCTGCATGGCTTCCGCATCAATGAGGAGGAATACGAAGGCTATCTCCGCGCCTATGTGACGGAGGTCAAGAAACTGGCGGGCGACGCCAAACTTGTATGGGGCCGCATCACGCCGCTGCGCGGCGCAAAGGACATGAAGGAAAACGCCTTCTTGGAACGTCGTAACAAAGTGGCGGACAAGGTGATGGCGGATTTCGGAATCGAAATCGACGATCTGTGGGGCGTCGTCTGGAGCCATAACAATGCAGACGACATTCGTGCGGACAATAAAAGCGACGCCTACCACTACAATGCGAAAGGAAATGAACTGCTTGGCAAGGCCGTCGCTGACGCCATCCGCAAGGCTGGCGGCTTCGCGTCAAAGAAGTAAGGGAGCTTCTGGCGATATGAAGGGGTTTCATTTATAACAATAAGGGAGCAAGGAAGATAATGAACAGGGCATTCTCTGGAATCATGGCGGCCATGATGATGGCGGTTGGTGCGAAGGCGGCGACGCATGTGGAATGGAAAAACGAAAAGGTCGTCGTCCATTGCGACAAGGCGGACGAATGGGACAAGAAGGTTCGCATTGATGACGCCGTTCAGTGGAATGGTCGTCCGACGGCCTGCTGGGAACATGCCCAAACGTCGCACATCCGTCTGCCAAAAGCACCTAAGGATTGGTCCACCCATTCCCATGTGCGGTTGTTCATGCATTCCGCCAAGAAGACAGGCTCCGGTTTCATCATCATGCTGGAATGCGACAATCCCGCGACGGACGGTCAGGACTACTATCATTTGCGGTTTTATATCGACTGGGAGGGCTGGAAGGAATTCCGTGTGCCGCTCCGGAAGATTGCCCCCGCCCGCAACCCATTGGGATACGATAAGATAGAGGGTGTTCAGTTCATCGCGCAGGGATGGGGCTTCAAGCCCGATCCGCAGGCGGTCATCCATTTTGGCGACATATCGTTTATTGATTCAGAGGAGTACATGATGACGGAAGCAGAACTTTTCGACGCATTGGATTTTGGCAATCCCGGCCTGGAAGAGGCCGGTAAGGCATGGGCGAAAAAGGATGTCGATGAGACACGGAAACTGACGGCGGCGTATTTCCGCAACCGCACATCCGTCCCATGGCGTTTTGACCCGCACAATATCAACCGCAACATCCGCCATAACAAGGCGGCGGCCGACAGGACAGTCGCCGGCGGAATGACCGAAGTATGCGTCGATTACACCTATCCGAACGGCGATATCGACTGGCTTTACAACCATACATTTGCGGATCCGAAACTGCCGGACAACAACGAATGGCAGTGGCAGCTGAACCGCATGGGATTCTGGGGAAATCTCGGCCAGACGTATTGGGCGACGCAGGACGAAATCTACGCGAAAACGTTCGTCAAACATTTGCGTTCATGGACGCAGCAGTGTCTTGAGCCCGGTGATTCCGGTAATTATGCGAAATCAGCGTGGCGGACGATTGAATGCGGCATCCGCCTGCTCGGCTCATGGCCGACTGCGTATCATTATTTCCTTCATTCACCGAGCTTTACAGATGCGGATCTGATTCTCTTCCTGCGGTCGTCTCTTGAACAGATGCGCCATCTGCGCAGATATCCGACGGGCGGCAACTGGCTGACGATGGAAATGAACGGCGTCTATACGTTCGCGTCGCTGTTCCCTGAATTCAAGGAATCTAAGGAAGCGCGGATGGACGCGATGGACCGCATCTACAAGAGCATGAAAGGGCAGTTCCTGCCGGATGGCGCGCAGTTCGAACTGACGCCAGGCTACCATCAGGTGGCTCTTGGAAATATCATGGCGATCGCTGATTCAGCGGTGCGCACCAATCACTTGGACGAATTGCCTGCGGATTTCGTCGCGTTTTTGGAAGCCGCCTTCGAATACAATGTCAAATTGGCGACGCCGAATCGCGACATGCCGCGCTACAATGATTCATGGCGCGTCGATGTCGTCAATTCCTCCCGTCGCGCGATGACGTATTTTCCTGAAAACAAGACGTTCCGCTGGATTGCGACAGATGGAAAGGAAGGGGCGGAGCCGACGTACAAGTCCTGCTTCCTGCCGTGGGCGGGCTTCACGGCGATGCGTTCAAGTTGGTCGCGTGACGCAAATTACGTCAGTTTCGACGTCGGTCCGCTTGGCAATGCACATGTCCATCAGGATAAGCTCAGCCTGTCGATTTGGGCAGGCGGACTGGATATTTTGTTCGATGATGGCGGTGGTTGCTATGAATCATCGCCATTCCGCAGATATGCAACATCCGCATACGGCCACAACACGATTCTTGTCGATGGCAAAGGACAGGCTCGCGACCATCGTGATCCGAAGAATCGCATCGTGTCGGAACCGATTGATGCGCATTGGATTTCGATGGATGAATACGACTATGCCTGCGGCACTTACAATCAAGGCTTCGGAAAAGTCGATGATTTTATCGCGACGCAGACGCGGCAAGTTCTTTTCCTCAAGCCCGGAATCGTGCTCGTCGCGGATACGTTGGAACCAAGTGATGACGCAAGCCACACGTATCAAGCACGTTGGAATGTGAATTGCACACAGTTGAAGGATGTCGTGGCGAATCATCCTGCATTGGCGACGACGTTGGAAAACCAGAAGAATCTGGTGGTCGTGCCATTGCTGACGGATGGTCTGGAGAGCCGTTGGGTGTCCAAGCAGGAAACGCCGGAAGTTCTTGGATGGTATGTGATTAAGGATGCTGGGCCATATCGCCCTGCCGCGACGATTTGCCACACAATCAGTGGGAACGGCGTGCGCCGTTTCCTGACGTTGTTCGTCATTCTGGAGCCCGGCGAAGAGTCGCCGATCAAGAGCGTGAAGCAGTTGTCAGGCAAATCGGCCGAAGTGGCCTTCGCGGACGGCCGTATGATGACCGTTGCCATGGAACTCGACCAATTGAATTATTCAATAAAGGAACCTGCAAAATAAATCCGCTTTTGCGGAGCTAAAAGCCTAAAGCCGAAAGCTTAAAAGCATTAATCCATAAGCCATTAGCCATTGGCCATAGGCCATCAGCCATCAGCCATCAGCCTGTCCATCACAACGTCTTATCGTCTCTTGTCTTCTCACGTCTCATGCCCTCCCGAAAAATGCAATCCTGATTGCTTTTCACTTGCCCAATGGACGTCAAGGCGTTGCCATCACGCGGTTTGACGCGGGACGTGAGACGTGAGACGTGAGCGAAAGACATGGGACAACTGGACGTGAGACGCAGAAGATTGTGTGATTTATCATTTGGTTGCGGTCAACGACCGCTTCTGGTCCATTTGTGTTCATTCGTGATACAAACTCTAGCGTTAAGAGCTTCCGCATGACGTCATTTTCACTTGCGCGAAGCGTGACGAACCGCCGAGCCGCAGGCAGCCGTTTGAGCATTCGTGATCAATGTCTTGTTTTATCAATGATTCCTTTGGAGAGTGTCGGCTCCTGCGGGGAGGCATAGTTTATTCCGTGTATTCAGTGGACTCATTACAAAAAATTCGTGTCCATTTGTGTTTATTCGTGGTTCTCTTTACCACAATATTTGCGGAAGACATCGAAATAGTCTGGTTCGATGATGCTCGGACCGTCGCAAACCATTAGCGTTCTGCCGCCGGCGGCGAGAATCTGTCGGATCTCCCGTTCCACATCAGCTGGAGTCTTGTAGCCCAAGCTGATGTTGGAATTCGTGTTAACGCCTTGGAATGGAATACCTTCCACGTTTGGATAATAATCCTTTGCGTGTTCCGTCACGTATTTGGTGTAACGCTGTATCTTCTCCTTGGGCCATTGGAAATACCACGCGACCGTCTGGCCGCAGTAATCCGCCTTGATACGGTTGCCAAGCAACGGCAGCGGTTTGAAATCCGGATAGGCATGCATGACAACTTTGAATTCAGGACGCTGTTTTTTGATATAGTCGATGACGTTGTTGTAATAATCAACCAATTGCCCAAGATAGAAGTCGTTTTTGTTCTTTGTCGTATCTTCTAATTTGCGTTCTGACAGATATTTCCTGTATTTAGCGAGGCAGTTTTCACAGTAGCAACCGTTGTGGTTCATATAGCCGATATAATCAATGTATATTCCGCTTACACCAGCAGGAGCCGTGTTCAAAATTCGATCTAGTTTCTTTTTGGTGAGAACCAGATCGTCGTCGCTGATAAAGCATTTGATTTCCGCATCGTTCAGCGTGTCGATATCCGTCACCATTTCGCCGCCATAACGATGGTTTTTCTCGCCTTTGCGCATGCTGGTGATTTTCATTCGTTCATCACGGGGCATCTTGGGATCAAGATCTTTTCCGTTGATGTAATTGAAATGTTTCGTCTCCTGTTCGTTCATGACTTGACAATGGGGGCCGTCTGGCGTGAAACATGTCCAATAGCCTCTCATGCCGTGTTTTGTGGCCAGTTCGAGTTGTTTTTCACTATAGACGATGATATCCGTCACGCCAGCCTGCGCATATTTTTCAGCGGTTTCTTCATTCGTGGGCGGCCCCCATGAGAACAGCCGTTCGAACTTCAGATTATCTATATTGACTTCCTTTTCCATCGTCCTGCATCCTGTGAAACATATGACCATACTTGCCAAAAGTAAAAACGTTTTCATGAGTGCTTCCTATTTAATGATATCCATTTGTTTTTTTACTAACTGCTAAGCACTATAAGTGTCTAAAAGAAATTTACACTCAACTATCTTTCATTTTATATATTTTTTCGCAAAGATTTTCCTCATGATATCATTTCCCGCTTCGCGAAGCGATGATAAATCGCCGCAGCCGCCGGAGCCGTTTGAATCATTCGTGATCAACGTCTTGTTTTATCATAGAATCCTCAGTATATTGTCGGCTCGGCGGCGAGGCAATCTGTGAAAAATCTGTGTAATCTGTGTGATCTGTGGTTTTTAAACATTGTATTTTTTCATGGTTCTAGTTTCCAGCCGAAATCGCCTGTGTAGATCATCTGGCGAGTCATGCCGCCGTCGATGCAAATGTTTTCACCCGTGATGAATCCAGCCTTGTCCGACGCAAGATAGAGCACCATGTTTGCGATGTCCATCGGATTGCCGACGCGTCCCGCGAAATGCTGCGTGGCATCCGGACCTTCATATGTTTTGAATGACGTGTCGATCCAGCCAGGCGAAATGGAATTGACTCGTACACGGCCAGCCAAACTAGCGGCAAGTGCATGCGTGAGCGCGGCGATCCCGCCTTTCGCAGCCGTGTAGCTTTCCGATTGCGGCTGGCTCATCCGGTCGCGTGACGACGAAATATTGATGATGGACGCGCCTTCGCCAAAATGATTGTTGAACAATTTGGCGAGATAGAATGGCGCGGCCACGCCGACCGCCTGGGCATGCATGAATTCGTCGTATGTGCAGTTGTCGACGCCTTTGAACAGCGGCGGGGCGTTATTGACAAGAACATCGACATGTCCGCTTTTCGCCAAAACGTCGTTGGCAAAGCGTTCAAGCGTCGCTTTGTCGGCAATGTCGCCGACAAACCATGGCCCTTGTTTGATATCGATTACATGGACGATGGCCCCTTCGCGCTCAAAGCATTCCGCGCAGCACTTTCCAATTCCATGTGCTCCACCCGTAATGACAACAATTTTATTTTTGAATGACATTTCTGGTTCCTTTATTATATATAATATTCATATAGTAACCACCAATTCGATACAATCTGCAAGAGCATTTTCAATGTATTGTTTCACTTTTCTTATTGTAAGTCCCGATAAAGAAGCAAGCGCGGCTTTTCTCAAGCCTGGATTGGCTTTTATGATGTCAAGCAATCGTTCCGGACCGTTTACTGGACCGTTTACTGATTTTGACTTAGTCACTAACTTGGTCACTGACTTAGTCATTATCTTAGTCACTGACTTGGGTATC
>JAFZAB010000024.1 GCA_017548425.1 Victivallales bacterium
AGTTGGTCGCAGTCCAATTGACTGTATTCCACAACGCCTGAATCAAATTGCACCGTGAAATTTTTCGATGAATTATCGACGAACAGGACACGTCCCATTTCGCCGTTGAAAACGCCTTTGTCGTAATTATTTCGCGTCTGCATGACGCGATCGCCTGTGCGGAACATGCGGCCGCCCACTTGGAACGACTCCTTGCTACCATCGGCGGGATTCAATGCAGCTTGGAGACGACTGTTCAACGTCAACGTCCCGCAATCGCCTTTTCGCATCGGCGACAGCACTTGCACATCGTTCATTGGAACGTATCCGAACACTTTCGGAATCCGTTCCACGATCAATTTGCAGATTAAATCAGCCGCGCGGATCGTGTCCGACTGTTCCACCCAATAGAAATCTGCCTTGACGCCCTGCGGAACAGGTCGCAAATCCGGCATGACACCTTCGTTCACCATGTGCGCATTCGTCACGATCCGACTGCCGTCCGCCTGTCGATAAATCTCCGTAAGTTCCGTTACGGCAATCTTTCGCGACGCAATCAAATCATGCAGAACCGCGCCTGGACCGACGGACGGCAACTGGTCTTTGTCACCAACCAACACGACGCTTGTTCCAGGGCGAACCGCCTTGAACAGATTGCATGCTAACGGCGTGTCGAGCATCGACACTTCATCGACGATCAGCAAATCGCACGGCAACGGGTTCTCCATGTCATGGAAGAACTTACGACTTTGGACGTCCCATTTGAGCAAGCGATGAATCGTCTGCGCTTCCTGTCCAGTCGCTTCGCCAAGCCGTTTGGCGGCGCGTCCCGTCGGTGCCGCCAATGCCATGCGACGACCCAACAATTTCGCACAGGCTACAATCTGCCCGATAACCGTCGTTTTGCCGACGCCCGGACCGCCTGTGATGATGCTGAAACCATACGCGAAGGCCCATTCCACCGCCTGCCGTTGCTGACGGTTCAATCGCGCAAATCCTTCGCCCAGACGATCAACAGGCAACGGCTGGCCGATGCCACGTCCATTTCGCAGAATGACGTTAACCATCTGCGCCAAATCGACTTCTGCAACATACAGCCATCGCGGATACAACCGCGGCTCCGCGTTTTCGCCAAAAAGTTTCGTCTCCTGAATGACTTTGTTCTCCGACAGCGCGATGGCCAAGCCCTGCTCCACGCGATCTTGCGAAACATTCAGAATCTCCGCGGCAGCTTCAACCAACCGTTCTTTCGGCAGACAAACATGGCCGTCTTGCGACGCTTCCTCCAACGCATGGACGACGCCTGCGCACAGCCGCAATGGATCGTCCGGTTTGATATCCATTTTCGCGGCGATTCGATCCGCCGTCAGAAAACCAATTCCATCAACATCTTCCGCAAGACGATATGGATTCCGCCTCACGATTTCCGCCGCCGAACCGATGCCATACGTCCGAATGACGCGATTGCAGAAAGCGGGCGTCAGCCCAAGGCCTTGCAGAAACACGCGCGTGCCACGCTCTTCGCTTTGCGAATGCCATGCGTCCCGTATCTCCGCAATGCGTTTCGCCCCAATGCCGGGCACTTCTTTCAGACGTTCCGTATAGTTGTCGAGAATATTCAGCGTGTCCAACCCGAATTGATCGACAATTCGATCCGCATAGACTTCGCCAATGCCCGGTAAGACACCGCTTGCCAGATACTTGCGGATTCCTGCTTCAGAGCTTGGCAACACCGCCTGATAGCTTGTCACATGAAATTGATTGCCATGTTCCTGATGGCGTTCCCAACGGCCTTCCGCTTCAATCTCCTGCCCTTCCATCAGGCCGGGCATCGCACCGACAATCGTCTGTTCGTTGCCATGGGAATCCGTCAGACGAAACACGGAATATTGCCCGTCCGGACGTTCATACACGACGCGTTTGATCGCCCCGCGAATATGATGCAGGGCGACCGACACGTCGTCGTCACCGTTGTTCTGTTTTTCGCCGAACAACGGCAATTCATCATTCAATTGGTTGTCATCGTCAAAAGGCACCGTTCATCTGCCTGTCAGTGAAAAATCATTTTAGAGGCGCAAGCGAGACGCACCGCGCCATTTTTCTGTCCAGTGCCGACGGCGGAAGCCGTTGGATGCGACGGCGAGGACGCCGCCGCCACACCATGCGCAGGCGGGACGCACCGCGCCACTTCCGCTATTTTCTAACGCCGACCAACAGATAATTTACCTTTTTTCCCGTAAATTCAACTTGTTTCGATTCATTAGGCTGCGGTAAAAACGGCGAGACGAGCGCCCATTTCATGCCGCTGAAGCGGTCAACCAATTCCTGAAGTTCTTTGTCCGAAATGCCTAGGAACAAGGCGCGAACGCTGTTCGGATCGCTTTCGTCCAATTCCATCTGATATTTGCCGGACGCATCCAGACGATGCAATTCCGCAAGGCTCAGATCGAAATTGTCGATATTCCAGACATGACGGATATTGTCCTGCAACTGATACGTTCTGACAGCACGGCCGTTTTTCGCGTAACCGCCGCCGTTGCGGCTGACAGCACGCAGATCCTGCGTCGAAACACCGCCGTTCAGCTTCAGTTCTTCACCATGACGAACCGCCAACGGTTCGTCATGAATCGGCGGCTCCGATTCGTTCAGCGCAATCATCATGGACGTCGCTTCCGGTGCGATATTGTCTTCCGCCACAGTCACTTGAGGCTGTTCGACAACTAACGGCGCGGCGGCGATCGTTCCTTCACCACCAGAGCTTTCCGACAGACGCGTCATCAAAATGCCGCCAGCCAGCAGAATGGCGGCCGAAGCCGCGGCCGCTGTCGCGACACGCGGCCAAATCTCCGTCCGACGCCACCACGGGAACGGACGAATCGATTCGCGGCGGCCAGGCGTATGGCAGGCGGAAATAATCCGTTCGGTCAAAACAGACGGCGGTTCGGACAAACGGACGACGAGGCGGTTCACCTCACGGTAACCGGCCACGATCTTTCCGCATTCCGCGCATCGCGACACATGGACGGACACGGCGTGCCAATGGCCATCCAGTTCCACGCCAGTGCTTTCCAAATCCACAAATTCGCTCAACAATTCACGCGACGGACATTCTGTTTTCTGTTCTGTCATGCTCATAACCCCAGTTTGCTCCGTAACTCTTCCCGTGCACGGTTGATTCTGGATTTGATCGTCCCAAGCTTGCAACCAAGCAGTGCGGCGATCTCCTCATAACTCATTTCTTTCACATTCCGTAAGATCAACGCCTCCCGGTAGGCTTCCGGCAGTTTTGCCATCTCCTCTTGGGTGCGGCGTTCCAATTCACTGAACTGCAACGATTTGTCTGGAGACATCCGTTCATCGGGCGCCTCGAAGAACAACGCATCGTCGCCTTCCGTCCCTTCGATCGGGGCGTTCAAGCTAGATGTGACCTTGCTGCCGCGACATTTGTTCCAACGATATTTATTTTTCGCCAGATTTGTCACGATGCGGTACATCCAAGTCGTGAACTCCGAATCTCCGCGGAACTTCGGCAACGCGCGATGGATACGGATAAACGCATCCTGCGCAACCTCTTGCGCATCCTCACGGCTGCCCAGAATACCATATGCGATGCCGTATGCGCGGCTCGTGTATTTCCGGACGAGCTGGTCGAACGCGTATTCGTCGCCGTTCTTGAAACGCTCGATTAGTTCTTGATCTTCGTTCATGGAGTTATGAGACATGAAAACATGGCAATGGTTCCAAAAATCACAGGAAAAAAACTTTTTTCCTGCGGAAAACATGGCTCAATCAAACAGCAGGAAGACGGAGCGCATGGCGGGAACCGTCACAGGCTTGTCCAGTTCGACGCGCGTCACAGAGCCGTCGGACGGACTGCACAGCCACGCCCACGTCTTCGACGGATGGCGGCATGTCACAACGCCATCCGAACGCGATTTGTTGACCAGCAGTTGCAGCTCTTTGCCGTCATTTGTCACATAGCCGCCGCGCAGGATGGTCGCCGTCGTGCAGGCGATGGCGAATTCGTCCGTATGCGACGCCAACGTCTTCAGAATATCCTGCAACGCAACAGGTTTGAACGGCGCATTCAATTCCGCCTGATTGACGCCCGCCGTCGTGTTGAAGCGTGGCAGACGGTTCATGAACAACACTTCAACGCCTTTTTCCTTCAACGTGGCCAGAGCCTTCATCGCTTTCGTATCGACAAGATCCGCCGCTGGAACAATCACCGTCCGCACTGCAAGGCCGGAAATCATCGGCGAGGCGGCTTCAGCCGCCGCCGTAATGTCTTCCGCATCAGCGAAATGGAAATCATATCCAGCCTCATAGACGGCTCTGGAAAGATGCCGCGTGTCGCCGTCCAGATTGCAATCCGCGATGCCTGTCGATGTGTATTCGGGGCGAGCCTTGGCCTGTACTTCCTCAATCGCATAATATATAAAGGTATGGCAATTGTTTTGGAGGCCGTCCAACATCATGCCCATGCGGCCGATGTAGTGGTTGAACCACTTCGTGTCCTCCTGCCCCGTATAGCCGCCGCGATTGATGCGGCCGTTCTGCCATTCGCTGAAATTCGGCTGGAAATACGAATTCGTGACGCGAACGCCGCCCAAGAAGAGGATGCCCATGACCGATGTCATGTTGTCCAACGGAGCCTGCTTGAAGCGGTCGCGATTGGCGAACGGGCAGATTTCGACCATCAGCCCGTTCGATCCCATCTTGCGCGCCGCCATCTGCGGATATTTCACCGTGTTGTAGTCGAAATCTTCCGGATAGCAGATCAACGCGTCAATACCCGGATAACCTGTTTGGCGCAACACGGAAACATAGTCGCCATAGCAACGGACGTGCGAACCGATGTTCTCCTCCAGCAGATAATGGCCGGAGAAAACGCCGCCGTTTTCTTTGCACCATGCCGCGATCTGGCCGCTCCACGCTTCCGAAATCAGTTTGCCGACAAGGCGATAGAATTTCGCCCGCACGGGATAAGACTCCCGATAACCTTCGAACAGCAACGGGAGATATTTCGTCAGCGATTCACCGTACATCTCTTCGTATTTTTCAAACAGACCATCTACCCACGGCGCCAACGCATACGGCCACATTTCATAGGAACGCGCATAGGCGGTCATCAGGCTTGGTTCGTCCGTAAAGACGGCTTCCGCCCGCTTGAAAGCGTTGGGAATGCCCGCCTTGATCGGTTCGTAGGCGATGTCGATAAAATGACGTACGGCCTTGGGATCCATGACGTTAAGATAATGTCGGAAGGAACAGACGTTATGCGTGCAATGGGAGCCTTCGTATGCGCGTTTGGAGCAGAAGACGAACAGAATTTCATGTGGCTTCAACTCGCAGTCGCAAGCGTCTTTCGTGAACGGGACGGGCGTCATCGCTTCATAGTTGATGAACGTCTCATGGATTTCAGGCGTCGTAAACGGATATTTCGCGGCCCAGACGATTTTGTCCGACTGGTCATCCAGACGGAAATGGACGGTCTTCGGCTCGTCATACGTCGGATGACGACGCATGTAGAAGCCCTTCGCTTCGTATTCCGGATGATCCTTCAACGTCAAACCGCCCGCCATGCCGCTTGGATAGCCTGGTTCGTCATAAATCCAGTATTTCAAACCAGCCGCATCCATCGCGTCCATGATTTTCGACAACGTCGCGATATTCTCTGGATTCGTTGTAAAACCATTGGCGAACGGGCAGTTCAGAACGGCGCCACGGCAACCGTAGGCCTTCAATGCCTCGACCATGCCGTCTATGTCTTTCGGCCAATCATGGATGATCGGCTGCATGGCATAACGACTGTCCTTCGGCTCGACAAAATCCGCCAGCCATGACGGATATTCCGCGGCGTTCACTCCCATCGCGCATGCGCACATGCACATGCACATCGACAACCATGACGTGTTCATTGACATTGTGATGCTCCTTATGAAAAGCGGCCTCGAAGAAGCCGAAAAACGGTTTCTTCGAGGCTACTATACAATGATTTACATGACGCCTCTTCGAGGCTATGCGCCAATTACTTAACGCTCTTGACGATGGCGAGGAAATCAGCCGCCTTCAGGGCCGCGCCGCCAATCAGACCGCCGTCGATGTCGGGCTGGGCAAGCAGACCGGCCGCGTTGCCGGGCTTCATGCTACCGCCGTACAGGATGCGGGTGTTTTCCGCAACGCACGGGCAGGAGAACATGGACTTCAGCAAGCCACGAACGAACGCGTGGACTTCCTGAGCCTGCTCATCGGTCGCGACTTTGCCAGTGCCGATGGCCCAGACGGGCTCGTAGGCCAGAACGATGTTCTTCATGTCTTCAGCCGTCAAATCGGCCAAAGCGCCACGAACCTGACGTTCGATCACGGCCTTCGTCTGGTCGGATTCACGTTCGGCAAGCGTCTCGCCAATGCAGACGATGCAGACAAGACCATGCTTCAGAGCGGCTTTGACGCGCTTGTTGACGGTTTCATCCGTCTCGCCGAAATACTGGCGGCGTTCGCTGTGGCCGATGATGACATGCGTCACGCCGACTTCGTTCAGCATGGCGCCGCTGATTTCGCCCGTGTAGGCGCCTTTCTCTTCCCAGTGGATGTTCTGGGCACCGACTTTCAACGGCGTGCCGTTCGCTTCGGCGATCACGGCGCTCAACGTCGTGAACGGCGGGCAGACAACGACTTCGGGAGCGTTTTCGCAGCAGCAGCACTTGCCGTCGCACTGGGCCTTCATATCTTTGATCAACGCAACGCCTTCAGCAGCCGTGTTGTTCATCTTCCAGTTGCCGGCGATCATATATTTTCTAGCCATGGTTCTTTTCCTTAAATTATATTGTTATAAAGAATCATTTGGGGAAGGTCCCGCAGGAGCGGAA
>JAFZAB010000025.1 GCA_017548425.1 Victivallales bacterium
CACGCGTCTTGAAGAATAACCACGACTCAACTATCGTCCGACCATGCTTCTTCTGAAAAAAGTCACAAGCAATTCCGACATCGAATCTCTGCAAATTCCGTTTGCGGAGCAGAATATCTATCTGCTTGCGCAGGACGCCGCAGGCAGGCAGATTTTCGGTCGTCAGACCTGTCGTAATACGAAACAGTGGCCCAATTCATTCTTCGTCACGCCGCTGGAATTCAACGCGACGCTGTATCCAAATATCCAATGCAACGGCCAGCCGCAGACCGCGACAGTCGAACTGACATTGAAATTCAACATGCTCGGCAACGCCGTCGGCATGTATGACTGGATTCACCAAAACAGCCTCACATCTTTGGAAGACAATGACTTGCCGAAGAAGCTCCAAAGCTTCGAACACAGCCTTGGAACCGCCGTGGAACGCCATGTCGCGCAAAGGAACGACTGTTATCTGACGCCAGACGAACTCGTCGATGTCTTCCCATCATGGCTGCAGGTCGTGCGAATCGCTTTGACGCAAATCGGCCCGCGTCTTGCGAAACCAATTCCCATGGCGACGCTGTCGGACAAAAACGCGCCGAAGCCCAAGCCTGCCGTCCATGTTACGGAACCACCGAAAACCACGACGGCGACGCCACGCCCCGCACATCAGCCGCCATGCAACAAGACCGCCAATCCGCCAAATCTCTTTCAAAAGGATCAGCCGCAAAAAGCCCCCAAACGCAAAGCTCCGCGCGGTTGTTGCTGCAGCCATTTCTTCCTGTTGATGCTGCTGATTGTCTGCATCATCGGCGGCGGACTCGTCCATCTGGTGAAAGCGGTGAAAAACGCCGTTGTCGAGGCGATGTCGCCAATCGTCCATGTCGTCAAACAGCCTGCCGAAATCAAATTCGACGGGGCAAAAATGTCTTTTTCCCTTCCACAAAGCACTCAGTTGGAAATGATTAAAGTCAACGCCGGCAGCTACCAGCCTGTGTCGCCGTATGGAAGCACCACCGCCCCATCCTATCAAATCACCATTCCGAAAGATTTCTGGATAAGCAACGTGGAAATCACAACCGAACAGTGGTGTTCCATGATGCAGACGCCGTTGAACACGATGGGCGTCGGTCTTGACGAAGCGAATGACTTCTGCCGCCGTCTGAACAGCCATTTTGCGAATCAACTCCCGCAAGGCTATCATTTCGCCCTGCCGACGGACGCCGAATGGAATCTCGCCGTCATCCAATACAAAGGGCGTCTTTCAGGGCTTGGGCGCCGCCTTGACGTCTTCCAAAACAGACTCTACGGCTTCCATCTGGCACTGGTGCCGAACGGGCAGTAAAGCTTTTCTAGAGCTTCTAGAAGCAAAAAAAGCGCCCCCGCCGAAATTCATCAGCGGGGGCGCTTTCGTTAAAACCGCTTATTTCTCCTTGAACCAGAGATTCCTGAACCACAACGTGTTGCCGTGATCTTGCAGCATGAGCGGGCCTTTCGGCACGGCGGTTCCGCCGAGGCCGCCAGGCGTCGGCTTGACACGGAGATGGTCATGAATGATGACGCCGTTCTGCTTGACCGTCAGGATGGCGTCTTCAATCACCTTGCCTTCGGCGTCGAATTTCGCCGCCGTGTAGTCGATATCGTAGGTCTGCCATGTTTCAGGCGGGAGGCACATGTTCACGATCGGGCGGCTCTGCTGGTAGATGCCGCCGCATTCGTTGTCGCGGCCTTCGAGAGCATAGCTGTCGAGAATCTGCATTTCGATGCGGCCCTGCGTATAGACACCGCTGTTGCAACGGCCCTGTCCACGCGCTTCCGGCATGTAGGACGTTTTGAATTCAACATGCATGATGCAGGAGCCGTATTCGGGACCGCTGATGATGCTACCGCCGCCACGACGGACTTCCAGCGTGCCACCGTCTTCGCTGACGCCCCAACGTTCACCGCCCATGCGGCGGTCTTCCACAAGTTTCCATTCGACAGCCGCGCCAGTTTCGGGAGCGAACGCCTCTTTCATGGCCTCAAAACCATCTTTGCCCTGCACGGTAAACGGTCCGGCGATGTTCCACGCCATGATGGCACCTTTCTTGTCCATGGCAAGTCCTTGCGGATGAAGCTTATAGGAGATTCCAGGAACGGCATTGCCGTCCGTGCCGCAGATGCGGGCATGGGCCTGCCAATCGCCGCCGCCCTGCGAAACCTTCAGCAACAGCGCGTTTTCGCCTTGCTTCAGATTGAGCTTAATCGTGTCGTCATCCGTCGCAAGACTGCGCGGCACGTTCTTTTCATAAACCTTCTGGCCGTTCAGGAAAACCACCAGACCGTCGTCCGAGCCAGAACGCATAATGACGCTCTGCTCTTTGTCGCTGATGATCGTATTGCTCAAATAGCCGACGCAATTGACGGCACGAGCCAGACGTCTGTTCAAATCGACGATGCCCGCCGCACGTGTCGCGTTGCGCCACTGAGACATACGCTTGCCGGGGCCCATGAGAATGACGGCGCCTTCTGGCGGCTGCAAGCCCAACGTCGGCGACACGAGCTTGAACGACTTCATGTTGATCGCGCCCAACGCGAT
Organism: Victivallales bacterium; assembly: GCA_017548425.1. Taxonomy (GTDB): domain Bacteria; phylum Verrucomicrobiota; class Lentisphaeria; order Oligosphaerales; family Oligosphaeraceae; genus UBA1407. The sequence goes on from JAFZAB010000025.1 coordinate 2,561, forward strand.
ATTTCCCGCAAACACGCCGTTGGCAATCGTCGCACCGCCGTCATTGAACACGACTTTGTCGCCATCCAACTTACCGTCAACCTTCAGCAGGACTTTCGGTTTCGGCGCTTCGTAGATCGTCTCCGTGAAAACCGCCTGATAGCCGCCCTTTCCGGTCGCCCAGACTTGTGCGCAGAGTGCGCTTTCCTTGCCTTCAGCGTCCTTCAACGTGCCTTTGTAGTCGCCCATGAAAACATCCTGCGCCATCGTGCAGAACGACATGAGCACCGCCATCGCCATGATCTTTCTAAACATCTTGACTCCTTTCATTGATAATTTTCAATAAAAAACACATGAAAACAACCTATACCATAGAATAACGTCATTTTGCCAAAAAGCAATTGAATGAAAAATCGCCATTCCGCATTAAATTAACATATTTTATTTTATCATTCGTTTTTTCACTAAAACAAAAACACCAAGGCATCATCATGAGCAACGTTCCCGAATCCTTCCTGCGTCTCGCCTCCTACAATATCCGCAACCCGTGCGACAAGCCGCCAAACGACTGGGTCTCCCGCCTGCCGCGCCTTCTCGCGTTGCTCAATCGCCATGACGTCGCCATCGCGGGCCTCCAAGAAGCCATGAAGATGCAAATCGACGGCATCATGACAGAAGGTTCATGGGCCTACACAGGCGTCGCTCGCGAAGACGGCGTCGAAAAGGGCGAATATTCCTGCATCATCTATCGCAAAGACCGTTTCATCTGCCACGGTTCCAAGACCTTCTGGCTTTCCGAAACGCCGGATGTCGCAGGATCCCGTTCATGGGACACCGCCTGCACGCGAATCTGCACATGGGCGACGTTCACCGACAAGAAGACCGGCCTTGAATTCACCCACTTCAACACGCATCTGGACCACCGCTCCAAGCTTGCCCAGATCAACGGCATCAAGCTTATCTTCCAGAAGATGAAGGAAATCTCCCCGAAGGGCCCCGTCGTTCTTACAGGCGATTTCAACGTCCTGCCGGAAGACGAAGTCATCGCCCACGCGGAAAAATTCATGCGCAACTCCACGAAAATCACGGAAACGCCGCTCGTCGGCCCGACCTATACGTTCACGGGTTACCGCGTCATGAAAGACGGCGTCGAACCGCCGCACAAAGGCCCGATCGACTACATCTTCGTCAACGACGAATTCCACGTCCGCAATCTCTTCGTCTTCGACGACAGCGAGAACGACCTCTATCCGTCCGACCACTTCCCGCTCGTCGCGGATCTCTATTGAGACATTGTCTCAAGGAATGCCATCATGAGCAGTAGCAATCGCGAACATGCCGTCAACGCCGTCGCCGAGCTACGGGCACGCCCCCCCATGCCCGCAGCCGCCGCGTCGCTGGAACATTATGCGGAGGATGTCTTCGGCGAAGCCGCCATCCGGCGTTTTCTTTCAGAAGAAACTGCCGCCAAACTTCTTGCGACGATTTCTGGCGAAGCCCCCTTCGATCCGGACATCGCCGACGAAGTCGCGCAGGCCATGAAGGAATGGGCCATCTCCAGAGGGGCGACGCATTTCACGCATTGGTTCCAGCCGCTCAACGGCGGAACGGCTGAAAAGCATGACGCCTTCATCGAACCTGCCGGAAAAGGGCAAGTCATCATGGAATTCTCCGGCAAGAAACTCATTGTCGGCGAACCGGACGCGTCCAGTTTCCCATCAGGCGGTTTGCGCAGCACGTTCGAAGCGCGCGGCTACACGGCGTGGGATCCGACAAGCCCCGCTTTCATCAAACGCCACGCTAACGGCGCAACGCTCTGCATTCCAACCATCTTATGCTCATATACAGGCGAAGTTCTGGACAAGAAGACGCCTGTTCTGCGTTCGCAACAGGCTTTAGCGCATGCCGTGAAACGGTTGATGCATTGCTTCG
>JAFZAB010000026.1 GCA_017548425.1 Victivallales bacterium
ATGCGGGCGTAGCTCAGTTGGTAGAGCGCCACCTTGCCAAGGTGGCTGTCGACGGTTCGAGTCCGTTCGCCCGCTCCATTTCATAAGATGCGGGCGTAGCTCAGTTGGTAGAGCGCCACCTTGCCAAGGTGGCTGTCGACGGTTCGAGTCCGTTCGCCCGCTCCATCCCTCCAGACGGCGGTTCAAAAATGAACCGCCGTTTTTTATTGCCAGTATTTACCCCGCCAGCCGCCGTCTTTTCTTGACTTTTGCCAATTTTCCTTTAAAGTTCTTTATTTAATATATTGTATTCGGATAATCCGTGGACTCACCCTTCAAACAGGAAAACCACAACATGAATCTTTCATCATTCGATGCCTCCCTCCGCCGCGCCGAACTGACATCGCTTGCGGCCTCCACGTCGTTCCCGCCGGAAAACGACCGCGTCAACATGCACATCCATACCTTCTTCTCCTACAACGGCGAAGGCTGGTCACCCTCCCAGATCGCCTATGAGATGAAGAAGCTCGGACTCTATTCCGCCGCCATCTGCGATTTCGATGTCCTGCAGGGCATGGACGAATTTCTCGCCGCGGGCGACATCTTGCAGCTTCGCACCGCCGTCGGCTTCGAATCACGCGTTTTCTTCAAAGAATATGCAAACGTCGATATCAACTCCCCCGGCGAAGCGGGCGTCTTCTATTTCATGGGCTTCGGCTTCGTGAAAAAGCCCGCCAAAGGCTCGCAGGCGGAGAAAATTCTTGCGGACATGCTGGAACGTTCCCATTCCCGCAACCGTGCTGTCATCGCGCGAATCAACGCCAAATTGGACGCGTTCCAATTGGATTATGACAAAGATGTCCTGCCGATCACGCCGGAAGGCAATGCGACGGAACGCCACATCTGCGTCGCTTTCTACGAAAAGTCGCTGAAAGTTCTCGGCTCTCCTGAAAAAGCCGCCGAATTCTGGGCCCGTATCTTCAATGCAAAATTGGAAGACATGATGGCTAAGATCAACAACGCCAACGCTTTCACGGATCTGCTCCGCTCCAAGCTCATCAAACGCGGCGGCATCGGCTACCAGCAGCCGGACGACAAGACGTTCCCCGCCCTCGACACCGTCATCAGCATGATTCGTGAATGCCGCGCCATTCCAATGACCGCCTGGCTCGACGGCGACACGGAAGGCGAAGCGGATCCATACGCCCAGTTGAAACTGTTGAAAGACAAAGGCGTCGCCGCCGTCAACATCATTCCGGACCGCAACTGGAATTTCAAGGATCCGGAAGTTGCCGCCCACAAAGCCGCCAATTTGGACAAATATGTTGAAGCCGCTCTCGCTCTGGATCTGCCCATCAACGTCGGAACGGAAGGCAACAAGCCCGGCCAGCGTCTCGTCGATGATTTTGACGCTCCCGCCCTCAAGAAGCACCACAAGACCTTCCTGAAAGGCGCGCAGATGATGGTCGGCCATACACGCCTTCTCCGCTTCGCGGATCTCTCCTTCATTGACGAAAAAGCGGACAAGATGTTCAAATCCACCGCTGAGAAGATTGATTTCTTCGCGTCCGTCGGTGCCCTTCCCGCCCCTGATCTCGTCGCCATCGAGATTCTCAAGCATCAGGATGCCGCCAAGAATTTCGATTTCATCAAAGCCGCCGCCATGCACGGCAGCTGGTGATTCATTCTACGCAAATTACTCGAATTTAACAATATTCAACATTCACCAACAGGAGTAAACATGTTCCAGTATCTTACCCCCGAAATCATCCAGAAACGCTATGACTGCGCGAAAGCCTTCTACAAGACCATCGGTGTTGACACGGATGCCGCGTTGACCACGCTCGCCAATACCGCCATCTCCCTCCACTGCTGGCAGGGCGACGATGTGAAAGGCTTCGAAGTCCATGACGAATCCGTCTCAGGCGGCGGCATCATGGCCATCGGCAACTACCCAGGCCCCGCCTTCACGGCGGACATGCTCCGCAAAGACGCCGAAAAGGCCTTCTCGCTCATCCCCGGCAAGAAGCGTTTCAACCTCCACGCCATTTACGCGGAAACCAATGGCAAAGTCGTTGACCGCGACCAGATCGGCCCAGAGCATTTCGCCAACTGGATGAAGTGGTCGAAAGACAACGGCATTCCGCTCGACTTCAACCCCACGTTCTTCGCGCATCCGCTTGCGAATGATGGTTATACGCTCTCCCATGCCAACGACGACATCCGCAACTTCTGGATCCGTCATGACAAATGCTGCCGCCGCATCGCCGAAGCCATGGGCAAGAACCAAGGCTGCGCATGCGTCGTCAACCACTGGATTCCCGATGGAGCGAAAGACCAGCCTGTTGACCGTTGGGCGCCCCGCAAACGCCTCATCGAGGCCTATGACGAAATCTTCGCCGAAAAGATCGACGAAAAATACTGCAAAGACGGCGTCGAATGCAAACTCTTCGGCCTTGGCTCAGAAGACTATGTCGTCGGTTCCCATGAATTCTACATGGGCTACGCCATGACGCATCCGCAGATGCTCACGCTGGACATGGGCCACTTCCATCCCACGGAAAACATCTACGACAAGATTTCCTCCATCTTGCTCTACAAGCCGGAACTCCTTCTCCACGTCTCCCGCGGCATCCGTTGGGATTCCGACCACGTCGTCATCCTCAACGACGACCTCCGCTGCCTCTTCCAGCAGATCGTCCGCGGCGGCGCTCTGAGCCGCGTCAACATCGCTCTCGACTTCTTTGACGCGTCCATCAACCGCGTCGGCGCATGGACTATCGGCACACGCGCCACCCAGAAGGCTCTGCTCAGCGCTCTCGTCGAACCCACGCAGATTCTGCTCAACTTCGAAAACGACGGCGACGGCGCCATGAAGCTCGCCCTCCTCGAAGAGCTCAAGACGGCTCCCGTCGGCGACGTCTGGAACATGTTCTGCCTGCAGCAGGGCGTTCCCGCCGGTTCCGCCTGGATCGACGAACTCATCGACTTCGACCGTAGAGTCATCAAGACCCGCTAATTTTCTGGTAAACCATGAATTACGTCATTTCAGTCATGTTCAAGGATCGCGTCGGCATCATTGCCGACGTGACATCCGCCATCAAGAAAATCGGCGGAAATCTTGAAGATCTGAGCCAGACCGTCATGCGCGGATATTTCACCATGCTCCTTCTGGCCGCGTTTCCCGAAGGGACGGATGTGAAGCACATCCAGGACGCCTTCCACGCGGTCAAAGGGCTGGAGAATTTCGAAATCGGCATCGTCCCGTTCGAACAGGACGACGAAGCCATCGCCGCTGAATCGGAAGACCAGGACCTTTATGTTCTGACGGCTTCCGGACCAGACGCGCCCGGCCTCGTCGCATCCGTCGCGGAATACCTCCGCCAGAAATCCATCAACATCGTGGACTTGACGACAAAACTCTCGCAAGGCCAATATATTATGATGTTTCTCGTCAAGCTTCCGCCAAAAACGGATGTCGGCAAGCTGAAACGGTCGCTCCAGATTGCGACGGCGGAAATCGGCCTCAAGACGGAACTTCGCCATCAGGCCCTCTTCAAGAAGACCAACGAAATCTGAACGTTCCAACACATTGAAAATCAACAAGGCGCAGTCTTTTTCGACTGCGCCTTGCTTGTATCTACATTATTACTTTCCATCAGGAGCAGGCGGCTTGTCATCTGTAGGGGCTTGATGCGGAGCATCTTCAGCCGTTCCAGCCTTCACACCGTCATGAGGCTTTTCCGCTGGCGGAGCGGACTGCGGCACCATGCCGCCTTTCGATGTCGCCTTGCCGTCTTCCGCGACTGGCTCCGCTTCATCGGCGGCAGGCTTCGCCGCCGCCGTTTCGCGCTTCGTCAGCACGATGTCATGGATGACATCCGGATCGACTTTCACGACTTCCACGCCGTTCGGAAGGCCGCCCACCAATACTTTACGGCTCCACGGTCCAACGTCGTTGACATCGGACAAATCCAAAAACACGCGCAGCGGCGAATTCACGGCTTTCAGTTCCGCCATGTCGTTCACGGAACCGTGAAGACGCACCGTCACATTCGGAAGACTCACCGACCCCAGAGCCAAATCCGTGTTCGGCGGCAACAGGAGATGAGGCGTTAGCTTCTCAAAATCATGTTCTTCCATGATCTGCTTTTCGACGCTAACGGAAACCTCTTGCGGTGTAATGGTCAGGCTGGAATGATCCGGATTGTCAACCTGCAAACGAACGGTCGAACCGAACGGCATGCTCAAATCAGGCTCCTTCAACGTCAACGCCTGCAAATTGCGCACAATCCGCGATGGACCGCGCACTTTCACACGGGCCGGTTGCGGCGTCAGAAAACGAACCAAATCGCCATTCGGTTTAATCTTGCTCGGAACATGCGCGATGCCAATCCACGTCTCCACGATTTCATCGGCCGTCACGCGAATTTTCGACGGTTGCATCTCCTTCAACGTCACGCCCGCCGGCTTCTTGACGACTTCCAATTGCTCTTTTCCAAACTCCAATGTGACCGTCCCCTTTACGCTGTCGGGCATGCTCACTTGAAATTCGTAGGACGACGCCAACATCCAGTTCGCATCAATGTCGTTTCCACGGAACTGGACGACAAAATCACGAATCTGCTCCGTTGAGTTCATGATCTGCATCTTGTTCTGGTCGTAGGAGATATGAACAGGAACGCCAGACACGATCTGACGATCCGTCACCCGCACGTTAATCCATGTCCACACATATATCGCCAACGCAAGCGCACCGAGCCGCCGCCAGATGTCGGACATGAATCGCCGTTTAGCACGTTTGAAGCTTTCTATGATCATGCGTCCGCCCTATTTGTTCTTTGGCTTCTTCTTCATCAATCCGAGATTCCGCCGTATCTGCTGCCCCATGTTCAGGAGGCAGTGGTACAGCTCCATCAATATCGGATAATCCTCTTCAGCCGTCACGACATGCAAGTTCTGGTTCATCAGCTTCCGCATGCGCTCCGGATCACTGCCAATTTCGGTCATCTTCCCGTTGTAGGCCAGACTGATACGGCCTGTTTCCTCCGAAACGACTAGCACGACGGCATCGCTTTGTTCACTCAACCCAAGAGCCGCCTGATGGCGCATCCCCCAACTGGAATCCTTCAAATCTTCATCCGTGTCGCACAGCGGAAACACACAGCTCGCCGCCACAATTGTATCGCCGCGGATGATAACGCCGCCGTCATGCAATGGACTTCCTTCATAGAAGATGGTCTCCAGCAATGTGTTATCTTTGTCCAACGGCGCGTTCAGAATCTTCCCTGAATCGCAGATACCCTGCAGGCCGATTTCCTGCTCAACCGCGATCAAAGCACCCATGCGGCTTTTCGAAAGCCGCATGAGAATCGGCATCAGAATTAATGTCAGCTTCTGGTCCGTCTCGCCGTCGTTCGCCTCATGTGTCTTAATATCACGGAGTTTCGATACGTTCATCATCAGCAAAACACGCCGAATCTCCGCCTGAAATACGACAACCAAGAAGAACGGCAGATAGAAGAAAATCTGTCCGCACAACCATCCAAGTGTCTGGAGTTCAAAGAAATGCGCACTGAACTGCAGAACGATCAGCATGACGACGATCGTCACCAGCATCCGCATGCCGCGGCTACCGCGCAGAACGCGCAAGATCATGTAGAACAGGCATGCCAGCACCAGTATTTCCACTGACGCCTTTAATATGTTGCTAAAAACACCCATGCTCTTGATTCCGTTTTTCTATAAGCCATAAGCCATAAGCCATAAGCGTTCAAGCCTTTATGGCTTGAACCACCCTCACCGCGTCGCGCATTTCCGCCACGTCATGGACACGAACCACGTCCGCGCCCAGCCATGCGCCGATTGAGACGGCGGCGGCTGTCCCCCAACGGCGATTCATCGGTTCCGGCTCATCCAAGATTCTTCCTATGAAAGACTTGCGGGATGGTCCCAACAAGACTGGATAGCCTAATTCACGATAGTAGTCCGTATGGCGGATGATCGCGAGATTCTGCTCATGCGTCTTGGCGAATCCAATGCCCGGATCCGTCATGAAATGCGAAGCATCCAATCCGCTGGCCTCTTCCGCCAAATGGATCCGCTCCAACAGGTAGTGGCCAATTTCATAGGCAGCCGCGTCCGCGTCCTCAGGAAGACCTTCGCGCCAATGCATCAGCATGGCTCCCGCTCCCGTTTTCCGCAGCAAATCCGTCATCACATCGAAATCACGTTCAAAGCCGCACACGTCGTTCACAATCACGGCTCCCGCCTTGACGGCCGCGACGGCGACCGCCCCCTTGCTCGTGTCAATGCTGATTGGAACATCCGTCTGGCGGCTCAACTCTTCTATCACGGGAACGACGCGGCGCATCTCTTCATCCGCCGCCACGGGCGTGTGGCCTGGCCGTGTCGATTCACCGCCGATATCCAAAATCTCCGCGCCGTCAGCGACCATTTTCAAGCCATGTTCGACCGCCACATCCACATCCACATACCGCCCGCCGTCCGAAAACGAATCAGGCGTCACGTTCAATATTCCCATGATACGCGAACTGCCATCGCACAGGATTTCCTTGTCGCAGCATTTGAATTGATATGAAATCACATTACTCATCAATGATTCTACCGCCGTTTTCTAGCATTTCCGCTTTTTTATATTATCTTTTATGGTTTATCTAAAATAATCCTTTTACCTTTTATTTAAAGTCCAACCAATGCTTTTTTATCCATAATCGTGTTCTTTCACAGCTCCCAGACGCCTTTTCATCCAATCCAACCGCCTTCATGTTAATTCTCGACACCAACGTCCTGCTGTTCGACCCGCAGGCAATTCATCATTTTCCAGAGACGGAGCTCCTCATACCGCTCGCCGTCGTGGAGGAAATCGACCGTTTCAAGCATGACAATACCGAAACGGGCCGCAATGCACGCCAACTCGCCATCGAAATCGACAAGTTGCGCGCTTCCGGCTCTCTTCGCGACGGTGTCACGCTGCCCAACGGCGCCACGTTGAAAATCGTCGGCGACGATTCACTAGACGCACGGCATGACCGTGATGCGTCAGACGCCATCCTCCGCCTCGCCGCCAAGCTCATGCAGGAGCATGCGGACGACATAGCCCCCGCGATTGTCACGAAAAATGTGAATCTGCGCGTCAAGGCGGACGCTCTCGGTCTCATTGCAAAAGATTATGCGCAAGGTCCTGTGCGCGATACAGATACGCTAAAAGGCTGGCATATCAAAGATTTCGACGCATCGGCCATCGTCGCGTTGAAAAACGGCAATCCACTTCCCGCCGCCAAACTCAAATTACAGCCCAACGAATACGTTTTCGCCCGTGAAAAAGGCAATCCGAAAAATGCTACTTGCGCACGCTTCTTCGCACAGACCAACGAGTTATGGCCGCTGGAAACAGGCAACACGGTTTGCTGCGGCATCCGTCCGCTCAATCTCGAGCAAGTTTTCTCTTTCGACGCCCTCTTGGACGAACGAATCAAACTCGTCACGCTTGCCGGCAAGGCAGGAACTGGCAAGACGCTTCTCGCCATCGCCGCTGGCCTCCAGCAGGTCTTCGGCGACAATCGCTATCAGAAACTAATCGTCTTCCGCCCTACCATGCCTGTCAGCCGCGATCTCGGCTACCTTCCAGGCGACCTCTCCGAAAAGATGAAGCCATGGATGCAGCCCGTCTATGACGCCCTCGAATTCATCCGCAGCCAAGACCGCCGCATGCCGGCGAGAACGCTGCCAAACGATGTGATGACCTGTTCCGAAATATCTGTCGAACCGCTGACCTACATCCGCGGCCGCAGCATTCCGAACCAATTCATCATCATCGACGAAGCCCAGAATCTGACACCGTTGGAAGTGAAAACCGCCATCACACGCGTCGGCAACGGCAGTAAAATCATTCTCACGGGAGATCCCGCACAGATCGACAATCCATATGTCGACGCCCATTCAAACGGCCTCACGCAACTGGTGGACAAGTTCCTCCCGTCGCCTCTTTCGGCCCATCTCACGCTCATGAAAGGCGAACGCTCCGAGCTCGCCGAAACCGCCTCAACACTTCTCTAACTCATTATAAATCAACACGTCACCAACCATGAAAAAGCAAGATTTCCTCAAACTCATCCGATCGAAGATCACCTTCCTCGACGGTGCGACTGGCACGGAACTCGCAAAACTCGGCATGCCCCATGGCGTCTGCCCGGAGGCATGGGTCATCGAACATCCGGACGCCATCGCGACCATCCAGAAAAACTACGAAGCCGCAGGCTCGGACATCGTCTATGCCTGTACGTTCGGCGCCAATCCCATCAAGCTCGCCAATTACGGGCTTGAAAAAGACGCTCTTGCCATGAACCGCTGCCTCGCGAGAATCTCGAAAGAAGCCATGACACACGCCTTGGTCTTCGGCGACATGGCTCCCACAGGCCGTTTCATCGAACCGTTCGATGAAGACGCCCTTCCCTTCGAAGAAGCCGTGGCGGTCTATAAGGAACAGGCCCGCGGCCTTCTTGAAGGCGGCGTGGATGGTTTCGCCATCGAAACGATGATGGACATTCAGGAGACTCGTGCCGCGTTGATCGCCGTCCGTGAACTGGATGCGGACATTCCGGTCATCGTGACCATGACGTTCGAACAGAACGGCCGCACCCTCACGGGCAATTCGCCTATTTCCTCCCTCATTACGTTGCAGGCACTTGGAGCGACCGCCTTCGGTTGCAACTGCTCCACAGGGCCTGAACACATGGTTGAAATCATCAAGGCCATGAAGCCCTATGCACGCATCCCGCTCGTCGCGAAACCAAACGCCGGCATGCCGAAACTGGAAGGCGAAAAGACCGTTTTCGATTTGACGGCGGAGGATTTCGCCCCGCAGTTGAAGACACTTGTCGATGCAGGCGCCTCCATCGTCGGCGGTTGCTGCGGAACCTCTCCGGCCCATATCGCAGCCGCCTCCAAACTGATTGCTCCGCTCACGCCACCGCCGTTCGGCGAGTCCACTTTGTCCTGCGTCAGTTCGCCGCGCAAATTCCGCGTCATCTCCCCTGAACAGCCTTTCGCCATTGTCGGCGAACGCATCAATCCGACTGGCAAGAAAGCCCTTCAGGCGGAACTCCGCGAAGGCAAATTCGATCTTGTCCTGCAATACGCGGAAGAGCAAGTCGATGCAGGAGCTGAAATTCTGGATGTCAACGTCGGTGTTCCGAACATCGATGAAGTCTCGACGATGAAGCAGATCATCGCGCAGTTGCTCATGGAAACGCACACGCCGCTTTGCATCGACACGACCAAGCCTGAAGTCGCGGAAGCCGCCCTGCGCCTCTATCCGGGCCGCGTCCTGTTCAATTCCATTTCCGCAGAAAAGGAACGGCTGGAAGTCGTTCTGCCGATCGCCGCCAAATACGGCGCCATGATCGTCGTCCTCCCGTTGGATGACGCGGGCATTCCGGCCACCGTCGAAAAACGCGCCGCCGTCGCCACCCGTATCATGGATGAGGCTTCCAAATACGGTTATGAAAAGCGCGACTTCGTGGTCGATGGGCTCGTGATGACCGTTTCTTCCAATCCGCATGCGGCGCAGGACACGCTGGCCCTCATCAAATGGGCCGCGTCCAACCATCTTAACACCATCTGCGGCTTGTCCAACGTCTCGTTCGGACTGCCACGCCGCGATCTTGTCAACCGCGCCTTCATGGCCATGGCCATCGGCGCAGGCCTCAACTGCGCCATCGCTAATCCCATGCTCGCGGACATGATTGAAACCGTCAAATCCGGCGATGTTTTGATGTCGAAGGATGAACAGGCCCGATGTTTCATCGAGGCCTTCGCAGGCACGGAGCCAAACCACCCTAAGATGGCTGCGGCGGCAGTCTCAGCCTCCGCCGCAGCCACCACCGCCACCTTGGCCACCACGCCCAAGGATATGCTGAGACATGCCGTCATCAATGGCAACGATTCCCTCGCCGCGACCGCCCTGCAAAAATGCCTGGACGAGCATATGCCGCCGCAGGAAATCGTCAACGACATTCTCATCCCCGCGATTTCGGTCGTCGGTGAAAAATACGAACGGAAGGAGTTCTTCCTGCCGCAACTGCTTGGCGCAGCCAAAACCATGCGCAACTCAATGGCGACGTTGGAGCCGCTGCTTGAGGCGGCCCATGCGAACGCAGGCGGAGCTCCCGCCGTCCCGTTCATTCTCGCAACCGTCAAAGGCGACATCCATGACATCGGCAAAAACATCGTCGCCGTCATGTTGCGCAACTACAATTTCAATGTCATCGATCTTGGACGGGATGTTCCGGCCGATACGATTCTGGACGCGGCGGTCGCCAACAACGCCAAAATCGTCGGCCTCTCCGCCTTGATGACGACCACCATGACGGAGATGAAAACCGTCATCGAAACCGCCAAGGAACGCGGTCTCAACGACTTGAAATTCATCGTCGGCGGTGCCGTCGTGACGGATGACTACGCGCAGTCCATCGGCGCCTACTACGCGAAAGACGCCATGGACACCGTCCGTATCGCCCAGAAACTCAGCTGACACATCCAAAAGGCCGCGCCATTTGCGCGGCCTTTTCCTTTTCCTGTCAACCCTTGTCCCTTTCGTCCCTTTCGTCGTTTTTCCATGCCTACTCTTCAGCACAATCCAGAAAGAACACGGTTGCTGTCACTTACTGAACAGCAGCTTCTCGCCGAATGCCGCTGTGACACGATGCGCGGCACGGGCCCTGGCGGACAGAAACGCAACAAGACGGAATCCGCCGTTCGCGTCACGCATGTCGCAACTGGCCTTTTCGCCTTTGACGACGTGGAGCGTTCGCAGCACATCAACCGCCATCACGCCTTGCAGAAGCTCAGGCTGGAATTCGCCTTCCATCTGCGTTGCGAACCAACGGCATGGAAACAGCCTGTTCCCGGCCCATCGTCAGATAGTTTTCCGTTATGGGCCGCCGTAGCGTTGGACGCCCTTTTCGCGACGGATTTCAAACTGGCGGATGCCGTTGTCATTTTAGGCACAACGACTTCCCAACTTGTGAAGAATCTTCTGAAACTGCCCGCCCTCTGGCAGTTCGTCAATGAAGAGCGTGTCAAACGCAATCTACCAACATTGAAAAAGCTGTAGCCATAAGCCATAGGCCATAGGCCATAAGCCATAAGCATTTGGTCTTTCGTCCCTTAACGTTCCACGTTAAGCGCCGAAAGGCCAAATATATGGTCTGCGTTTCCCCAGAAGATTTTGTCTTTGTCTTCTTCAGACAGCGTCAAGCCTTCGATATCCGCAATGCCGGACGTCAAGGCCTGCCATGGCGAATCTGTTCCGAACACGACGCGATCAATGCCATGCAAGCGGATGAGCCGTTCAAACTTGCCCGGTTCGTCCTTCATGTACATCGCGCTGAACGACGTATCGATATAGACGGGACGGCCCGCCAAATCGCGTTCCATCTCCCCCCAGTTCAGCCAGCCGCCCATGTGCGCGCAGATCAACGTCAAGGCTGGATGACGGCGGACGACTTCCGCAAAGTCCGCAGGACGAGAATGGAACGGCGGTTGGAAACCAACGTCGTTACCCGCATGGATCAAAACGGGCATCCGTTCCGCTTCGCAGAACGACCAGATCTTCTCCATGCGCTCTTCCAACGGATTGAACTCCTGGTATTCGGGATGCATCTTTATGCCGTACAGCCCCAAATCTTTTACATGGTGCAATTCGCCAATCACATCTTCGTCGTCCGGATGGACACCACCCATCGACAACGTCGGCCAATGGTTTCGCGCCGCCACTTTTTCGTTCAGCGAATGGGCCTGTCCGGGGCGCGTCACAACGGGAAGATTCATCCACGCCGTGTAGCCAGCCGCCTCCGCCTTCGCTTTCAAACCATCGTAAGTTCCATCTGTATAAACGGGCAGATGGGCCGATTTTTCCTGCAAATGGACCAAAACCGCAGCGGCTATCTTATCCGGCCAGACATGCGTATGAACATCAAAAATCTTTCTCATTCACGAACCTTTGCCAATACCGTCGAAACGATGACGGCAAATCGGCCAGAATGCCGTCTGACGGCGGCCCTCCATTCCCCTTGTTTATACCATAAATATAATATGCCAGCCATGCACGTCCATATATTCTCCCTTTTTTTGTGGGATTTTTTGGAACTTTTGCGATTTCATGCCATATTTATTAATTTTAAGTTTTAAAAGGAATAACCAACCGCAACAAACAACGGAGACCATAATGTTCAAAAGCCTACAATCCACCATATTCTGCTTCGCGGCAGTCATTCTCGCCATCATTCTCATCGCCAGCTCTTGCTCGGACAGTAAGAAAAAGGCAGAGCTCAACAGCATGCTCGAAGCGTTGAGCCAACGGAACGATGAATTGTCGAAGGAAAAAGAAACGGCCTTACAGGAATTGGAAGCGACGAAAGCCGAATCCAAGATTCTTTCAGACCAAATCAAAGCGGAATCCGAACGCAGCCAAAAGAATCTCAAACGTGCGGAAAGCCTCGCGACCGCTAATCTCGCCATGAAAGAGCAGTTGGAAAACGCCAAAAAGCAGATTGCGGACGCGCAGACCAAGCTGCTGGTCGCTCGCCAGTTGGCCGCAAACGCCGCCAACCCACAGGAAATCAAGAAATTGGAAGAGGAACTCAAGACCGCCAAAGACAACCTCAAGACGGTCAAAGACGATCTTGCCAACAAAGACATTCAGTTGAAGATCCTTATGCCGCAAAGCCGTAAACTGGCCGAACAGCTACTAGAAGCCCGTAAGCAATTGGAAGCGGCGACCGCCGCCAAGGCGTCGCAGCCTAAGACCGCCCAGCCTCAACAGCCGAAGAGCGTCCAGACACAGCAAAAGAAAAAGTAAGCCGCAACGGCGACAGCGTTTTTCCTCCCACATCCGCCATTTCAACCTAAATCAATCACTATCATGCATAAAAAAAACTATCTTCTCATACTGCTCGTCGTTGCCTGCTCCGCCATTCTCCACGCACAGGAGATTCCAGCCTTCCTGAACGTACAGGAAATGCTCAAAATGGCGCAAGACGTTACAAAGGAAAAGTATCCGGATGCGGATGACGCGCTCGTCGATGACTACATTCTCACCACCTACCAGGCGGACGGCACGGCCGTCACGTTCGACGACCAGGCGTTCAAGATTCTGACGGAAACCGGCAAGAACAACAACCGCACCATTTCGCTGTGGTTCAATGAAAGCTACGGCAAGGCGCAGGTCCTCTCCGCGAAAATCTACAAGCCAGACGGCCGCGTCGTCACCATCGATGTGGAGAAACAGACAAAAGTCATGGTGGACCGCTCCCAGATGTCCTCCAATATCTACGATCCCAACGAGAAAGTGTCCACCACTACCATTCCGGACTTGGAGATCGGAGACGTCCTCCATTTCATCACCCGCAATGACATCCTCAAGCCACGTGTTCCCAACACGTTCAGCGATTACCACACGTATGAATCGACGCAGCCCATAATCCGCTACGTCATCGAAATCAATGGTCCGAAATCCCTTCCGCTGGCCAATCGCATCGTGAAGGACCGTGTCGAAAAGACCGTCACATACGTGGAAAAGGATCTTGGCGACCGCATCAGCTACAAATGGACCGCCGCCAACGTCCCGCAGGCCTTCCCCGAACCGCGCATGCCCGCCATGTACACGGTCGTCCAACGCCTGCTCGTTTCCACGATTCCGACATGGAACGACGTCTCCAAATGGTATTGGAATCTCTGCCAGCCACACATGAAGGCCTCAGACGCCATGAAGGCTAAAGTAGCGGAACTGATAAAAGACGCCAAAACGCGCGACGAGAAAATCCGTGCCGTCTTCCGCTTCGTCTCGCAGGAGATCCGCTACATGGGCATCACCATTGAAAAGGAAGCCCCCGGTTACGAGCCGCATGACGTCGAACTCACGTTCAACAACCGTCACGGCGTCTGCCGAGACAAAGCCGCACTGCTCGTTTCCATGCTCCGCGAAGCCGGTCTGGAAGCCTTCCCCGTGCTCATCAGCGTCGGCCCGCTGAAAGACATGGAAGTCCCGCAGCCGTATTTCAACCACGCCGTCACCGCCGTTCTCAACGAAGACGGCTCCTATCTCCTCATGGACTCCACGGATGAAAACACGCAGCAGCTCTTCCCCGCCTATCTCGCCAACAAGAGCATTCTGGTCGCCCGTCCGGAAGGCGACACGCTGCGGACAAGCCCCTTCTCCCCCGCGAAGGAAAACATGCTGTACATCGACGCCAACGGCGAAATCAAACGCGACGGGTCCTTCGAAGCCACTGCGCAAATCACGTTCGACGGCATCAATGACAACGCATACCGCGGCACATTCGCCAGTTACACGCCGCAACAGCAGCGTCAGTTCTTCGAACGCGTCGTCAAGCATGTCGCACCGGGCGCCACGCTCAAGGCATTCGAAATCACGCCCAAAAACATGTTGGACACGAAAGACATTCTGAAAGCGACGCTTGCCATCAGCACGGACGCCAATCTCTTCGTCCACAACGGCGACAACGCCATGCTGGACATCCCGCAGTTCGGCTATTCCGTCGGCATCATCAATTTCATCCTCCACGCCACTGGTCTTGAAAAGCGCAAATACCCGCTGGTCACAGACATAGCTTGCGGCGTCGAAGAACATATTCGCATCAAAGTCGCCCCCGAATGGGGCGATCCCGCCGCCCTTCCCGAATTCAAGGACATCAACGAAGCGCCGTTCTTCTGGCATAAGGAGCTCGCGTTCGATCCACAGGAAAGAACCATCAGGCTCGGCAAATATTTCGCCATCGACGCCGTCCAGTTCTCCCCTGAACAGTACGCCCAGTTGAAAGGCCATTTGAAGGCCATTGAAGTCAACGACCGCAAGATGGCCATTTTCAAATGCACGCCGCAGCCCACCGCTCTCGCGAAATCCGAAGAGGCGGATTTCAATCTCGTCAAGCAGGAAATCAACATCGCCCTGTCGGACGAATACAATTGGACGATGACCGAAACCGTTACCAAGGAAATTCTTACGTACAACGGCAAAAAGAGCAACTCCGAACTCAAAATCTCCTACAATCCCGTCTGGCAGGACGTCAAAATCAATTACGCCCGCGTGACCACGCCGTCAAAGGAAAAGGACGGCAAGCCCGTCATCAAGGAAATCTCCGAGCAGGAAATCAATCTCATGGATGAAGGATGGGTCGCTTCTGCTCCGCGCTATCCTGCTGGCAAGACGCTCGTTGCGTCATTGCCCGGCGTTGAAATCGGCAGCGTCATCGACTACCAGATCACAACCGTCTGCAAGAACCAGCATTTCTTCTCCTTCGCCGTCAATTTCAAAGGCAGCAATCCCATCCAGAAACGGCAGGTAACCATCTCCGCCCCAACGCATATCAATCTCCAATCCGCCGTCTATCAGAACGGCTTCCTCGCTCCGGACAAAGACGCCCATCAGAACAATATCACGGAAAACATCAAGAAAGAAAACGACCGTACCATCTGGACATGGACCGCCATTGACCAAGGCATGATCGCGAAGGAAGTCAGCCTCCCGCCATCCACCTCCTTCCTCCCCTCCATCCAGACATCGACTGGCAACTGGGCTGCTTTCACGACAAAAATCGCCAATGCGCTCACGGAAAAGGCCAAAGCAGGTGCCGCTCTGAAGGCGGTCGCTGACCAAATCCGCCAGAAGTCCAAAGATGATTTGATCAAAGGCGCGCGTGACTATGTCGCGCAAGCCATCCGTACGGCCGGCCCGAATTTCCTCAACCTCCCGCTATCCTGCCTCTCCGAGCCGGAAGTCACGATTACGCAAGGATATGGCAATCAGGCAGACAAAGGCATCCTCCTCTTCGCTTTGTTGAAAGAACTCGGCTACCAGCCCGAATTCGTTCTCGCGGGCGGGCCGCTCCATCCGCTGGTTTTCCAAAACGCCGTGGATCGCCCCACGCCCACCCTCTTCTCCATCCTTCTGCTCAAATTGACCGTTGACGGCAAGACATTGTGGCTCAACGATCAAGACCAATATGCACAGCTTGGCACAACGTCGTTTGACAAATACCACGCCATGCAGATGAACGGCCGCCCGTTCGTCATCGTGCCGGATGCGCCATTCGCCAACAACTCCAAAACGGAAATCACCATCCAGTTGCAGGACGACGGCTCCGCCCTCTACACGGAGAACTCCACCTACTGCGCAACGCCTTACGCCAGAACGAAAAAGTACTATGCGGAAATCACGCCGGAAGACCGTCGTCGCCACATTCAGGAAATGGTCGCGGACGTCTCGCAATCCGCCACGCTGGAAGGCGATTTCGTCACGGATTTCAACAGCTATCCCGGAAAGCGGACGTTCTCCTGCCGCATAAAGGATTTCGCCGTCATCGACAAAGACTACTACTATTTCAACATCCCGTGCGGCTCCTTCACAGGCGCCCTTGGCACGACGACGGATGAACGCAAGAATCCGCTCTACTGGGGCGGTTATTCCGAAAGCCACTTGCAGGTGCGGCTCGTCCTGCCGCCGTCGTTCCAAAACACCGTCATCATGCCGCAGGATGTGAATTGGACGCAGCCTTCCGGAAGAGGCGAAATCGTCTCGCGCAAATCCGTCAATCCGGATCATTCCATTACCTTCACCTACGATGTCAATTTGACGCCGGACGTCATTCCGCAAGGCAAGTATCAGGAACTGAAAGACCTCAGCAAGACTCTCTACCATGCGGCCATGACGACCGTCCTCCTGAAGAAATAAACAGTTCCCATGCCTCTCATCGATCCATCATCCTATAAAGCTCCATTCCTCCTTGGGAACAAGCATCTTCAGACCATCCTGCCGAGCTATCTGCGTCATGAAACGGATATCGCGTACGACCGCGAACCATTCGCCACACCGGATGATGATGTCATTCAGCTCGATTGGTCACGCGTCGGTTCGGACAAGTTGCTCATCATCAACCACGGCCTCTGCGGCCATACCCACCGCCACTACGTCCTCTCGCTTGTCAAAGCGTTCAACGCAAGTGGTTGGGACTGCCTGGCATGGAACTACCGCGGCACAGGCGCTTCGGACATCCATTACAAGCAGTTGAAATTCACGACCAACAACTCCACGAACGAACTCAGCTGGGTTGTCAACCACGCCATTGAAAAAGGCCATTACCGCAGTGTCGCCCTCTCAGGCTACAGCATGGGCGGCAATCTCGCCACCCTCTATCTCGCTCGTGATGCGGCACTTGTGCCGCCACAGGTCATCGGTGCCGCAGTCTTCTGCGCCGCCATCGATCTGCATGGCTGCACGGTCTCCCTTGACGATCCGTTCAACAAAATCTACACCAAACACTTCCTGAAAAAACTCATCGACATGGTTCGCGCCAAGCATGAGCAATTTCCGGACAAAGTCGATTTGTCGTATATCGACGGCATCAAAACCTTCCATGACTACGACAATCGCTACACGGCGCCGCTCGTCGGCTTCAAAGATGCAGATGACTACTACACAACGGCTTCTGCAAGCCGTTATCTCGACAAGTTGAAACTGCCTGTGCTGATGGTCAATCCGAAAAACGATCCGTTTTTGGCGGGAGACTGCTATCCCGTCGAGTTCGCGAAACAAAGCCCCTACCTGTTTCTGGAGATGCCGGAATCAGGCGGCCACTGCGGTTTCATCACGCCTGGACGCAACAACCTCTGGTGGCCCGCAAAACGCGCTCTCGACTTTCTGAATCCACTCGTCAAGTGACCGCCTCACGGCTGATTTTCAGCCCTCCCGCTTGACTCCATCCATCAAGGCATTATCTTTCACGTAACATGTTGCTCTATATCGTCAGACACGGCCAGACAGACTACAATATCATCCGGCGGATCCAAGGCCAGTCAAACTCCCAGTTGACGGATCTTGGCAGACAGCAGGCCGCCCTGCTCGCCAAACGCTTGGCGCATACGACGTTCAACGCCTTTTATACCAGCGATTTGGACCGCGCGATGGATACGGCCAAAACCATCCATCCAATAGGCGATTTCGTTTTGGACAAACGACTCCGCGAACGCGCGTTCGGCCAGTGGCAAGGCCTGAACTACATGGAAATCAAAAAGGAATTTCCAGAACTGATCAGCCGATACGAATCGTATGATCCGACGTTCGCCCCGCCCGGCGGCGAATCATGGAACCAAATGCGCGAACGCGCCAAATCGTTCATCGACGATATGGCCAGCCGCCATGCAAACGACGATACCGTGCTCGCCGTCTCGCACGGCGGTCTCATCAAGGCCATCATGGCCGTCGTCTGCGATCCGGAGCTGAAGCTCCCCGGTCTGCCGACGCCGACAGGGCCAGTGGACAATACGGCAATCACCAAGTTCACCTTGCTGAACGGCAAATGGCGGCTCAATGTCTGGAACGACACAGCCCATTTGGAAGACAATTGGAACTAACTAATAATCAATAATTTATTCACGTATAGAACACTAACCACAGGAGAACAACAATGTTTGGCATGGGCATGGGCGAATGGCTCATTATCTTTCTGATCATCCTGCTCCTCTTCGGCGCAAAACGCCTCCCCGAAATCGCACGCTCTCTCGGCAAGGCCACCAATGAATTCAAAAAGGCCAAAGATGAACTGACCAGCTACACGGAAACGCCGTCGCAGTCGCAACCGCCCCAACAGCAGTATCAGCAGCCGCCACAGCAACAGCAGGCCGCGCAACCGCCGCAGAGCAACAACAACCAGCCACAGGCTTGACGGTGATTTGCCGTGGATGAAATCGACGATCCCAAACTGTCGTTAATCGACCATCTGGAAGAGCTGCGGAAGCGTATTTTCGTCATGCTCTACGTCACGGTGGCCATGTACGTGCCTGGCTTCTATCTAGCCAAGCCCGCCATCGAACGACTGCAACTATACGGCTGCCCGCCAGACACGGAACTCGTCTATACGGGGCCGATGGACTGGTTCTTCACGCAGCTCGCCATGGGGCTCGTCTTCGCCTTGCTGTTTGCTTCACCCATTATTGCCTATCAGATTTGGAAGTTTGTCGCGCCTGCTCTCTTCAAACATGAACGTGTCGCCATCTCCCGCGTATCCGGCTTCAGCTGTTTCCTGTTTCTCTTTGGCATCGCA
This sequence comes from Victivallales bacterium, assembly GCA_017548425.1. Classification (GTDB taxonomy): domain Bacteria; phylum Verrucomicrobiota; class Lentisphaeria; order Oligosphaerales; family Oligosphaeraceae; genus UBA1407. The sequence continues at coordinate 19,122 of JAFZAB010000026.1, forward strand.
TTCGCGGGACTGTTCATTTTTCCGGCGATCATGCGCTTCTCCTACGGCATGGCGACAAACAGCATCAAACCGTTGCTCACCGTCAATTCGGTCGTCTATCTCGCCGTCATGCTCATGCTGGGCTTCGGCGTCATGTTCCAACTGCCAATTGTCATCTTCTTCTTGGCGCTATCCGGCCTCGTCTCGATAGACACGATTCGCAAATCACGACCGTATTTCATCGTGATCATTTTCATTGTGTCGGCCATCATGACGCCGCCGGACATCATCTCCCAAATCGCGATGGCGTTGCCATCATGGCTTCTCTTTGAAATCAGCCTCCTTTTCGCACGAGCCGCGTTGCGCAAGAAAAAGGCGAAAGAAGAAGCAGAAGAAGCGGAAAGGCAACAAGAAGAATTGGCGGCAGCGGAAAATAATGCTCCGTTGCAACCGACTGAAACAACGCCACCTCCAGAAAACGGTGCCGTCGCGGCGTCATCGACGCCGCCCGTCATTCCGAATCCAATTTATAAAGATCCCGCTGAAGACACGACATCGTACGAAGAATACATGGACGATGAACGATACACGGACTCTCCAGAAGACATCTACGCCTATCAGCAGACTTCCGTTGACCAATCGCCCACGGAGAAGCAAGTTCGCATCCGCAACATCACGCCTGCCAGACATTTCCGCAAACGCGGCGGCAGGAAATAAAAGCTACAAAAGCCCCCAAAGCACTTTAGCTTTTGGGGCAATCTATCCAGAATATCCAGAACTTCCAGTTTACCGCTTCAATCTGGTGATTTCGCCGTTCAATTTCTGGCGTTCCAGCTTCAATTTGCGCAATTCATCCGCGATTCGCTTGCTTTCCGCCTTGCGGCGTGCATTTTCAGCGGCTTGCTTGGCTTGAGCCGCGCGAGCCGCCGCATCGTCCGCTGAATCAAATGCGGGCGTGACCGCGACAGGACGCAACACTTGCTGATGCTTCGTCTCCAAATCATGGATTTTGGCATTCAAGGCATCGACTTTCGCCTCCACGGCGCGAATAGCAGCCTTCTTCGCTTCGTCGAGTTTCGCTTTCTCCTCCGCGATCTTCGCGACTTCCTCTTCCTCCTGCTTCACGCGTTCTTCGATTTCCGACAGCTCTTTGGCCGCCTCTTCAGCCTTTTTCTGCGCAAGTTCCACCGCCTGCGCGGCTTCCTTCGCCTTCGCTTCGGCCTCCTCCTTGCCTTTCTTCTCCGCGGCGGCTTTCTCCTCCGCTGCCTTCATGGCCGCTTCCGCGGCCTTACGGGCTTCTTCCGCCTTGCGGACTTGCTCCGCCGCCGCTTCCCGCGCGGCCTTCAATTCCTCTTCTTTAATGGCCAGCTTGCGCTCCGCCTCCGCCTTGTCGCGCTCATCCTGCGACATGCCGCTCAGCGACTGCAATTCCTTTTCAAGCTTCTCCGCCTCCGTCTTCTCCTCTTCGTCCTCTTCTTCATCCTCTTCCGTGGCGGCGGCGGGCTTCGCGGTCGTCTGCCGCGTCACAACCACAGGCATATCAGGAACTTGCGGGGCTTCCGCATCCAAAACTTCCGCATCATCCTTCACCGTTCCATAGCGATATTCCTTCTCAATCGGCACGGCTTTCTTCTTCGCCTCAGCCTTCTGCTGAATATGACGATAGGCCAAGAAGCCACCGCCGCCCAACAACAGAATGAAGACCAAAAGAACGATAATTGATTTGACACTTCCTGAACTCATGGATGGGACCTCTTCCTCTGAATCGTTTTCTTTCAACCGACCAGACGCCAGTTCACATGTTGGACTTTCTTTCCCTGACTAAGCCACAACTCTTCAAAATCCGTCTTGATATCCGCGACATCGTCGCTCGCGCCATCCGCCCTCTCAAACCATGACAGCTGTCCGACGAATCGATGCCACGCTTCAAAATACGGGGCATGGTCGGTTGACATGTGCAGAATTCCGCCGGGCTTGAGCACCCGCCGGAGACGGCACAGGAAATCCGAACATACCAGCCGTTTCACTTCATGCTTGTCCTTCGGCCAGGGATCCGGACACAGCAGATGGATGCGGTCGATGCACTGCGGCGGCAGTTGGAACGCAATCATCTCCAGGCTGGATGCCCGAAGCAACCGCAAGTTCGTCAGACCGCCACGCTCGACCTTGCGGTCCAGACGGCGCAATCTGCCAAGCATCACATCGTTGCCCAACACAAGACGCTCCGGATAGCGGCGCGCCAAGGCAAGCGTGAACTTGCCTTTGCCGCAGCCCATGTCCAGTTCCGTGATTCCGGACTCGCTCTGCGGCAGTTCCAACTGCGCCCATGTATTGGTCAAAAACGTAATCATCGCCGCCGTCACCCTTTGCGCAATGACGCGACAAATGTTTCCATCCGATCCATCGCCGTTTCGATGTCCGAAATCGACGACGCATAACTGCAACGCACGAACCCTTCGCCGCATTCGCCAAACGCCGTGCCAGGCACGACGGCGACATGCTGTTCCTGCAGCAGACGCGTCGCGAACGTCATCGAATCCAGCCCCGTTGAACGGATGCATGGAAAAGCGTAGAACGCGCCGTTCGGCATGAAGCAGTTCAGCCCCATGTCGTTCAGCCGTTTCACAATCACGTTGCGCCTCTGACGATACTCCTCCAACATTTCGTCCCGCCCAGCCGCGCCGTTCTGCAACGCCTCCAAAGCCGCCGCCTGAACCATGCTGGACGCGCACATGATCGAATACTGATGGACCTTCATCATCGCCTCGATGATGTCATTCGTCGAACATGCGTAGGCGATACGGAAACCCGTCATGGCGAACGCTTTACTGAAGCCGTTCAGCAAAACCGTCCGTTCCTTCATGCCTGGCAGCGACGCAATGCTCGGCGACCGATCCACATAGCTTAACTCTTCATAAATTTCATCACTGACGACCAAGAGGTCATGGCGAATCGCGAAATCCGCCAAGGCCGCCTTGTCGGCGGCCGTCAACGTCGCACCTGTCGGATTGTTCGGATAGTTCAGCAGAAGCACACGCGTCTTCGGCGTCACTTTCGCTTCCAAATCAGCAATTTGCACGACAAAATCATATTCTGCACGCGTCTCCACGGCCACTGGCACGGCATGGCACATGCGGATCGTTGGACTGTATGACACATATGACGGCGACGGATACAGCACTTCGTCATCGGGGCTCAGGACGGCCCGCAACAGAATGTCCAGCCCTTCGCTAACGCCAACCGTCACAATGCATTCGCCTTTTGGATCGTAGTCGCCGCCGAAACGCTCTTTCACATAACGGCAGATCGCCTTCCGCAGACGGATGTCGCCCAAATTGGACGTATAGTGCGTAACACCTTTGTCCAACGCGTAAATCGCCGCCTCGCGGATATGCCACGGCGTGACGAAATCCGGCTCGCCGATACCCAAACTGACCACGTCGTCCATCGCGTTGACCAGTTCAAAGAAGTCGCGGATCCCGCTACGAGGCAACGCCGCGATGTGCGGCGCCACCCAACTACGGCACGATCTTGAGGCGTTCATTCTCCTCACCTCCTCCGTTCAGCGTGATGCCCGCTTCCTTGTACTTCTTCAGCATGAAATACGTAGCCGTCGATTTCACGCCATTCTGGCAGGACAGCTTGGACGCCACGAACGACGCGATCTCCTGCAGGCTTGATCCAACGACTTCCAGACGGAGATCATAACGCCCCGAAACCAAATAGACGGAACGCACTTCCGGAAACTTTCCAAGCCGCTCCGCAATCTTGTCGAAGCCTGTATCGCGCTCCGGCTGAACCTCCACTTCGATGATGGCCCGCACTTCGCTGCTTTTCGCCAAATCGCTGACAATCGCGGAGTAGCCCATGATGACATGCTCCTTCTCCAGTTCGCCAATCAATGCGGCGACCGTATTTTCATCGCATGACAGCCTTTCGGCGATTTCCTTCGTGGGAATCCGCGCATTCCGTTCCAGCAACGCCAGAATCTTCGTCTTTAATTCATTCCGTTCCATCATCTTCCTTCTTATTCCAAAAGCGTAGTCAACCATCGTCACTTCTGGACGACGGGTATCTTCAGTTTCTGTCCCACGAAAATCGTGTCGTTCTTCAAGTTGTTGATTTGACGCAACGTCGAAACCGGAACGCCAACCGCTTGCGCAATCAGGCTCAAGTTGTCGCCACGTTTCACTTCAATCTCCTTGTAGCTGCCCACGTAGGCGGGCGGCGGTGGAGGCGCCTGACGACGCGCGGCCGCCGCGCTGGCCGCGTTCGCAACCGCGCTCGCGTTCGACGCGACTTTGTCCAACTTGCTGATTTCGGCCGCCATGGAGCCGACGGCGCTCTCCAAATCCTTATGGCGCGAAATCTTCTCGCTTTCCAACGCTTTCCGCAACTGCTCCAAGCGCATGCTCAAGTCTTTTTCAATCCCTTGAATCCGAGTCTCTTGCATCGTCAGCATCTTCTGCAGTTCCGCAATCTGCGCATCTTTCGCCACATTTTCCTGCGCCATCACCGTAATACGATCCAACAGCACTTTCTGGTCTTCCTGCAAAATACGCATATCCGCCCGAAGTTGCGCAAAATCACGGACAAGCGAACGCATATCCTGCCCGTTCGCCACATGCACCGCGCCCATCACGATCAACGCCAACAGGCCAGCCCGAATCACATTGATTTTCATCTTCATGTCTTTCTCCAGTATGGACGCATCCTTCGTCCTGCGCCTTTTTCTCTTTTTTTCCGTCGTTCTGTTTGAATACGACAAAAACAAACCTATTATTATAGCACGTTTTTCCTTATGGTATAATAACTCATCAATGTTTTATATTAAAAACTGTCAATAACCTGCCGTTATTGGAAACAATATCAAAAAAACAACCATTCTCTGACAAAATCGCATGAAAATCGATCTCGCCGCAACTCTTTCCCGCATTTTCGCCATGCTTGACAATCTTGGAGCCGCCAACAGCCCTTCCGATCTGACGGACTCCAAGCTCGAACAAAATCTCCTTCTCACAATCAGCCGTCATCAGAACGCGATGGACTGGCTTGTTGACCAGCATGCCACGGGAAAAGTCCGTCCGCGCACACGGAAGGTCCTCCGCTGGGCGTTGGCGGAAATCGTCTTCCTGTCGGGCGTTCCCGCCCCGCATGTCGTCGATGCCGCCACATCGTTTGTGAAACGCCGCCATTCGCCGCAGGAGGCCGGATTCGTAAATGCATGTCTCCGAGCCATCTGCGCTGATTTGGAGAAGAAAGACCATTTCTTCGACAACGCGCCGCGACACATTCAGCTCCGTCTTCCGGAAATCCTCTGGAACCGTTGGAAGGAACAGTTTGGAGATGAAACGTCCGAACGTATTGCCAACGCCCTGCTCGCTCCGGCGGACACGTTTCTCCGCCTTCGCGAATATCCGCCGCAGCAACCGCCCAAAGACATCAAAGGTGTCATTTCTGTCGAATCGCCGGAATGGGCCCCGAACACGAAAATCTACAAATTGGACCGCAAGGCCCACGTGTCCATTGCGGACGTATTTAGTTCCAATGCAAGATTCTACATACAGGATCCCGCGACTTTGCTCGCTCCGTCGCTTCTCGCGCCCAAGCCCGGCGAAGTTGTCGCCGATTTGTGTGCCGCGCCTGGCGGCAAGTCCGTCTTGTTGGCGGAATCGCTGAAAGACACGGGCGTTCTCTATGCGTATGATATTGCAGAATCGAAACTTGCGAGGTTGCAGGAAAATCTGAAAGGCTTCTCCTGCATATCTGTTGCGCAAATGGACGCCACGCAATTCCAGTCGCCGACGCCGCTGGACGCCGTCTTACTGGATGTTCCATGCTCCAACACAGGCGTCCTCCGCCGCAAGCCGGACGCCAAATGGACGTTCGACCTCAAGAAACTTTCGGAACTCACCGCCATCCAATCGCAAATCCTCCATCAGGCTTCGCTGGCCCTCAAACCAAATGGCCGTCTCGTTTACAGCACATGTTCCATCGAACCGGACGAGAACGACTTGCAGATAAAAGCCTTCCTCCAATCCCATCCGGATTTCACGCTTGTCAAGAAGCAACTCATCCTGCCGGATGAAAATCACGACGGCGCCTTCGCCGCCCTCCTGCAGAAAAAACAAACGTGAGAATAAAACACGTTCAGTGTACAAAAAATGTCAGGCTGATTGACAAAAAATGTCAAGTCATGGCTAATTTAGGGCTGGATTAACGGTCAATCCAGCCTTGTTATTATTTGGCATGCTTCCTGCTATTGACAGATAAATCGCAAAAAACGACATCTGGATCAACAATAAAAGGAATGGTGAACATGAAATTCAATCTTATCCGAAATAGCTTCCTGCTGATAATGATTTTACTGGTCATGCTGACAATCATTTTACTGGTCAGCCCCGGTTGCGGAATCATTTATTATGGTTGTGGTTTTGTGGACTCAGCCGCCAGTATGCGAAGCGTCAAATTCTACGGAACCGTGCTGGATCTTGACGAAAAGCCCGTGGCCGGCGCGAATGTCGTTTATAAAATGAGCGCTTTTCTTGAATGGAAAGGCAAAGCCGTCACGGACAAGGATGGTCATTTCAAGATACATGCAGGAATAGGACGTTTTCTTTATATTGAAGATATTGTGCTGCAAGGCTACGAATTTTCGCGAGCAGCAAACAAGTCAACTTCCTTCGACTACAGGAGCTGGTACACTTACCGCCACCGTCCAGACAAGACAAAGCCCGTCGTGTTCCATCTCCGCAAAAAACACCACGAGGCTGTGTTTCTCCTGAAAAAAGAAACCGATATTGGATTCAAGGATGAACAAGCGGAGAAATGGATGAGAAAAGATATGGTAAAAGGCTGGCATTGCACTCCTGAAGAAAAAAGTCGTATGGAAAAATATGAAGATATAGATGTTTTTTGGGATTACGAAGCCACGGGGGAGAACCATCCGGAAAAACAGGAATGGACGGTTCGCATCAAGGTGAACGGTGAAAACGCGGGCATCCAGGCAGGCGACGCAATGCTCTATGAAGCACCGGCGGATGGTTATGAGAAGGAGATTGCCCTGACATTCAAATATTCAGGAGAAGGTTATTCATTTAGTCCGGGTACTGGTTATAGCAACCAGGAACTGGTAGAACTGTGTGAAAAGTATCCGAAATACCTTTACGTGCGGTTGAGAAATCCGGGAATGTACGCAAGGTTTTGTTTGAACTATGCCTATGTATCGGAGAAGAATATCTACTTGAAATTTGATGTCGTCGTCAATCCATACGGAAGCCGCAGTCTGGAACCGCTGTTAGACATCTATGACAAGAAACACAACGCCAATGTAACAAACAAGGAGCATGAAAGATTCAGGGAACTCTTTAATTGCCGAGACGAAGCGGAAAAGGCCATGAAGAAGCAGCGTTTCGCCCCGCGTCCGCCCTTCGAGCAATGGATCAAGGAAGGCAAGGCGATATACTGACACTTTCCCAGCCCAAACTCTCTTTTCATGCTTTTTTCACTATGGCATTTGAACAAAACCTCAATTGATATTATTTTAGACAAAAATCCATTCTTTTGTTTTAAGATAAAAAGCAACATCTAGACAACCATGGCAAAAATCACATTTTTCGGCGCTGGCAGCACCATCTTCTGCAAAAACATCCTTGGCGACGTCCTCTGCACTCCCGCCCTGCAAGATTCGGAAATCGCTCTCTACGACATCAATCCGCAACGGTTGAAAGAGTCGGAGGCGATGCTTACGACGTTGAACCGCAACATCAACGGCAACAAGGCGACCATCAAGGCCTACTGCGGTGTCGAAAACAGAAAGGAAGCCCTGTGCGGGGCTGATTTCGCCGTCAACGCCATTCGCGTATGGGACTACACGATTTCGGAAGCCATTGATTTCGCGATTCCAACGAAATACGGCCTCCGCCAGACCATCGCGGACACGCTCGGCATAGGCGGCCTCTTCCGCGCCCTCGGCTCCGGCGAACACATGCTCCATTTCGCGGAGGATATGGCGGAAGTCTGTCCGAATGCGTGGTTTCTGAATTACACGAATCCCATGTGCGCGCTGACGGGACTGCTGCTGCGCCATACGCCCATCAAGACCGTCGGCCTCTGCCATTCCGTGCAAGCCTGCGTCGGCAGCCTGCTCAAGACGCTCGGTATTGAAAAAGACTACGATATGACGAAATTCAAGACGCGCATTGCGGGCATCAACCACCAGGCGTGGCTACTGGAATTGATCTACGATGGAAAGGACATCTATCCGGAAATCAAAAAACTCGCCTTCGAGAAACTGGACGCGTGGCGGAAGGCCCCGAAGGCGGAGAAGAGCGCCAACATGGTGCGGCTCGAAGTCATGCGCAAATTCGGTTACTATGTCACGGAATCGTCCGAACATTCCGCCGAATACATGCCCTACTGGATCAAACGGAACTATCCGGAACTCATCGACGAATACAACATCCCGCTGGACGCGTCTCCTGACCGTTGCCGCGCCATCGTCGCCAACTGGAATAAGCAGTACAAAGACATATGCGAGAATCCCGTCCTGACGCACAAGAAGTCCAACGAATTCGGCTGTGGCATCATGGAGGCCATCGTCACGGACAAGCCGTACACGATCGCCGGCAACGTCCTGAACCATGGTTTCATCGACAATCTGCCCGCCGAAGCCGTTGTCGAAGTCCCCTGCCTCGTGAACCGCAACGGCGTGCAAGGCACGTACTTCGGGCCGTTGCCGACGCAGTGCGCGGCCATCAACCAGACGAACATCAACACGCAGTTGCTGACGATTGAAGCAATCGTCACGCGTAGCAAGGAGAAAATCTACCAGGCCGCCCTGCTCGATCCACATACCTCCGCCGAACTGTCGCCCGACGACATCATCCGTCTCGTCGATGAAATGATCGCCGCCCATGGCGACCGCCTACCGCATTATAATTAATAATTAACAATTAATAATTAACAATTTACAATACGGGAGGGACGCGCTCCTGCGCGTCCGGTCACGCGAAAACGTGCCCCTCCCAAACCATTAAGGAGAATTTATGAACTTTCCGGAGAAATTAGAAGACTTCCGTTGTGTCACGGCTTTCACGCCCACCGTCTGCACGCTTATCGGAGCGCGTATTCCCGCCCAATGCGAAGACACGCCGTTGGACGCCGTCATCGCCGAAGCGGAAAAGAAACTGAACGGCGAAAAAATTGAAAAAATGCTGATTTTCGCTCCGGACGCCTGCGGCATCCATCTGTGGGAACGCTATCCGGACAAACTTGCGAAAGTGGAAGCCGTTGCGCCATTACGCATTCCGACGAAAGTCGTCATGCCGTCCGTCACGCCTGTCTGCTTCGCCTCCATGTACACGGGCGCCACGCCCGCCATCCATGGCATCCAGAAATACGAACGCCCCATTCTGACCGTTGAAACCATTTTCAACACCTTCCCGGAAGCGAAGAAGAAGACCGGCATCTGCGCTGTAAACCAGTGCAGTATCGACCTTATCTTCCGCAAACGCCCCGTCACTTACTGCTCCACGCGGTCGGACGCGGAAGCCGTGAAATTCTCGCATTTCCTCATGCAGGATCCCGCCTTTGACGTCGTGCTCAACTACGCGACGGACTACGACCATATCATGCACGCCACGGGGCCGTTTGCGGACGAAGCCATCGGCGCGTTGGACCGCAACATCGCCGCTTTCCAGCAGTTCTCCGCATGGATTGACGAATACTGGGGCGGCTACAACCGCCTGCTCGTCTGGTGCCCCGACCACGGCGCCCACGAATCATCTCCTGGCCGTGGATCGCACGGCACAGACATGCCGGAAGACCTTTTGGTTTATCACTTCTATTCCATCCGCGCGAAAAACAAATAAGCTAAAAGCTTAAAGCCGAAAGCTTAAAGCAAATTAAGCTGTTCCGTCGATGATTTCACGGACGCCGCGGCAGGCCGGATACTGCGTGCAGCCCCAAAAACGGCTGCCTGCATTCGTTCCGGTCTTCGCCGTCCGCAGACGCATCGGCGAACCGCAGATGGGGCATTTCGGCGATTCGGCGGCCTCTGGAAACAAGGCGCGGCGTTTCGCCTCGCCTTCCTCTTCCGCAAGCCGTTTCCGCTCATGGCGGAGAAGACGCCGAAGGCGTCCCGTCAGAACCAGTAACCCGTTCAGCGCCATGGACATGTCTTCCGACAAAAGCCATCGTCCAAACCGTTCACGCTCTTTCAAAACGGCGTGGCTGAAAGCCGCCGCGCCATCCGCGCCATCTTCAAACGGTTCCATCCGTTGAGCCATTATCTCAAGATATGGCTCATCCTCCTCCGACCAAACAGCGCATCCGCAGGCCATCAGCAGCAGTTCCGTTTCATTCATCATTCGCGACAGCAAACTGTCCGCCTGACCAATGAGACGTCGCTTCCGCTCCGTCTCGTCGTCCGCCAGTTCGACGGTTGTTTTCAGTTGAAAACGCACGCTATGCGCATAATCGCCAATCCGCCCGCCGAAGCGTCCTCCAAACACCGCCACCAGCGTGCCCAGCAGATACCATTCCTGTTGTCGATTCATCTTCGCATCCATAAACATAATCTCCGTATTCGTTGACATCCTATCGACTACCATACACCATTTCCGCCACTCTTCAAGATTAGTCATTGAAAGTCATACATTTACATAAAGAATCATAGAGAATCATAAAGAATCGTAAAGAATCATATAAAATCACAATCAAAGGAGATAATTTCAAAAGTCTGTATTTGCCTTGATATCATTGCCCCTGATCTTTATCTGTGATTTTCAGAACCAGCCTTGGCGCCGGAGGCCGATGAATTCTGATTCTTTTATATTTCATTTGTTATTAAAATCTTATACTTTTTGTCGGCCTCGGCGGCAAGGCTATCTGCGAAAAAATCAGTGTAATCTGTGTGATCTGTGGTTTCCATAAAAAAGATATTTGAACAGTTTTGAAATTGCCTCAAAGGAGAATCAACAGCATGAGCAAGAAGATCGCCGTTTTTCTGGCCAACGGATTCGAAGAAGTCGAAGCATTGGCGACCGTTGACGTCCTCCGCCGCGCAGGTCTGGATGTCGTGACCGCCGCCGCTGGCGGCGCCAAAACACTGCAAGTCATTGGCGCCCATAATATTCCCGTCACGGCGGATGTTTTCGCCAAAGATCTGAATGCGTCGGATTTGATTCTGACCATCTGCCCGGGCGGTCTGCCTGGAGCGACCAATCTGCGGGACGATCCAGTCGTCACGAAGCTCATCGCCGCCGTCTTCGACGCCGGCAACTACGCCGCCGCCATCTGCGCCGCGCCAATCGTCCTGAACGCGGCAGGCTTGCTGAACGGCCGCAAATACACGTGCTATCCGTCGTTTGAGAAACAAATCAATCCTGCGAACTACACAGGAAAACGCGTTCAAGTCGATGGCAAAGTTATCACCGCCTGCGGGCCGGGAGCCTCGTTGGAATTCGCCTTCGAAATCCTCCGCCAGCTTGGCATGGGCGATGCCGCGTCGAAGATCAAGGCCGGCATGATCGCCCAATAACAGTCCGTCAAACAACCGTTCCATTCCATGCTCCTCCATGTTTTCATCCGTGGAGGAGCATTTTTTTTATTTTTAGGTTGTAATTATGGCAATATACCATTATAATATTAGTAAAGCCATTGGCGTTTTCTTTTAGCATACACAAATCTGGAAATACAACAACATGAAACCATTTCTCGCCATCGTCATGCAGACCATGCGTTCGGCCATCCGTTCCAAGGTCTTCCATGTTCTCTCGGTATTGATTCTGCTCGCCGTCTTCCTCCTCCCGCTGACCGTCTCTGGTGACGGAACGGCCGTCAGTCTCGTCCAGATCTCCATCACCTACTCGCTGGGCATCGTCGTCGCGCTTGTTTCCATGACGACGCTATGGCTGGCCTGTTCGCAGCTTTCCTCCGAAATTGAAAAATACAGTATCCATCTGGTCGTCGCGAAGCCCTGCCCGCGGTGGATTCTGTGGTGCGGCAAATGGGTCGGCATCTTCGCCATGCACGCCGCCATTCTCATCGTTTCGGCCATCGTCATCCTCCTGCTCATCCAATTCCGCGTCAGCATCGGCGACTTCACGGAAGCGGAAATCACGAAACTGGACAAGGAAGTCCGCGTCGGCCGCCGTGCCTATTTCCCCGAGCCCGAACCGTACAAGGAAATGGTCGAAAAGGAATACCAGCGCCGTCTGACCGCCGGTGAACTGAAAGAAGGGCATGACGTAAAGTCCACGAAAGACCTTCTTTACTACCAAATCAAACAGCAGAGCGGCGAAATCAAGCCCGGCTTCGCCAAGCAGTGGACCTTCAAAAATGTCCATACCAAATCAGACACGCTTTTCCTCAACTTCCGCGTCTTCTCCGGCTCCACCTCCTCCACCAACCAGACAATCCTCAGCTACATTTGGTTGTTGAAGGATCCGGAAGCTCCCGCCAATGTCGCCGATCCGCATACCCCCCTGCTCTTTGAAGAAAAAGACAAACAGGGGAATTCGCTCGGTCTGAAGATCCCCTCCGGAAAGGGCGGCACCTTCCAGGAACTTCCCGTCGATGCACGATTCATCGATAAAAACGATAATACGATTTCACTGCGTTATCTGAATCCGCCGAAAGAGCCCAACTCCCCCGTCGATCCCCCTGTCAATGTCATCCAGCCCAATGACGGCCCGATCTTCCTTGTAGCGGAGACAGGCTTCGTCGTCAACTACTGCCGCGCCATCTTCCAGGCGTTGCTGCAGCTCGCCTTCCTGACGGCTCTCGGTTGCACGGTCTCCGCCGCCTTCTCGACGCCCGTCGCCGCATTCGTCGCCGTAACCTACCTGCTCATCGGCCTTTCCGTACAGGCCGCATTGGATGCTCCGCTCCGCAATGAAGATGGCTCCTTCAAATACAAAAACCTCTGGGAGCACTCCCTCCACATCATGGCCAAAGGCGTCTCCTACACGGTCGTATCCGTCGATGACTTCGACGCGACGGCGGATCTCGCGCAGGGGCGGCTCGTCTATAACAAACGTATCCGCAAAGTCTTCAACACAATGTCCTCCGTCTTCGAGTCCAAGCCGGTCATCTTCGTGTCCAGTCTCGCCATTCTGGTGTTGCGTTGGGCCCTCATCATCGGCCTCGGCATTTGGATTCTCAACAGACGCGAACTCGGAGCGGTGATCAGAAAATGAATACGAAAATCAAATCATTCCTTACTCTTATCGTCGCGATCATCTTGATCGGCGCCGCGTTGTCGTTTGTGCAGGGTAAAATGAACGCCATCCGTTACACGGAAAAATTGACGGATACGGATCCTCTTGAAAACGCGCCGCCCGCCGTCGCGTTCACATCCGTCGCGCTCGGCGGATTCCGCGGCCTTGTCGCGGACTATCTGTGGCTTCGTTCGTCCAAAATGCAGGAAGAAGGCAATTATTTCGAAATGGTCCAATTGGCGGACTGGCTGGTCAAACTCCAACCGCGATACACGACCGCCCACGCCTTCCTGGCATGGAATATGGCCTACAACGTCTCCGTGACCTTCACAGGCTTTGAAGACCGCTGGCGTTGGGTCAAACGAGGCATCGAACTCATTCGTGATGAAGCACTTGAATACAACCCTGGCGATCCGGAGCTCTTCCGTCAGCTCGGCTGGATCTACCAGCATAAGATGGGTCAGGATCTCGATGACGCCAACCGCTTCTACAAGACCGAATTCGCCAAGGAAATGATCCGTCTCTTCGGCAGCTACTACGGCAAATGGGACCTTATCGACAAGGCGCCCACCAATGAAGCGAAACTCCGCGCCGCCATTGGCGACAAAGATTTCAATTCGTTGAAGAAAGCCTGTGCAAAATACTCCTACGCAACGTTCAATGATTTGGAAGACTCCTTCCGCACGCACGCCGTCCTGTATCCGCCGGAATTCAAAAAGGAACTGGAAGAGATCGGCATCGCGGACCAAGTGGAGCTCTGCCTGCGCTCCAGATGGATCATCCGCAAATATCGCCTTGAGCCGCAATGGCTTGTCACCATCAACAGGAAATACGGCAATCTGGACTGGCGGTTGCCGGAAGCCCACGCCATCTACTGGGCGGAACGCGGTAAAGACAAATGGTCCACGGAACGCGACAACGAACGCTATTTCAAGAAACTCTCCTGCGACCGCATGATCTTCCAGTCGTTGCAGGCTGCATTCGAAAGCGGACGTCTCGTCTATGTCAAAAACGCCGATCCGGACAACATGTATTCGGATATCAAATTCTTGGAAATGACGCCGAACGTCAGCTTGGTTGACGCCGCAAATGCCTGCTACAACGAAGCGATGGAAGGCTTCAACGAATACACGGTCAAAGGCGCGTACGGCAACTTCCTCGAAAACGCCATCGTCACGCTGTACCTCTTCGGCGAGAAGAAGAAGGCCACCGAATACATCAAGATGGCACGCACGCTGCCGCATTACGGTGTCGGCGCCAAATCGCGTTTCGCTCCGGATCTGGACGATTTCGTCTTGAAGTCATTAGCTTCGGACATGGAATCCGCCTCCCATAGCGAAGCCCAGAAAGCCGTCCAAAGCTATCTGATCAACGCCTACTACCAGTTGGCGATTGAGAACCAAGAGCAGGCTGAAGGCTATCTGGAAGTCGCCCAGAAGCTGTATGCGAAATATGCCAAGTTCGTGGAAGGCACGGAGAAACGCCGTGCGTTGCCGCCTTGGGACCAGATGCGCAAGACCTCTCTGGACATGGCTAAACGCTCCATTCGCGAGCGTATCTCCCCCGAACTCGCGGACAATCTTGAACGCATGCTTCCGAAATCCGGAGAGAAATTCATTCCGGAAGCCGGCGAAATCAAGACGCCGCAAGTCCAATAACTTAATAACAATCATTCTTTGTAAAGGCATCGCCATCGGTGCCGCCATGGTGAACAGTGAAAAAACGTATCTTCCATATATTTTTAGCCATTCTTTCCATGGCGGCAATCGCTGTCCATGCCGAATCCTCCATCTTTGACGATCCCGTGCCCAAATACGAAGGTCATGGGCCGACGAAGACCGTCCCGCTCTGGCCTATATACTATTATAAAATATATACCAGCAAGGCGGCCTACAGAAAACACATCCTATGGCCGATCTACACGCGGACCGTCACGCCCGAACAGAAGGTCAATCAAATCCTTAGTTTCCAGAATAAATATCCGCGTTCTTTCTCCAACCATACGTATTTCCTCTGGCCGCTGTCAGGCTTCCAGTCGGATCCGGATTTCGGCTACAATGATTGGATTTTCCCAATCATGTGGCAGAGCAAAGTGAAAGGAATGGGCCGCCAGAACGTCATTTTCCCGCTCTATTGGTACTACAAACGGGACGATGGCAATACGCAAATTCTGAACATCGCCCTGCTCAACCACAACTACTGGGGGCCGGGCTACCACAACCATCTGTTGTTGCCGATCGCATGGACGAAATGGGGCCAGAGACGCGGCTTTAACGGGTATTCCCACCTGCTATTCCCGTTGTTCTACGCCAATCGAGACGAACAACTTACAGAAGGCAAATACGGGAAAACCATGAGCACGCGCCGTGAACGTGGCTTCATCACGCTGTTCTATCGGTGGTATCATGACAAAAACGCCCCCGAAGGCCTCGCGCAAGTCAATAATCTCGGTATTTTCCCGATTTCATTCTACAAAAAGGAAAATTATCTGTACTACGCCAACGGCAACATCGTTCGCAACAAGATTTTCTTCCTCTTCCCCGCCTTTGCGTCCGTCCGCTTAAACGTCGTCAGACCAGACACTGTGCCAGAAGATTTTCATCAACTGGAGGATACGCCTGGAACGAAAATGCTTCACAGGGATCTCGATCTTTATTTTCCCCTGTATCTGCGTTCCTATGGCTATGAAATCACAGATGCGCCGTTCGATCTGAAGAACGTCGAGCAAATTCCGACGGTACACGATTACCGCTGGATATTCCCATATTACTCTTTCTATAACCGCTCCCCAGTCAGAAGTCTCTCATTGCAGGAAGTCCCGATTGCGGATGACCAGCCTAAAGACATTTTCATGCCGACGCGCATTCAGGGCAATCTTGACAATTATGAAACGCGCACTTCCGGCTTCCCGCTGCTCTACCACAACAGACGGAAGACATGGACAGAAGGTCTCTCCACAAAGTTGCTTGTGGATCAACACTTTATCTATCTCTTCCCCTATGTCACCCGTTACGCCAAGAACAGAGACTCCGAAGGTCGTCAAAGCTCCGTCATGCTGCTCGCCGGCTGGGGAAATGCGGATTTGAAGCTCCCCAACCTCCCAGGCTACAGTAACAAGTATTCATACCTCCTGCCGTTCTATTTCAGAAGCCGCCGCCATTCCATCGGCGCCACCCCCTATTCATTGGACGACCGTGAGAATACCAGCCTCTGGGTCCTCCCCTACTACCGCACGACCAAACGTATTGGCAAATCCATCGGTCGGACGGATTCCATCTTCCCGATTGCCTATCATTCCGACGAAGAGCATGCACGCCGCAACTGGTGGCTCGGCATCCTGTACGGTAATTTTGAAAGGCAGATTCCGCTTCAGTCGAAATATGACTCAAATAAATATCCTGTCACGATTTACGAAGATGAAGACCCGCTGGATTACACACGTAAGGTCTCCTTCCTCCTTCCATTCTGGTATTCAAAATACAATCTGAATTCCGGTTTCTGGCTCCTCTTCCCATTCTTTGGACAATCGCATTCCCTGCCGAAAGACGAAACCGCCACCCATTCCATGACGATTCCGCTCGCATTGGCGAATTTCAAAAAGAGTGAAAACGCAGACGGTTCCGTCCAACGTCGCGATTTCGCGGGCGCTGGCCTTTACTACCATTCATCCTATTCACCGCCCGGATCCAGTGAAATACCGCAAACATCTTATTGGCACGCGATTCCATTCTACGCCAAGACTGTCAAGCCGGAGCACACACGCGTAACAGCCGCCATTCCGCCTATCTCCTATGATCATGGAAACCGCAAGGATAATAACGAAATCATCAACGATAGGCGCGCCATCGCCTCGCCGCACCGCTGGTTCCCGCTCTTCAAAACCTACAGCCAGACGATCGGTCTTGCGGACGCCGATCCCAACTATCTCCTGTCTGGCCATTGGCTCTTCCCGTTCTATTCCGTCAAGACCAGTATGACGTTTGACGAAACGGAAGACTCCGTCATGGATGACAAACCATTGGAAGCCAACGCTTCAGACGTTGCCGCCAGCGATGTCAAGCAGGACGTTGAAACCGCTAAACCAGAAGAAACAGCCGTCTCCGCTGATACGACGGAAACGGAAGAAACAACGGAAACCACTGAAAAAGAAACTCCCCAAAGACCAATTAAAAATTACGCTAGCAAAACCACGTTGGGAGCTGGCCTCGTTTATTACAACAGTCTGACTGACGGCGTTCGTAAACAGTTCATCCTGTCCGGTATCGTCTCCACGAAGAGCCAAGACCCGCTCATGTTCGGATCAAAATCCGCGTTCTTCGGCTTGTACGGCAAGGAAAACCGCTCTTGGAAAACCAAAAAGAGATTCTCGCCGTTCTATTCCAAAACGACTAGCGAAGACTCGACATCGGAATCAAGCATCCTTTTCGGCATGTTCGGCACGAAAGAGACAAAAGAATACCGTGTCAAAAAGATCTTCTTCTATCCGCGAGTCTATCCCAGAACAGATTTGGAAGAACTGTCGGAAGACGAAAAAGAGGCCAACGAACGTATGTTGAAGCTTCAGCATCTGGAGTATGCCCGCCAATATGCTGAAATGAACTATCCGGAACAGGCCGCCGTTGAATTCCTGCTGGCGGAAGGCGAATATTACGATGACATCCAGATGATGCGTCTGGCCGCCGATCAATTCGCCCTGCTGGATCCGGACAAGCTCGAAAGACTTCTCAAAAACGTTCCGCCGCAACTGTTGGCCAGTACGCCGGCATTCTCACCCGATACGTTCATAACCTATTATCCTGACGAAGTTTTCGCCAAGGGAGCAGATCTCTATCACAAGATTCTGACCATCATTGAAACCGAAGCGGCTTCACAACCGGATGCCCAAACAAACAAATATCTCTCCAGGCAAGATTTCAATTCGACAGCTCTCGCATTGGCGCTTCTCTGCTACAAATACGAGAAGTTCGAACAGTGCTTCGACATCATGAAGCAACGCTATGAAAAGACCGAAGCGCTAAGCGACGGTATTGACCTGCTTCATTTCTATGCGGACTACGTCACCCACTACCAGCGTCTTAGCCGCCATAAGCCGCATCATGTGCTGACGGATGAACTGCGCGATAAATTCCCCGGCGAACCTATTCTGGAGTTTTTGTACGCGAAGAAAGAACTCAGCCCGTTTAAGGA
>JAFZAB010000027.1 GCA_017548425.1 Victivallales bacterium
CCGAGAAAACGCGCAAGCCCCGCCAGACGCGTACGTTTCGACGATGCGGCCACCTGTTCGAGATACGGTCGCCATTGTGACAGTTCATGCGAGAAATCGTCATAGTAGTCCAGCGGCTCGTGGTTGCCTGCGTCATAGTAGTATTCGGAAAGGCTGTCGCATCCTGACGCCAAGGCCAGCGTGGATTCGATCATGATGGCTTCAGGGCTTTTGTGCAACACCTTGCGTGTGTAATTCTCCTGCTCGTAGCAGATGGAACCGACGAAGCCATAGCGTTTGCAACGCGCCGCCTCCCGGGCGATGCTCATGGATTTGTATGTCATGCCGCGCGGATCGTCTTCCGTGTAATGAAGGGCCCCCGGACGGATGCCGACGGATTTATGTTCCTTGCCGGAAAGCGCTTCCAGAAGCGGTCTGTAGTTGTCGCCGCAGAAAAAGTCATTCGCCCAGACGGACTGGTAGGCGAGGCGGCAGTCGGAGCCCAGATCATCGGCGGCTTTTCGCAATTGCGCCGCATAGATGGCGATGGCCTCCGCATTAAAGGCCGCCCACTGGCCGCGCAGCGGTTCGATGACGGCTGGCCCGAAAATCTTGTCGGACAATTCTTTGCGTGTGTAATTGGTATTATGTTGACGGTTGAATTCGGCGATGCAGCGGTCGCAGAAGCATTCGTATGGCTTGGAGACGCCGAGGCGGAGGTCGTCGTCAAGCCAGTAGGAGCTTGGCTTCAATATATCAAGAACGGTTTTCGTGTATTCGTAGGCGAACCGCTGGACGTTGGCGGAACGTGGGCAGAGCTGTCCGGGCAGCAGCGTGCCGTTCTGGTCGCACATGAAATCGTCCGGTTCGAAGGGGAAAAGGCCTGGCCGCTTTTTCATGAACTCCGGACTGGTGCCATGTCCGACGGTGATGCCCTGCTGGAAGGAGAGCTTGATGCCGTATTCATCGCATTTTGCATGGAAACGGTTCAGGGGCGGAACGGATTTGAGGAGGGCGTCGCGTGACGCATAGCCATCCGCGCAGATCCACACTTCATCGCAGGCTCCCGGATATTTGTGGGCGATGTCCAGTATCTTGTCAAAAAGGTCCGGATAGTTGTTTGCGACATGGGCATGACGGATGACGATGAATGGCCACTCAGTGTTTTTCATGGTCGCCTCTTGGGCATGAAGGGTAAAAAAGATGGAAAAAACGAAAAAAGTTTTGAAAACTTTAGAAAACATGGTGGTGTGTCTCCTATAGGTAAGTGTTGCGCCGCTGAAACACGCGTATGACAATAGTATATACGCAGGACAGCGGAAAGCAACAATCTTCACAAGGAGAAATGCGCACGAAGCGCTTTCACAACCGCCGAGCCAGCAGACTATGAACTTCGCGCTTCCGCATGTCGTTGTTAGCGCTTGCGCGAAGCGTGACGAACCGCCGAGCAGACGGAGCCGTTTATCTCATTGGCAATCAACGTTTTGTTTCACCATGAAATCCTTAGAAATGTAGTCGGCCCGTCTGCGAGGCTTTCTGTTTCTTCTGTGTATTCAGTGGACTGTCAAAATTCGTGTTCATTCGTGTGCATTCGTGGTTGATAATCAATGACTTGATTGCGGCTTGACCGTGCCAAGCAATCAGTGTAATCAGTGTAATCTGTGGTTTCCTTAACATAGAACATTTGAGCAATTTTGAATTTGCCTCAAAAAACTTGTTTTTTTCAAATAATGATATACATTAATTAAAACCGCAAGAAATTGTTGCGACCTTTCAATGGGGGCGAAATGGTTTCGACTGCCTAGGCAGATCGCGGGTGGCATGCAGAGGATGATCGTGGGCCTCTTTAATCATCGGTCAAAAAAATAACTGCGAACGATCAAGAATTCGCCCTCGCTGCTTAGTCCAGCGACGTCTTCACCTGGATGTCTATTAAGGGATGGAGGCGTACGGAATAGACTGGTCATGAAGCCGTGCCAACGGGCCGATTGACGAGACCTAACAGATGGCTGCTTCTTTCGGTGTGTGTGGGCGCCACCGACCCGGAAGACTAAGACTGAATCGCGTCCTAAGCATGTAGAGGCCTTCGGGACGTCTTTGTAGGACCCGGGTTCAACTCCCGGCGCCTCCACCATTCTAAAAATTCTCTCACCGGGAGTCCTTTATTGCCCGGTGAGTTTTCTGTAAGTGCAAATCCCTTGAAACAGGATACTTGTGACTTTGTGCTTTCGCCCCGTTTGTCGGAGAGAGAAAGAGTATCCACCGTAAAATCCCCTGCAATTCTCGTTAATTGCACCCTTTTTCTCCGCAGATTCTCCAGAGAGTGTAGGACGAATCCAACACTCCTAGGTTCAACACGAGTCCTACACGTTTTTGACACCCCGAAAAATGCCGTGGAGAATTTCGGAAGATGCGCTTTGAGTACGAAAATCATGGTGTGTGTAGGACTCGGGTGGTTATACAACTGTTCTCTTCTCCCCCCTCTATTTGACGTGTGGAGAATCGTGGTATTGGTGACGACTGGACGGGCCGCCATCCGCTTTTGAACACCAATCCGGCGAAAGCGGAGAATCCTTTCGCGCGCAAGGAGATGAGAGTTATTATTTGTATTCTGGAATTCTTCCAATATTTTAAATGACATCTTCCAGACTGTCATGGCCGCCTTGTACATTTGCCGGGCGGAGGCAGGCAAAAAAACAACTCGACCCAGAGGAGGCACGTGCGATGTCAATCCAGAAGACCTATGAGTTCATCAAGAATGCGGGGACGTATTATCTGGCGACCGTTGACAAGGATCAGCCCCGGGTGCGCCCTTTCGGCACCATCCACATCTTCGAGGGCAAGCTCTACATCCAGACAGGACGCAAGAAGGAGGTCGCGCAGCAGCTCCTCGCCAACGGCAGGGCGGAAATCTGCGCCTTCAAGGACGGCTCCTGGATACGCGTTTCCGGTGTCCTTGTTGACGACCCGCGCCGCGAGGCAAAAGCCTCCATGCTCGGTGAATACGCTTCACTGCGTAAAATCGGCTATTCGGAGGATGACGAGAACACGATGGTGCTCTACTTCAAGCCCGGCACCGTCACATCCATCATTAGCTCCTTTGCTAATCCGCCAATCGAGATGCAGTTCTAATGAGATAGCGCAACCATAACACTCCCCTCTATGTCGTGGCAACGAAGCCCTCGTTCAGGAAACTGCGGGACAGTTTGAACGCTGATTCATGAAGGTGGAGGCTTGGATACTGCATAAAACATCGGATTACAGTCATGTCATGAGGCAATGCGTCTTCCGATGAAAAACACTTTTTCCAACTGTGCTGGCCATATATAATTTGATTCCTTGCCGACTGTTTTCAGTGGCGCGCCCCGCGTGCTATATCATGGGGGCATTTCACCCCACGCTTCGCGCCGCTCCGGGCGCTTGCGTAGGGGTAGGCATGGTTTTGCACTCCGCGCGATGTCGCTTCGCGACGGAATCCCGTTGCCGTACGACGACAGCCTTCACCGAATCATGTTGTCTTTTGTCAAATTAAGTCTGGCCAATACAGTAGAAAATTGACATGAAAATATGGAATGGAATGCCGATCACAATTCTTGACAAATCGGCTGTCATTCTCCCGAACTGCTGTTGCGCACGTAGAACGTGGCGCGTCCCACACCGTCCTTGCGGATGACGCCCTCCTCGGTCAGTTTCTTCAGACTGGCCAGAACAGCGGAACGTCCGGCGGATGAGCATGCCTCGATGACGTCGGAGCCGCGGAAACGCCCGATCTTGGACTGGACATACGCGCGGACGGCATCGTATGCGGTGCTTTCCGCTCCTCCGATTAATTCGGCTCGCGCCTCGAGTTCCATATAGCAGGCCAATATGACCTGGAGCATATATCGAATGAAAGGAAGCACATCGTTCCGCATTTCGTGCCATCCGCCGCTGGCGGCCTGAAGCGCGTCATAGTATTCGTCCTTGGTCTTGGCAATCTGTGCCTCAAGACTGATGTATTTTCCCACATCGTACCCATTCTGATAAAGCATGAGCAGGGTCAGCAGACGGCTCATTCTGCCGTTGCCGTCGTTGAAGGGATGGATGCACAGGAAGTCGCACACAAAGACGGAAATCAGGATGAGCGGATCGATTGCCTCCATTGCCAACGTGCGTCCGTAGCTGGCGCATATCGCCTCAATGGCGCTATCCGTCTCGTAAGGCGCAACGGGCGTGAAGCGGGTGACAACTGTCCCATCCGCCTGCGTCTCGCTGATGTAGTTCTGCACATTCTTGAAATGCCCGCCATATGAGAGACCGGCTGGCTTCATCAAGTCGCGGTGCAGCTGCAGGATATATGAGGGCTTGACCAGAATGTACTCGTGGCTCTCGTGGATGGTGTTCAGGACGTCCCTGTATCCCACGATTTCACGTTCGCTTCTGCTTCGCGGCGCAGTCTTCTGCTGAACCAACTGCCGTAGCCGGGCCGAGGTTGTGACAATCCCCTCAAGCCGATTGGAGGATTCCGTGCTTTGAATCTTGGCAATCTCCACCAAGCGCGAAGCCTCTTTCGGGTGACGTTCGGCGAATGCCGTCTGCCGCCCCTTGCACTCGTGAATTCTCGCGACACTCCTGAGCACTTCATTGTCCCAATGGAATGCGGCAAGTTTTTCGTAGTCGAATGTTCTCATTTCACGTTTCCCTTTTCGTCCAGCCATTCTTGCTTTTTGTCCATAATATAGCTCATTTTGGACGAAAAACAAAAAAAATCTGGATGATTATTCTGCAGAAATCCCCCCTTCCACAACAGCCGCGCCGCCGCCATTCTTCTCAAAGCCAGCCATCTTCATTGAAAGCAATCCCAAAACGGATTGCTAACATTGTTTGAGTATTTTTGAAGTGAAATTATCACTATGGGTGCGGTTTGGTTACGCTTTGCTGTGATTGCAATGTCTTATGGCCATATTTCGATGAAACGACGCTCTTTGGGCTCGGCACCGGGAGCGTTGTCGTTACCGCCGATGATGCCGTCAGCCCTCAAATTATTGGTGACGATTCTGGTGGAGCCTGCGCCAAGCGTCTTAAGGGATGTGACGATGTTCTGCTTGATTACGCCGATCATGCACTGCATCATCGACAGTGGACGATGCGCGTCGGCTTCATCCAGTTTTGTCTTAAGGGTATTAAGCTTCTCGCGAACATCTTCCGTAAGGTCACCTTCCAATTTTGCGTTTATATAGGCGATGGCCGCTTCTTTTTTCTGTGCAAATGCCTGTTCTGGCGGCACGTTGTTGCCAATTTCGGGAACATCGGCACCATCTGCCTTGGCAGTGGCGAGAATCACGTCAAGGCGTGCCATTTCCGCGTTCGTCATCATGCGCAGCATGGATTCCATTGCGATGGTCAGACGCTCCTGACTGGACTGGAATCCGCTGATTGTCGGCGGCACTTCAATGGAGTATTTCGTCTGAAGAAGTTTGAACACTGCGGTCATACGCTTGCCTGTGTCGTTGCCGGTCCCCTTGCCAAGGATGTCACGGACAATCTGCTCGATCGCCTGACGGTTCTGGGCGAGTTTGGCCTTCCCTGCGTCGGAAAGGAGCGCTTCAAATCCCTTGAGGAACAGGTCCGGAGCATTGCCCGCCGCACCAGCGATGACTCGAATGACGTTCTTCTGCTCGTTGGAATTTAGTTTGGTCGCGTTGCCGAAGTCAATCATGGTCACACCGTTGGGGACGCCATTGGCGATGTCGTCAGCAGTCGGAACCATGATGTTGCCCGCATGGAGGTCACCGTGATAGAATCCCGTCTTGGTAAAAAGCCCCTCACGAATCCAGATAGTCGTGAGGTTGGAGAGCGCGTCATGCTTGGCAAGGGTGTCCTCGTAGATATTTGTAAGCTTATCCGTTCCGTCAAGCATGCTCACGATGGCATCTTCCTTTCCACGCTTGGCAATGTCATCGATGACGGTTGCCTTGTTCGTGGCAATGGACTCGTTCGTGTTCTTGAGGAACTTATCCATCGGCACGCCAGGTGCACGTTCAAGCACCATCAGCCCTTTGGTCGGCTCCGTTCCTGGAATCTCGCTAAGCCGCATGGAGGAGACATTGGTGAACGTTTTGTTCACCTTCCCTGTTCCCGCATCATAGACATCAAGACCAGTCTTGACGTTATTCGCCTCAATTGTAAGGTCAAGTTCTTTCATGATCCCCGCCAGCGTACCTTCAAAGGTCAGCGACATCCCTTTGATTCCCTTGGCGACTTCGCGGAATACCTCCGCCTCGCGCAGTGCGCGCAAGTGTGCATCTGGGCGCAGCATTTTGATGACACATTCGCGCGGTTCGGCCTCGCCCTGCAATTTTATGGAACAGAGGAAGGTCTGCGCAACCGAGGCTGCGCCTAGGGCGTCCTTTATGGTAATGGACTCAATCGCGCCATTGGAGCGTGCAATGATATCCGCCAACTGCGCTTTGACAGCCTTTTCGGGAATTGGCGCAAGTTTGGAGCGCATGTCGTCGATGGCAAGACGGAAATTCGGATCTTTGAACGCATCGGGATCCAGTCCCTGCATCATCTTTTGAAGAAGGGGGCCCGCGCCTTTGAGCAATTCACCGAAACGGATGCCGTCGGCGGCACCTGCGACGGTGTGGCGGACGAGACGCGCCATCATGTTCCGCTGGTCAAGACCACTCATCTTTTCGAAATACACGTTGAGAGTTGCTTTCAGAAGTTTCATTTGCGGATCGCTTGCACGGTCAGCGACAATCGTGTCAAGGGAGGAAGCTGAATTCATGGCATCGGGATTTTCCTGCGGGAAAACATTTGCGAGCATCGTCTTTACTTGCGTCTGCACGCTCTGCTTCATCGCCTCCTCGATGCTTTTGTTCAATTCGAGTTCGACCTGCGCGAAGAAGTTCGCCTTGCCGTGACGGCGGTAGTCGTAAGCCTTGTCCTTTTCCTCATGATCCTCCACCGCAAAAAATATATCGTCCTCGGAGGCGTTTTTCCTGGACAATTCCTTCTTCAAGGAGAATGCGTCGTCCTCCGATGAGCCTATGCCCGCCTCGTTGAACTGCCTCCTCTGCGAATAGTCGTCGATTTCGTTCAGTCTGGCCTTTTCGCCGTCTTTCCGTGCCTTGGCCACCTCGGCATCAAAGTCCGCGACCAGACGGGTCAGATACTGGTCAGGAGTCATTTCACGGCCGACTTTCGCGACTTTTTTCGCCTGATTATCAATAAGCGTGTCAAGGAGGTTGACGACCGCCTTCTGCATTGCCGGATCGAGACTCGCCAATGCCGTCGGCACAGCGTTCTTATTTGCGGCGCGCTCCGTCATCAAGGCGGCAATCGTGTCGTGGTGCTTGGCGAATACGTTCCGAAGGCGCTGACCATCAAGATATCCAGACTTGCCGATGTCCTTGTCATATTCGGAAATATCTTCCGCGAGAATCAGATCTGCCGCGAAATTGTGGATTCCCTGTTGCTCTGCCGTGGGACGCCCTTCGCCCACTGCGACTTGCGGAGCGGCCTCTGGCAGATGAATCTTGGTCTCTATATTTCCAGCCGCCTCCAGTTTGTCGTAGAGGGAAATCATGTCCTCGCCGACGAGGTGACGCTGGGAGACTATTTTGTCGTAATGCGCATCTAGAGCAGGACCGCTGGTGATGTTCTCCTTGATTGCCTGAATCGCCAGTTGTTTGGCCAAATCTCGGTCTAGATAGGCAAGGCGTTCCTCCGACATCCCGTAGCGGATGGAAAGGATGTCGCGGCTCAATTCCATCTGGCGATTCTTGATGCTCTCACGGCGCGGCACGCCGACGGAGTCCGCGCCATTGGCCGTCTTTTCAAGCTCAAGCCTCTTGTCATAGCGCGTCAGCATCTTCTCGACCATGTTACCGCCGAAAAGCTCCGTATCGCGGACGATATCCTTTTCGAGCCTATAGAGGGCATCCTCTATAGAGGGCAGAACCACGATGGCATCCTTGCCCTTGCCGTCGCCATCCTTGATACGCACTTTTGCGGTCTGGCCGCCGACGAGCCCGATGTCAACCTGCACGCCGCCCATCGTCGTGCGGATGAAACGTCCGTCAGGAAAGTCGGGGTCGCCATTCTTCTCCACAAGACGGCATTTCGTGCCTTTGAGGAAATCCCGCTCCGCCTCCGTGAATGGACGGATGTCCGGCGCTGTCTTGACGTAGTTCTCGTCGAAATTTAAGACATTGTTGCCCGCGCCTTTTTCCTGTACCTCTTTCTGGCACATCATGGAAAGGTAGCTCAATGCGCAATGCACATTGTCCACGCCTTCCTTGAGAGCGGCCTGCGTCGCGCGCTGATTTTTGGCGCTGATGCCGTGGCAGATATTGTAGATGCCCAACGTAATGATGCCGAGGAAGAACTTCTTGACCGAGCTTGCATGAATATGTCCGCTTTTGACCTCTGAGAGCCGTGTGGCAAGAACTCCGTTCTCGCCCTTCGTGAGTTTATCCACATCTTTGTCTGGAACGCCAGACATCCCCTTGAAGAGGTTTTTCTCGAATTTGCCCCAGTTGCCGATCGTCGTGCCGCTCATTTTCAAATCCTGTAATGTTGATGGTTATGCTTGTGTGGTACCCAAACTCAACAGTTGGCTAAGTTGTTGGTAGTTGAGGTAAAAGACGTGAGGAAGGATGGTGTTTTGTCATCCGAATAAGATAGACTGCGTCATTGAAAAATCAAGGGAATTGGCCGCAAACGAGAGATGGAGATTCCTCCCCCCAGAAGAGAGAGGCAAGACCATTCATCAATAACATATTTTTCAACGTGAACGTCACTTTGTCAAAACATTTTCCCGCCAGGCGCCGCCGCCATACGGGCAGACGATATGGGCCTTCTGGAAACCATCCAATGTCGCGGGCGGCTCGTCCCTCACGGTTGCCGCCTTAGCAAACCATTCATCGCCACTCAGCATAACTTGCCCATCGATATGCAGTTCCGCCAGAACGCCGCAGGGCAGTCCGCCGCTGTCGCTACCACGAATCATCAGGACATTCTGTCCGTCTTGCAGTTCTTTGGAGAGGTCAAATTCATGCAAGATATTCCAGTCCTGCGTCTTGCCAATCAGGCGTCCATTCAGATAGACGGTCGATAAATCATCGACGGCGACTTTCAGCACGGCTTTCTGCCCCGCCTTTGCCGTAAATTTCTTCCCTACGAAGCATGTGCCGCCAGCCTGATTCACGATATCGCCGCTCCAAATCCAACTGGCCTCCGTCTTGAAGTAATTTGTATTCTCAAGTTTGAAAAGATAGGCGTCGATGACCCGTTTGACAGGGTTGGCTTCCTTTTCAAGTTCTTCATTCACAGGAATCAGCGGCATGATGGGCGGCGGCAGTTCCGCTGTTCCGCAGATGACGAAGCCATACGGCTTCAAATCGACGGATACCACGCCATTTTCGCCAATGACGCCCTGCCCTTCGCTGGCCGTGATTTCACGCCATTCGCCGTTGCCAAGCTCCGTTGTGCCTTTTACCGACTTGTCTGTCACATTCATGATGAAGGCATAGCGCTGACCGTTCACTTCCAATACGTTAACGCGAATGGCCGCATCAGACGCTTTTGGCGGCGGCAACGGCTTGCCGTGCATCGTCACGCCAGAGAAGCGATGCACTTCCTCCGTCGTTTTATAGATCGTCTCCATGAAATCGACGCTTTTCACGAAATTCGTGCCCCACAGGCCGTATCCTGTGCAGGCGTTGAGCATCGCATCGAACGCCATGAATCGCATTTCATGCAACGACGGATGGACCTTCGCCCGTCCATTCGGGCCGTTTTCGGGATTTTCGCCCCAGCCGAAGCCCTGCAACGCCATCCAGATCGGCTTGCGATGCCATGTCGTGTCATCCATCCGCAGGCAGTATTTGCCGACGGATGTCATCGTCTTGTCCTCTATGCCCGAATGGCTGTTCGGCGACGGAATCGGATAAATATCGCAGCCCCAAATGTCACAGGCCTCGCCGTAAGGCCGCAAATCTTCCACTTCGTTACGCGGCGCGGCGTTGATCCACACGGGATGGTATGGATCGACTTCACGATACGTCTCATAGCTTGCCTGCAACATCCCATACGATTTGCCGCCCCACAACGGTTCATCGACCATGAAATAACCGAACAACGCGGGATGGCGGCGAATGGCGGGCGTCAACCGTTCCTCCAGACGTTTGCGGAATGAATCCTGCATTGCAGGGCTGGCTTCCGCATAGCCCATCGGCACGATGGCTTTGATGCCGAACTTGTTCAATTGGTCCAGCTTACGGATATTGGCCTCTTCGTCCGCGCTAAAATGCAGGAAACAGCAATTGACGCCGTGACGCGCCGCATAGTAGAGGAAATCATCGTCATGCGAACGGATGCTCCACTGCACAATCGGGAAGAACGGCTTGCCGTTGATGGTGAAATAACGATTGGGCTGGCCAATGATTTCGATAGGAGCCGACGGAACTTTCAAGATTGTCTCTTCAAAATGTTTTAGGACTTTGCCGTCCTTATCGACAACATCGCAGGACAGGATATGCTTGCCATCCGGCATCAATTCTTTTTGAAGATCCAATGCGATGTTGACGATTTTCAAGCCGTTCAGCCATTGGGTTCCTTTTGAATTGGTAAAAGAATAATTCACGGCATGCGGCGTCCCATCCGTATGGACACGGAAACGGATTTTCTCCGGCAGGTTGGACGAATATAACGTGTTGCGATAGAAAGGTTCCACGACTTCCAAACGCCATGCGTCACGCGGATCTGGCACGATCGTTTCCAATTTGAAATTGCTGAAGCCGATGGCGGCTTTCGTCTTGGCCCCAAACGTGACGGAAACACTTGTGACGCCGCTATTTGCAGGAACTGTAAATTTCTGGAATTTCCGTTGTGTGGAATTCGCCACGTCATTGAAGGCGAAAGCGCCTTGCACACGCGGCTCAATGTGCGTCGAAATCTCATGGAACGGGAACGCGGGATCCACTTCGCCAATGCCAATGGCATCGTAGGAGAGACGATAGGTCATGCCTTCTTTGACGGGAATGCCGTATAATATGGCCGATTTGCCGCCTTTGACAATGACGCTGTCATCCGTAAACGAATCGACATTCTCCAGATTCCACTGGCCGCCCGTCCCTTCGTCGCGGCGCAGACGAGCTTTGCGAACCACGAGATTGCGGAATTGGATTTTCGCGCCATTCGTCGAACGTAGGGCGATATAGCCGCTCGTCGACTCCGTCGCGTAGCTGAACGACGCCTTGTAGGTCTTCCAATCCTTCGTCGCATGGAATTTGGCCGCTCCCGTGCTACGATAAACTTCCGCACCGTTTTCAGGCCAATGCCATTCCAGATAATTTTGCACCATCGCCTCTTCCGCGCATTTCATTTCATATGAAAAGACATACGGGACATTTGGTTCGATTTTGATGGGATACGTGACGATGGCCTCCTTGCCGTCCTTTCCGGACAACGTGAAATCAGCCCCGTCGTCACCGCCATGCTCTGCAATGACCTCTGCCCTAATGCTCCAACCGACAGGAGCGCCGTTCGCCCCTATCTCCTTCCAATCAGCATTCTTCACAATGTTTTCCTGCCCGATAGCCGTCATGCCAAGCAAGCCAATCAACGCCCAAAGACACTTTTTCATGCTTTACTCCTTTATTATTCTGTAATTAATACAACCGTACTTCAAATATCCTCGCAGACGCATCGCCCCATGTTTCCTGCACCGTCACGCGGATGGATTTTACCATCTGTTCCGCAAAGGAATGGACACGCAGGCGCATCTTGTTCTCCGTCTCTTCCGCAAGCGTTTTCCACGACTTTCCATCATATCCTTCCACGACATATGATTTCACCAATTGTCGCGGCATGGGAGCGAGATACACACGCGATGGCGTCAAATCCGTATCAAACGTCAAACGAATTTCCTTCGCCGACACAGGTTCTTCAAAATCAAACAATAACGACTGCGGAAGCTTTTCATCGGGAGACGAAATCCAGCCATGGATGCATTCATCGACTGGGCGTGACACGCCGTCGATGACTTGTTCGGGCTTGGTGTCCAACGCATGACGTAACGGTGGTTGTGTGACAATCGCATATTGTTGCGACTGAACGAATTTCCAACCTTGCCATGCACGCCCCCCCTTCGAATCCGTCGCTTTGTCGCGCAAAAGCCAATACACCTCATCCTGCGGCGGCAAGACGATCCAGACGTGCGATTTCGTCAATTTCAACGGCTTTTCTGGAGCGAACAATACAAAACTTTCCGCTTTTGGCGGGACGGTTCCTTTCACAGTCGCCAACAAATCAGCGCCATCCGGCCCTGTAGACGGATTGTCGGTTTCACAGATAATCGCCGTCAGTTCAACAGGTTCTGTCAACTTCGACTCCAACAGGCATTCAATCCCGTCAAGATTTTCGACGTCCCATCGCGCAAAACATGTCGCACGTTTCATATTCAGAACATGCCTTGTGACATTCTGTTTGGCTCGCAGACCAGACTCATTTCGGTCGTATATTACGACATCCATGGAACTTGTCGCCGTCACCCTCGCCTTTCGCGCCAAATCTAGCGGGTCTTCGTTGCTCAGTTGCGGGATGAACTGATCGTCTTTCAACAACTGCTGTTGCAATTCGATGATGTGTTTTTGACCGAACTCCCTTGGCGTCAAACCTTTGGCGATGGCCATGGCGGCAGCCGTGCCCGCCGCCTGTCCGAGCGTGAAAATCGTCGCCTCCACACGAGTGCTGCCCAAGGCGATGTGCGTTACGCTCTGACAGCGTCCAGCGAACATAAGATTCATGATATTATGGGAATACAACACACGATATGGGATTGAATATTCAGGCACGCCGGGATGGGAATGCCAGTATCCGTTACCATTCGGATTCTCCATGCCCAACGGGTCGTGTGTATCCAGCGGCCAGCCGCCGTATGAGATTCTGTCGGGGAACATCCGTCCTTCCAACGCATCGTTCGCTGTCAGCACGTAATCGCCTTTCAGACGGAAACCTTCCCGGCGGGCGTTCATATACGGAACCCACGTCAATTCAGCATTTACCGCATCCGCCTTGCCGCTCCATTCATTCTTCAGCCAGCCCCAGTAGGCGAACGAAATGCGAATCAATTCGTCACGGGCCCGTTCGGGATCAACCGTGTCGTCGAAACGACCGCCATGCTCCAGCCACCACGCGGGCGAAACGGACTGGACTCTCCGCGTAAATCCTTCCGGCAGAACATGCGCCCAAACTGGCGTCTCATACGGGACAGGCTGCTTCCGCATTTCATAACGATAACCGACACAGCCGCCCATGAGGCAGCCGCTCATGGTCAGATTATCACATGTTTCGGGGGCCTGCGCTTCGTTGTATTCGCTTTGAGCTTCACGACCAAACATGTACTCCGCATCGGCGAAATAACCGACCCAGCCATCGCCTGTGCAGTCGATGAAAATCTTTGCCTTAAAACGCATCTGACGTCCCGTCAACGTGTTACGAGAGATGACTGCCGCGATGGCGTCACCATTTTTCTCCACCGTCAGAACACGTTCATTCGGAAAGACTTTCAGATTCGGTTCACGTTCCACCATCAGACGATAGGCGGCGCTCAGCGTTTTCGGATTTGCTTGAGCGCGAAGGAGATTCGCCTCTTCACAAAGGCCTGATTCGCGTGAATTCCGCTTGCCGTTCGGATGCGATCCCGCCGCGCCATCCGTTCCAACGCCTAATTCACAGCTCGAATTGCCGCCTAAAACAGGGCGGTCATGAACCAACGCCGTTTTCGCGCCTGTACGAGCGGCGGAAAGAGCCGCTCCCATGCCGCCAGGCCCTGCACCAACGACAACGACATCGTAACTACCGCCATCCACGGGCGTTCCATCCCCACCAGTATATTTCAACCGATCCGCCTGCACATCTGCCAAATCATTCGACGGCTTGAAATCGCCGTCCATTGTGAACAGCAACGCATCGCATCGCGCAAAGGCTCCAGAAAGATCTTCCAATTCAACCGTCGCTTCACCCGCAGACAAATCGAAATCACCGCCCTTCTCCCAACACCATCCATCTGCCTTCGACATACCGTTGACGGCTTTACTGATGCCATTAACACGAACGGCAAAACGTCCAGGCGAAAATTCCGGCAGCCAATCTTTCGTCCGCACCCACACATGCCATACGCCAGCCTTTGGAATGCGAATGGCGGTCTTAGCGGATTTGATTGGCTTGCCGACACCCGCCGCGATCAGATAAGCGGAACCCATCTTGTGGGTAAACTGCGTGTCCAACTTCCATTCGCCATAATCCGCAAACGACTCCGCCTCAAGCCATAGGAAGCCTTGAACATGTTCACGCGGCTCCACGACGGGGGCTCTGAAATCCTTCAATTCAGGAATATTCGGTGCGGCGGCAAATGTTGTCAACACCGTCAGCATCGCACCTAAAAATGGAAAACATTGTTTCATTTTGTTAATCCTAAAATCTATTATATTTTTCAATATTCCATTGTTCTATGTAAATCATTATAATGCACAATAATATAAATCTCATTTTTCAATTTATTTTTTAACCTTCTCACACAATTGTGCAGTTGGCAACTGCACAATTGCCATATCAATCATTAGTATTTGATTCTTGCGACAAAGCGACTGTTTCAAGTAGCGCGCCCCGCGCGCTATGGCAGGAGGTATGTTCTCTCCCCATGCTGCGCGCCACTCCGGGCGCTTGCATGAGGTTACGATTATTTCGCACTCCGTGCGATGTCGCTCCGCGACGGAATCACGTTGCCGTATAGCGATGGCCTTTGTCAAATCATGCAATCCTTAGTCAAACTAAGTGTGTCCACTAAAATCAAATTTCAGCTGTTCCATGTTCCAAGTAATCTTGACAAACTTTTTCCAGCCAGTGGCTGGAAAAAGTCTGGTCGGAAAAAGTCATTGCGTCTAGTCTCCTGTAAACTTTTTCCAGTTGGCAAATGGAAAAAGTTATTCAGTTTAGGAATTTTTATTGCATTATCATTCACAAGTGCTACAAAAATCATTCAATAACATTACTGGCAAGACCTTCGGTTATTCTGTTCATTCGGTACTCTTTCATTCAGTTTTCAGGACAACTTCATTCATTTTGAGTTTATTCTTATTCACCTCAAAGGTGAAAAGAGTCCTCTCATACTTTTCCACATGAGCCATTAGATACTCTTTACAGAGTTTTCGAATGGCATCTTGGTCAGCGACAGGACGATCTGTGACAAATTGAATATGATGCTGCCCAAGACGCCGTCCATTGAAGATAATGTATTCCTTAACGCCTTGCGCGGCCAAAGCCGCCTTAACCTCCTCCGATTTACTCAGCACATCGCGGTAATGATTCACAACGACATGATTTTCAGCAGTTTCAACATTGAACAGCGACATGATGCAATAAGTACCGAAAAGCAGTCCGACAATCGCAAGAATCAACAGTTTGACGACACGGGTTGACTCATTCATCTGTTTTCACTCCTTATTGACAATGAATATGTTCCACCGAAAACTCTCACTTCTGCGGATAGGCGATTGGGCGACGTTCCGCCAGATACAGTTGATATGGATCGCCGTCTGCGGGGCCGACGGACAGCCACCAGCTCCGTTTCCGTTCGTTCAAATCAACCTCCGCAAACGCGTAGCCGCCCTGCTCCATCGTGCTGTCCAGCCATTCGCCGTCACGATCGACAATCGCCGACGGGCATTTCGGATCACCGACGCATACCACCATCGGAATACTGTTGTCGATGCTCCGTGTGGACCACGTCTTCGACCAATGCGACTCCTTGCCGTCGCCCGCCAGTGGAAACGCCAAGAGTTCCGCGCCATTCAGACGCAACGCCCGTGCGCTTTCCGAAAACCAGTTGTCCCAACAGACGGCGATGCCCAGCCTTCCGAAATCCAAATCGATGACATTAAACTCATCGCCTGCAATCACGCCGAGCATCTGTTCCGAAACCGTCAAATGGACCTTGCGGTACTTTCCCGCCAGTTTTCCCTGACGATCCACGACAAACGCTGTGTTGTGGACATGGCCCTCCGGCGTCAGTTCATGGATATTGGCCAATATATTCACATGGTACTGAACGGCATAACGTTTGCACAGCTCAAATGTCATGCCGCCCGGAATCGCCTCCGACCGTTCGACGATCGGCAAATCCACCATGCGGTCCGTATGGCATTCCGGCGTGACGATCAAATCAAGATTCGGCTTTTCTTCGCAGACTTTCCGCAAGGCGTCCTCCATGATGGCGAGATTCGCGGCGAACGTCCGCTCCGTCTTCGGATAGATATTGACCGTCGCCAAACGGACGCGCCGCGGCGGCACTTCCGCGACCTCCTCCATGCGGATATCGTGGAAAACCGCCTTGCCTTTCTGCCATTTGTGAACGCACCACAAGACAGCGAAGTTGCTGCCTTCAGGGGCTTTAAATGTCTCGTCGAAGCAACGCAGACCGTCCGTCTTGTCCTGAAAACCGATGTAGTCCCGTTGGATCATCTTCGAACAATCCTCCGTCTTGCACCACGTCACAAGCATTGTCGCGTTATTGAACGACTTCATGGGAACGTCCGCCACAGCGGTGAAACGGTATGTCACGCCAGCCTTCACGGGAACGGAACATTCCCAATGGCCGACACTTGCGGCATCCGTCAATTCAATGGACAACGCGCCGTTTTCATTCCCGAACACTGGTTGAACGACATGGGACGGGCTGAAATGCTTCCAGTTCATAACGCTCCTTTGTGGCTATTCCTGATAAAAAAACTTTGATTCTCTTCAACTTTATTAACTTAATGTAATGGATTATTTTTCAAACTATGTTAAGCTATAATTTGAACATTTTTTCAAAGCATGTACCAAACCACACGCAGAATCAACCATGCCATTTCCAATCCCATCACCAGAACGCATCGCCCAGATTGCCTCTTGGCTTCCAGAAACGCCCGGTCATTTTGGTCCGCCAGCCTCAGACCGCGCCGCATGGTTTCCCTTCGCGGACACGCCAGAAGCGAAAAAAGTCATCGCGCAGGCGGAAGCGACCGTTGGCACGCCGATTCCTGAACTGCCGGATGAGCTTTATTTGCAGTTCCTTAAGATCGGCAATCGAACCAATTACGAACACATCTATTTCCAACGCCAACGTGACCGCCTCTTTCCGCTTGTACAGGCGGAAGTTCTTGAATACAAGGGACGTTTCATTGAAGCCATTGAAAGAGAACTCAATGCGATGTTCAACGAGAAAAGCTGGGTGCTGCCCGCCCACGACGGAGATCTGTTGAATTTCAACGGCACCGCTCCATATGCGGATCTTTTCTGTTCCGAACTTTGCGCCAATCTCGCCATCTACGACTGGTGGTTGCAGGATAAACTCTCGTCAACGACGCGTAAACGCATCCGTGAGGAAGTCGAACGGCGCATGTTCGCGGCCTACCGCCATGTCATCCGCACAGGCGAAATCACGCGCGGCCAATGGTGGGCCGTCGGCAGCAACAACTGGAACGCCGTCTGCCATTCGCAACTTGTCATCGCCGCGATGATTCTCATGGAAAACCGCCATGATCGCGCGGAAATTCTCGCCGCCGCCGAACAAGCCATGCAATTTTTCGCGGCCGGATATTCCGCCGACGGCTATTGTACGGAAGGCATAGGTTATTGGGGCTACGGCTATGGGCGTTTTCTTGTTCTCGCGGAAACAGCTCTCATGGCAACCGGCGGCAAACTATCGCTTTACAACAATGAAACGCTGCACAACGTCGCCGCCTACGCACGTGATATTCAAATCGAAGAAGGCTGCTGCCCCGCCTTCGCGGACAGCCACATCGACGAAAGCCCCTCGCCGGAAGACATCGGCATCATTCAATACCGTTATCCGGACGCCGTTCTCCGCGCCGTTCCGCCGCGCACGGAAATCACTGGCGTTCCCATGATCACCGTCCTCCGTTGTTTTGACAAACGGCCGTATCCGCCCGCCAACGTGCCATTGGACGGACAGCTTCCAGAACGCAAACTCTATCCGCTCGCCAACATCTACATTGGCCGTTCATGCCGTAATGGCAGGCACTTCGGGACGGCGTTCAAGACCGGTCACAACGCGGAAGAGCACAACCACAATGACATCGGCTCCTTCACGGTCGTTTTGAACAGCCATCAGTTCTTCCTGGATCCCGGCAGCGAAGTCTATACGAAACGAACATTCTCCCCCCAACGCTATGAAGGACAGATGCTCAACTCCTTCGGACACATGGTACCCATCGTCGCAGGAAAGCTTCAATCACCCGGACGCCAAGCACATGGAATGTTCATCAGCACGGATTTCACGGATGATGTCGATATATTGGTCGCCGACATAACCCCCGCCTATCCGGAAGCGAAAGAACTGGTCAGCCTGAAACGCACATTCATCTTCAATCGAAAAGAACAGACACTAACCGTTCGCGACGATGTGGAATTCACGACACCGCAGACATTTGAGACGGCACTTGTGTCGTTCGACGACATGGCGTTTTCCGATTCAAGCGTTGTCGTGAGCTATCAAAACGCAGCCATTTCCGCCACCGTCGCCACGGAAGGCGCAGGACTGACGTTTACAAAAGGCATCATCGACAATCCGAATGCCCGCTGCCCCAACCGCATCGCCGTCAAACTGGACAAGCCAGTGCAAAAAGGCGCCATCACTATCACGTTTAAAATCAACAAATAAGGAAGAATCATGAGTTGTCCTATCGGAACCATTCTGCGCTGTCCGACGGCGGACGAACGCCGCATCGAGCTCTATCATTCTCTCGGCATGACCGCCATGCAAATCGCGGGCGTCATGGAAGACTGGCTTGCGCCAACGGCGGAAGCCACCGCCCGTTCGGAGGCTATCATGAACATGTTGCGGGAACGCAGCATTTCGACGCCGACGATGTTCCTTTCCTTCCCCAACCAAGACTGGGCGCATCCCGTTGAATGTGTTGGTTTGTCGCCACTTAAGACACGTGCGGAGCGCATGATCCTCTCCTGCCGTCAGATGAATTGGGGCAAAAAATACGGCGTTCGCTACGTGACCTGCCACGTCGGTTACTTTCCAGAAGCGGAGACTGACGAATACAAGTCATTAATCAATGATTTAAAGCAACTTGTCCGTTTTGCGAAAACCAACGGGCAGGATTTTCTCTTCGAAACGGGCATGGAGAACGTCGTCACGCTGAAACGCATTTTCGCGGATATTGGCGAAGACAATCTCGGACTGAATTTTGATCCGGCCAACCTACTTATCTATGGTTCAGACGAACCTGCGCATGTCGTGGAAGAAATGGGCGATCTTGTCAAAGTCATCCATTGCAAAGACGCCAGACATGCCGCCGATGGTGAAACCAGAGGAAAGGAAACGCCTCTCGGCAAGGGAGAAACGGATTTCGCCAATCTTTTGAAGAGCCTTCTCGCCCGTGGTTTCGGGGGACCGCTTATCATCGAACGCGAACTACCGCTTGGCCCTGAGCAGGAAAAAGATGTTGCAGAAGCAGTGATTTTTATTCAAAATATTATCAAAGGAGCATGACAATGATTGGAGTCGGTATTATCGGAACAGGCCGCATGGGCAACGCCCACGCAGGAAATCTTTCAAAGCATCCACGTGCGCGTCTCGTCACGGCGTATGATGTCAATCCTACCCAGATGGACGCTTTTGTGAAAAAGTTTCCGGAGGTCAAGCCAGCGGCCACCGTGGAAGAAGTCGTGAACAATCCAGAGGTCGGTTTCATCGTCATCACGTCGCCGACGTACTGTCATGCGGAAGGCCTCCGCGCCGCCATGGCGACAGGCAAGCCGATCTTCTGTGAAAAGCCGTTGTGCCGTACAGCAGAAGAACTTAAGGAAATCGCTCCGCTTATCAGCAGCTACTCCAACCTGTTCGCCGTCGGCTTCGTCCGCCGTTATTCGGCAGGTGGCATCAAACTGCTTGAACTCGTCAAAGCGGGCAAAATCGGCAAACCGATCTGCTGTTCCATCGACTGTCTGGTCGGCGGCTGGAAACGCGAATGGGGCGACTGGTTCGCCGATTATGGCAAATCCGGCGGCTGCACATTGGACATGCTGGCCCATCACATCGATCTGGCGAACGGTCTTTTCGGCGTTCCCGCAAGCATTTACGCACGCGCCATCATGATGCCGCAAGGTCCTGAAAAGCCATATGACTACATCAGCGCGACGACGACGTCGAAAGACGGCGTCATCTGCAATATGGAATGCTCATGGCTACGGTCTGGCCCATCGGACAATTTCATGGTCGTCTATGGTGAAAAAGGCGCCCTGAAAAAGTCAGATGCCCATGGTTTGCAGTTCTTTGCGCCAGGCCAACCAGTGGAGGATATTCCACTGGACGATGTCAAAGTCGGCGAACTTGAAGAAAAAGTAGAAGGCGACATGTACGTGCGTGAAATGGCCGCCATCATCGACGGCATCGAAAACGGCCATGCGCCGCTGGCGGGCGCCAAACAGGCGATTGAAGCCATGAAAGTTGCGTTGGGCATGCTGGAATCCGCAGAAAAAGGAAAGGTGGTGTTACTCTAATGAAAATTGAAAAAGTTGCAGACTACAACGCGATGAGCGCTCGCGGCGCGGAAATCATCTATGAAGCCGTCGTCGCCAAATTGTCCAAAGGCGAATCGTTCAATCTCGGTCTCGCCACCGGCAACACGATGATTGAACTGTATCGCATTCTCGCTGAGAAATTTAACAACAATCATATCGATCTTTCACGTCTCCAGACATGGAATCTGGATGAATATGCTTCGGATGAACACACGGGCGTCCCGCACGACCATCCGTTGAGCTATTGGAAGTATATGCACGACAACCTTTTCAACCGTTTCCTTCCCGAACGGAATTTTGCTGAAAAACAAGCCCACTTCCCGGATCCTGCTAATCCTGCAATCTTCGACAAGGCCTTGGCGGCGGCTGGCGGCTTGGATCTGCAATTGCTCGGCATCGGTTTCAACGGACATATCGCCTTCAACGAACCGATGGAACCGCAAACCATTTCCGTCAAGGATTTTGCGGATTTGCCGTCTCGCGTCATCGCGTTGAAGGAACGCACCATCAACGCCAATGCCGCATTGACCGCCAATGGTTCGCTTGACCTTGTGCCGCGCTACGCCGCCACCATGGGCATGCGGCAGATTCTCGCTTCCAAGCGTGAACTGCTTCTCGCCTGCTTTGCCGAACAGGAAGAACCGCTGACGAAGATTCTGGCGGACAAATCGCCCACGCCGTTCCTTCCGGCATCCTATCTCCTTCCGCATGAGGATTTTACGCTCGTCTATACTGCTGACAAGATCAATCTGGATTCCGTTCTATGAAAACGTTGATTCAAAATACACGCGTCGTTTCGCCGGATGTCGATCTACCGAAAGCGGACATTCTCATCGACAACGGCGTCATCTCAGACATTGCAGAATCCATTCCTGCAATGAATTGCGACAACGTCATCAACGGCGAAGGACTCATCACGGCTCCAGGCTTCATTGACATTCATTGCCACGGCCGCTCCAACTGCGATTTCTGCGACGCGACGGACGAAGCCTTCAATACGATTGGCCATGACAAACTGTCGGACGGCGTCACAGGATTTCTCGCCACTACGCTCAGCGTTGCACGAGAAGATCTTCGCGAAATCTGCCGTTGCGCCACGCGCTATCAGAACACTAATCACGATGGTGCCCTCCTGCTAGGCGTCCATTTGGAAGGGCCATGGTTCAATCCCAAATGCGCAGGGGCACAAAACCCTGCGCATCTGCTACTTCCATGCCTTGATCTCGTCGATGAACTGAGCCAGTTGGCCCATATCGTGAAAGCGTCGTTCTCTCCTGAACTTGAAGGCGGTTTGGAATTCACGAAAGGTCTTTGCGAACGCGGCATCATGCCGTCGGGCGGCCATTGCGAAGCGGACTACGACTGCTTCCAACTGCACCGCGCCAACGGCATGAAACATCTGACGCATTTCTGCAACGTCATGACGCCTGTCCACCATCTGCGTTTCGGCATGGTCGGCGGCGGTCTCATGAGCGACGATATCTTCGTGGAAATGATTTGCGACGGCGTCCATCTCTGCGAGCCCATGATTCAGCTCATCGCCCGCCTGAAAGGCCCAGACCGCATGATGCTCATCACGGATGCCATGCGCGCCTCCGGCATGCCAGACGGCAACTATACGCTTGGCGGACTGCCAGTCATCGTGAAAGACGGGAAGGCAACGTTGACGACGGGCCCTGTCGCCGGAAGTACGCTTCGTTACCACAACGGGTTACGCCGTCTCGTCCGCGTCACGGGACTGCCGCTCTGCCAAGCCATCAAGGCCACCA
Organism: Victivallales bacterium; assembly: GCA_017548425.1. Lineage (GTDB taxonomy): Bacteria > Verrucomicrobiota > Lentisphaeria > Oligosphaerales > Oligosphaeraceae > UBA1407. The sequence goes on from JAFZAB010000027.1 coordinate 22,338, forward strand.
GTTGGAACCAAGCCCAGAGCCTCAAGCTCGGCAAACGCGGCCGCCTTGAAAAAGGCTATGAAGCGGACATCGTCATGCTGAATGACGATCTTGTCCCGCAACGAACTATCTGCCACGGCGATGTCCGTTGGGAGGCTTGACGGTTTCTTCGCCTCGGAGTGTTTTATACATTATATGTATAGAAAAAATTGAAAGTGAAGCCACATGGATTAAATTGATTATTTTATATTCATGTTTCTCCGCATTTGATTTTTCCACACCACAGAGCATCCTCTTGGAGGCCATGCATGAAAGAGATAAAAATCGGCCTTGTCGGTTGCGGCGCTGTCGCCCCGACCCATATCAACAGCTACAAGCAGATTCCAGGCGCCACCGTCAAAACAATCTGTGACATCAAACGAGACAAGGCGGCCGCCATGGCCGCCAAGCTTGGCGTGCCCAATTTCACGGAAAACTTCACGGACATGCTGAACGATCCGGAAATCGATCTCATCGACATTTGCACGGATCACGCCAGCCACTCGCCGCTTGCCGTCGCCGCCATGGACGCAGGCAAGAACGTCGTCTGCGAAAAATGCCTCTCCAATACGTTGGAAGGACTGGACGCCATGCTCGCCGCCCATAAAAAGCATCCCGAACTTGTCTTCTCCGGCATCTTCCAGCATCGTCATGAGAAGGCCAATCTTCTGCTGAAGAAGTTGTTGGACCGCGGTTGTTTCGGACAAATTCTCAATGCCTCCGTCTATCTCTGTTGCCTCCGCCCCGATGCTTACTACAGCGACTACTGGCATGGCAAATGGAATGGCGAAGGCGGAAGTGTGCTAATCACGCAAGTTGTTCATTTCATTGATCTTGTCAACTACTTCCTTGGGGCTCCGACAAGCGTTGTCGCACAATGCGACAACATGGCCCACCAAGGCGTCATCGAGACGGAGGACAATGCGGCGGCACTCGTCCGCTATCCAAATGGTGTCTTCGCAACCATCTGCGGCACATCGGCTTCCGCCGTTGACAAAGGCTTCAACGCCACCGTTATCATCGGCGGGACGAAAGGGCACATCGAACTGGCGGCGTTCCGCCCCGTTTATTGGCGGTTCCATGACAAACAGGCGGAAGAGGAAGTCGCCGCCCTCATGAAAGACTATCATGAAGAGACGCCGCCCGATCCAGAAAAACCGCACTACGGTGGCGCGCATCCGGCCCAATTGGCGGATGTCGTCGATGCCGTCCGCAACCACCGCGAGCCGTATGTAACCGTCGAGAAGGCGGCCGTCACGGCAAGACTCATCCTAAGTTGCTACAAATCAGCAAAAACTGGCGACTGGATCAATTTGTAACACGGCGACGGTGTAACGTCGCTATCAGAAGACATGAAGAGCAACACAGACAAGTTCATCTTCCTTTGCATGGTCATCGCAGGCTTCATCTGGATGATCCTAGGAAGCCTGCTGATATATAATACCATCAATGTATTCAAAGATTATTCGCGTGTGGAGACGTCCCAACGCCATTACTACGACTATTCCGAGGCGGCAAGAATGCTTCAAAAAGGCGGCAACACATTGACGGAACAAGCTCGCCTTTATGCAATTACACATGATCTCCGTTATCTTCTCGGCTATTTCCGTGAAAAGTTCACCTACCGCAACCGTGAACAGGCCATCAAACTTCTCGGCAATATTCCGGAGACGACGGAACTCAAGCGATTGATCATCGTCGCCGTATCGGAATCTCGGACGCTGGAATACACGGAATACCGTTCCATGAATCTTGTCATCGCCGCCAATGGCTATGACCGTTCCATCCTGCCGGCGGACATGGAAAAACAACTATCCTCCAACCCGCTGTCGGAATCGGACCGTAAACTCTCAAAGGAGGAAAAATTGGTTTTGGCCAGAAAGATTCTTTTTGACGGAAACTATCAAAAACGGAAGAAAGACATCTGGGCCGATGTTGATTTCCACATGGGGAAAATGCTGGAAGATACAGAATACCAATATCTAATCAATTCTTTGGACATCGCCCGTCGCTACCGCAATCAAATCATCTATCTTTCCTGCCAGACGCTGATTCTGCTCTCGCTCCTTCTCTACGCCTTCATTGTCAACCGCCAACGGCAGAAAGTGGCCAAGGAACTTGAAGGCACCAACATCCATCTGGTTCATGAAAAGGAACTTGTCAAACAGGAATCGGAAATGAAGCTCCAGCAGACCAAACTGGAGGCGCAACTGGCGGCGCAGGAACTGGAGGTGAAACTTAAACAGAAGGAATTGGAGGACAGAAACTTGCTTTTCGCAGCCATCAGCCATGACATGCGCACGCCTCTCCATTCCATCATTGGTTTCACAGACCTCCTCCGTAGCGACAATGATCTACCAGCCAATCAAAAAGACCATCTTGACAGCATCGCGTACAGCGGTGGAATACTTCTTGAACTGATCAACGACCTTTTGGATTTCTTCAAACTCGAAGCGGGCAAGATGGAATTCAATTATGATTATTATGATTTTCAGAAAATCATCAAGCCTATTGTAAAGACTTTCAAACCAATAACGGACGCCAAGAAACTACAGATTATCACGAATATTGCGGAAATGCCCGCACTGTACATTGACATGGAACATGTCCGCCGGATTCTTTCCAATCTGCTCAGCAATGCCGTCAAATTCACTTCCGACGGCACCATCACCATCTCAGCCTCGTGCGAGGACAGCGGACCGGACACGAAAACTCTTGTCTTCGCCGTACAAGATACTGGTATCGGCATCGATCCAGAAGATTTGGCGATTCTCACACAGCCCTACATGCAAGGCAAGGCAAAATCGAACGTCAAAGGGACAGGTCTTGGGCTGGCCATCTGCAAGACATTGCTGGGGAACATGCAAGGCTCTTTGGACATCAAGTCCGACAAAGGGAAAGGCAGTACCTTCACCGTCACGCTGAACAATGTCAAATATTCCGCACAGCCAATTGAGCGCGATGAAAACGCCTCCAATCAGCTCAAGGCTTCCCTGAAAGGACTCTCCGTCCTAATGGTTGATGACACATCTCTCAATCTGAAGATGCTTAAAATCATGTGCGAAAAACTTGGCATCACGAAAACGCAAGCCGCAAAAAACGGCAAAGAAGCTCTCGACATCTTGCGAGGCCAACCGCTGCCTGACATTGTCATGACAGATATCCAGATGCCTATCATGGACGGCATGGGGCTCGTCGCTGAAATACGAAAGGATGCAACTCTCGCCAATCTGCCTGTTTACGCAGTAACGGCGGACGTTGAACTGCTCAAGACCTACCAGCGGCATGGATTCACGGGGCTTCTCCTAAAGCCATATGATATCACGAAATTAATTCAGTTTTTCAACAAGATTTCATGACGTTTTGACAAGGGAATGAACATGATGAAAATCGGTATTGAATCTGGTGCTTATCTTTCAAGATATGGTCTTGAAGAAGGCTTGAAACGCATGCGCAAGCATGGTTATGAATGCGTTGACTTCCAAGACTTCGCCGACACAGAAGGTCCTCTCTTCCAATTGGATGAGGCAGGCTTCGAAAAAGAGCTCAAGAATATCAAGAAACAGATTGAAGACAATGGAATCGAAATCTGCCAGACGCATGGCCCATGGCGCTGGCCCCCGCGCGACAACACGCCGGAAGACCGCGCAGAACGCTTTGAGAAAATGGCGAAATCCATCCGCGGCACAGCCATTCTCGGTTGCAAGAATTTCATCATCCATCCCATCATGCCGTTCGGCTGCGCTAGCGAATCAGAACAGCAGAAAAAGGAAATGCTGGACATGAACCGCGAGTTCATGGGACGTCTCGTCGAAGTCGGCCGCCAGAACGAAGTCATCGTCAATTTCGAAAACATGCCGATGCCGCCGTTGTCCATCGCCCCTGTCGCCGCGACGCTTGCGTTCGTCAAAGAATTCAACAGCCCATGGTTCAAAGTCTGCCTGGACACTGGCCATGCCGCCACGACGAACGAGAAACCAGGCGATTGCGTCCGTCTGCTCGGCAAGGAATACCTACAGACGTTACATATTCATGACAACAACGGCCGCAATGACTTGCATTGGATTCCCTATACGGGCGTCATCGACTGGAACGATTTCTCCAACGCTTTGGCCGAAATTGGCTTCGAAGGAACGGCATCCCTTGAAACATCCGCCCCCGGCAAGATTCCCGCCGAACTCCGTGAAATGCAGGAAATCTCCCTCTTCCAGATGATCCGCAAAATCGCCAGAAGAGACTAACAGCTAGAAATCTAGAAGCCTAGCACTACAAAAAGCCAGAATGAATCGTCTTTTATCTTATTTTTGTCTTCTCTTCGCCATGACCGCCCTCCTCCCTGCTGACGACTTCCATTTCTCCCCAGAAAACAAACGGAGGCTCTGCGGAGGAGGCGGTTATCCAAGGCTTTACGCCTTGAAAGACAACACATGGCTGCTCGGTTACGACAATGGGCGGATCAATGTCCGCCGCAGCTACGACGAAGGCAGAAATTGGTCGGAGCCGTCCATCGCCTCTTTCCATGATGAAGCATTCTGCGCCAATGTCGATTTCCATGAAATGCCGGACGGCGCCATTCTCTGCTCCTATCGCGCCATCGGAAAACCTTCCATATCCAACTATACACGAGGCATTTACTGCTCGATTTCAACTGACAAAGGCGAGACCTGGCATGAATACAACACGATTGTCAGTAATTTCGCCATGAGGCTTGGCGAGAAGAAAATCATCGAAACGATGTCCAGAGGCCGCAACGTCGGATTCTACGAACCGTTCGTCGATCTCATCAACGGCAAAATCACCGTCATGTACGCAGATGACTTCTCCCCCATGGCGGAAGACATCCACCATGATACCCAAACCAACTACAGATGCCAGCGGATCATGGCGAAGGAACTCGTCAACGGCGTCTGGACGAATCCACGCGCCATCATGGACGGTGCCATCGAGAAAACCGTCAGCGGCATCACACGGCTGTCACGCGACGGCATGCCCGTCTTCGCGAGCATGAAAACAGGCGAATACGTTGTCGTCTTCGAAGGAACGTATCGCGACCAGCGGGAAACGGATTCCATCCGCTTTGAAATTCTCATGGCCTATTCGACGGACGGCGTCAAATGGTCTGATCCTGTTGAAGTGTTTATTCCGAAAGGGCGCGGCACGAAGGCCAGCGCCCCCTACGTCTGCGTGACGGACGACAACCGTCTCGCCGTCTCCTTCCAGACGGATGAAGACTGCTTCGCCGCCACGGGAAAGGTTGGCGACGGTGTATCTGTCATGAAATGCGTTATTTCCGACGGTACGCCGATACAAAAAATGGACAGGACTCATTTCAGTCCTGCCCAAGATGTCTTTTTCCTCAAGCCGGGAGATGCAGGTTTATGGAACGGCATGATGTACCATCAAGGCGTTCTCTACTGCGTCTCCGGCCTGCGTGACGGAATCTACATCAATTCATGCGTGATTCCGTAGAAAATCACTCGCCGAAAATGCTCATCAGAGCGTCCGCGAAGATTTTCATTCCATCCTTATCAGGATGGTTGATCGTGTTGGTCATCAACGTATTATAAGGTATGCCCTGCCGCCAGAGACGACCATAGCGTTTCGCCGCGTCCGCGACCGCCACTTTCTTCTCCGTCGCGAATTTACGGATAAACGCCACGTATGGACGCGGATCGTTTTCGATGCCGATGCCGTTCTGCGTCGTCAGTCCCATCCAGTCCGGGCGGACATAATGCGGCGTCAGGATGATCCATTCCGTGTTCTGCGCACGGAAGTCGTTCAATACCTTATTGAAACTGCGGTCCCATTCTGCCGGCGGCAGGCCTGCGTCGTTCACGAATTCGGACACGACCAAATCCGCCTTGACATCCAGAACCGTCCGTTGGTAGTTGTACTGCGAGCCTTCCGGTTCGTTCAGGAAGGCGGGAATCGTCCGGCCGCCCCACCCATTGCTGATGAGTTCGATGTCCGCCTTCGGGAACGCCGCCTTCAGACGATCGACAAACTGGATTTGCCAGCGGAACTGATCTGGAATATAGCCGCACTGCGTCACGCTGTCGCCCCAAGCCAGAATCTTCACATGTTCGCCGTTTTGCAGCTTCTTCATCGTATTCGGAATGAAAGCCTGCTGCTCTTTGGCGGATTCCGCGGGAAACGCCGTTTCCGTGATGATGAAGATGTTTTCATCCGTCAATTTGTCCGTCTGCGCTTCTGTGTAGATATTGAGAAGACGCGTCTCGCCTTCCTGCAAGGCAGGCATCTTCGGGCAGAAGCTCGCGGGCTTGCCGCATACGAGTTTCAATTTTCCGTCCGCCGTCTTGATGACTGAATCCAAACGATTTGGAATATAGCGATAGGAAATCAGAACCTCTTGGTTCGCCGCTACGCGGCCGCCTTCCACGCGACCCAGCGTGCCCCACGAATCCGTATAGTCAAAATCCTTTCCGCGTTGCATTTCCGTTCCGTCTGGCAGACGCATGCGGACGGAATACGGATCCAGCGCCTTCGGCAACGCGCAACCAGTCGCGGAAACGCCGCGCAACGCAATACCGTCGTTCCAACCGCCGCCGCGACGATAGACCGGCAGCGATTTGTAGGATTCCTCCACAACGCGAATGACCGGCGGTTCGGGAACATCCAACTTCACGCCTTCCACTTCAATCTGCCACGGCCCAGTGATGGCAACTTTCGGAGCCTCAGCCGCGCTGATGGTCATGGCCGCGCTCATCGCGATGCTGCATAGCAAATGTTTCGTGCTCATGTCTTGTCCCTTTTTTAATGGTTTCTGTTGATTATTGTTTCTTTCTTGACGCTGTTTGAGGCATTTTTCGACTGAAAATCTTGTATTACGCTATTCCTTTATTAACTTACATTCTAGTTCCCTTGTATGCAAACTCATTTATTGAATCAGACATGAACATCATCAAAGAATTCTATGTCGCCATGAGAGATGGCGTCAAAATTTACACATACGTCCAACTGCCGTCCGAAACAGGTTCCTTTCCTATTATCTTCCGCCGTAACCCATACGTAGGCAAAGACATCAACATGGAAGCCCTCCAGAAGGAGGATACCCATGGCTACGCCATCGTCACACAGCACTGTCGTGGTTGCGGACGAAGCGAAGGCGACTGCATCCCCTACGTCAATGAACGGCAGGACGGCCTCGACTCCCTTGAATGGATCCGCCAGCAGCCATTCTATCAAGGCGAAATCTATCCTGTCGGCGCAAGTTACCTGACATCCGTGCATTACGCCTATCTGGACACGCATCAGCCGGATATCAAAGGCGCCGTTCTCGGCGTGCAGGATCCCATCCGCTACAACGTCACCTACCGCAACGGTTTCATGAAATGCGGCCTCCATGGGCAATGGGCCGTCGGCATGTACAAGAAGAATTCCATCTTCAAGAAAAACTATGTTCAAGACACATTCCGCACCATGCCACTTCTGGGCGTAACACGCTCCATTTTCGGCGAATACGCGGAAGCTCTTGAAGCGTATATGGAACATCCGCTGCCGGACGATTCGTTCTGGCAGACGCTTGAAGGCGGCGCGGATTCCCATAACGCCGTCAGCACGTTGAACATCCCAACACTTTTCTATTCATCCTTCTACGACATCTACACGGAAGGCATCTTCGACATGTGGGAGAGCATTCCCGCCGCCATTAGACCAAAATGCGCTTTGATCGTGACGCCGTACAACCACAGTCCGAATCCGGACCAATTCAGCCCTGTCGTCTTCCCTGACGGCGGCCTCAACGAACATTTCGGTTCGGATTTTGTTTACCAATGGCTCGACCACGTTCGCACGGAAGCGCCGCTACGGACAATCTCGGAAGGCAAGACGACCTATTACACATTGTGGGAGAACCAATGGCATTCCGTCGATTCACTGAAGGAAGGCACGAAAGAGCATGTCCTCTATCTCAACGACCACACATTGGACGCTACGCAACAGGACACCGCCACCATTTCCTACACGTATAATCCATACGCTCCCGCCACGTTCCGTGGCGGTCTCTGCAACAATTTCGGCGGCATGGCCGAGCAGGACAAACCAAACTCCCGCTACGACATCGTCTCTTTCCTCTCAGCGCCATTCGAAGCGCCCTGCCAAGTCGAAGGACGCATGAAAGCGACGTTGCACGTCAGATCATCCTGTCTCGACACATGTTTCTACATCCGTACAAGCATCGTCAAGAACGATGTCGCATACGGTTTGCGTGACGACATCACGTCCATTAGCTTCCAGCATCCGCACTACAATCCCAACGAACCCGTCGAACTGGAATTCACGCTTGGTCACCATTCTTTCCTGCTCGCGCCAGGCGACAGGCTCCGTCTGGACGTCTCCTCCTCCGCCTATCCGCTGTTCCACCCGCATACCAACCGAAAAGGCCTGCAAGCGGAACAAACAGGAGGCGGACATCGCCGTGAACACCATCGTCACAGGCCCGTCCAACATCAGATTCTTTGAAACCGTATAAGGATTCACCAACCACCGTTCCAGCAGGAGCGAGACCCTCCCAAACATCGTTCCCGCAGGAGCGGGACCCTCCCCCAACCACTAACCACTAACCACCAACCACTACTATGGCACAACTTGCACTCAAAGGCGGCGAAGCCGTCATCAAGCCCGGCGAAGTCAAAAACTGGCCACCAGTCGATAAAACAGATGAAGATCTCATCATCGCGGCTCTTCATGAACCGTCACAATGCCGCGGCAAATACACGAAACTCCTTGAAGAGGAATTCTGCGCCTTCAACGGCAACAAATATGCCTATTTCACAAACTGCGGCGGAGCCGCCCTCCAGATGTGCGTGGCCGGTTGCGGCATCGGCGCAGGCGACCAAGTCATCGTCACTTCCTACACATGGCCGTCCAGTGCTTCCTGCATCATCCACAACATGGCCGTTCCGGTCTTCGTCGATATTGATCCGGAAACTTTCCTGATCGATCCCGCGAAAATCGAAGCCGCCGTCACGCCGCGAACGAAGGCCATCCTCTGTGTCCATCTCCATGGTCTCTGCTGCGACATGGATCCCATCCGTGAAATCGCCAAGAAGCACAATCTTAAAATCATCGAAGACGCCGCGCAGGCCCACAACGCCCTCTACAAAGGAAAAAAGGCCGGAACGCTCGGCGACTGCGCAGCATTCTCTTTCAACCAAAATAAATGCATGACTTCCGGCGAAGGCGGCCTTTTTGTCACGAATGACAAGGAGATTTTCGACCGTGGCCTCACACTGACTGGCTTCGGTGACATGCAGCCCACGAAGGATACGGACGAATTCCCCGCCTACGCTTTCGCGCACAAGTTCTGCAACAACGAAATCACCGCCGCATACGCTCTCGCCGAACTGCGGAAATTCCCCTATTACTATAAACAATTGCTGGCCAACGCGAAAACGCTTCATACCATCCTTCAGGCGGCGAATATCAAAGGGCTGAAACTTCCATACGAGCCTGCCATCTGCACGCACAACTGGTACAACTACAACCTCCGCGTTGATTTCGACGCTCTCGGCATGGGCGACAAGACGCCCGCCGAAAAGAGCGAATTCCGCCATGCCATCTGCCGCGCCTTGCAGGCAGAAGGCGTTGTCTGCTGCGTTTGGCAACGTTGCATCTTGCCTGAAATGACCATCTTCCGTGCACAGAACGCCTACGGCAAAGGCTATCCATGGGCGGTTCCAGGCGCTTCCGACGGCGTCGATTACAGTCTGAAAAACTTCCCCGAAGCGATTAAATACTGCTATTCGCACATCGCCATCGTGCAGGTTCTCCGCGCACCCAACGACGAACAAATGGCCGCGAAAGTCGCGCAGGCCATCATCAAAGTCTTCAATAATCTGGATGAATTGAAGTAAAAAACTATTTCAAGGCTTCTTGAATGCTAGAGTTCTAGAAGTCTATTTTTCAGAGTGTTACAGTTTTCGGTCAGCGTCAGTTCTGCTGGCCGGAAACTTCGCGGACATGCTCCGCAATGGTTTCGTTCACTTTCTGGCGAACGGCGGCACCCGCCTGACGGATACCGTTCATGACGGCCTTGCCGTCCGAAATTCCATGGCCGATGATGACGATGCCGTTCACGCCCAGAAGCGGCGCGCCGCCGATTTCGGAGAAATCCGTCGTGCGCTTCAATTCATTGAAGGCTCCTTTCGCCATCAAAGCGCCCAACTTCCAAATCAATTTGGTCATGATCGCCTTCTTTACAAGACGGCCCATGGATTTCGCCAACTGCTCGCAGCTCTTCAAAATCACGTTGCCGACAAAGCCATCGCAAACCGCGACATCGACGCCGCCGGAGAACAAATCATGACCTTCCACGTTGCCGATGAAATTAATCATCTTGGCTTCGTGAAGCAACGCCAACGCCCCTTGCGTCAACTTGTTGCCCTTCCCTTCTTCCGTGCCGTTGCAAATCAGTCCGACGCGCGGATTCGGCTTGTTTAAAATCGATTTTGCGTAAATCGATCCCATGATGCCGTAATGCAGAAGATTCACGGGGGCGCAATCCACGCTCGCACCCGAATCCAGCAATACGAAATTGCCACGCTCGGACGGCATAATCGTCGCAATGCCAGGCCGTTCGATGCCTGGCAGCATCGATAGACGGAAATAAGCCGACACGACGGACGCGCCCGTGCTGCCCGCACTGAACACGCCGCTTGCACGACCGACGCGCACAAGATTCATCGCCACATTGATGGATGAATCACGCTTCTGGCGGACGGCGGACACAGGATGATCTCCCATCTCCACAACCTGCGAAGCATGAACAAGTTCCAATCGCGGATCGCCCAATATGCCGACCCGCTTCAATTCCACTTCCATCCGTTTCTGGTCGCCGACCAGCAGCAGTTTGAATTCGTTCCCGTAACGCTCCAGCGTCATGTTGACACCGTCGATGATCGCGCCGGGCGCATAGTCGCCACCCATCACATCCACGGCTATGTTGATCACTTCGCTGGACTTTCGTTCTGGCATGCGCGCTACTCCTGCCGACGATGCGGTTCCCTATATCCCGCAAAACAAATGGGAAGATTTCGTCATAAGCCCACTTTGGCCTCATTCAGAGCTGCGTGGACTACCCTTTCAAACAGACAAAGGGGCTGGCGAATATCCATCCGCCAGCCCGCGACGTTTTTACTTCTCGTCCTGCTTGAGCGTCAAAACCTGTCTTCCACCATACATACCGCATTTCTTGCAAACACGGTGCGGAAGGCAAGCGGCGCCGCAATTCGGGCACAACGTGACCTGCACGCCTTTGTAACGGTTGGCGGCATGACGCGTACGAACCGTACGCTTGCTGACTTTACTTTGTTGAACTGCCATTGTCCTGTTCTCCAGACTGATTGAGACCGCCGCGGCCAGACTTCCGCCCGCCCGCAAGCAGCCCGTAGGTTCTGCTTCTATGTTATGTTTACTAAAATAAATTGATTTGCGGAAAAATCAATTGTCCAGTTTCAATTTGTCAAGCGCCGCCCATGGATTCGGCCTTTCGGAAGCCTCTTCGGCCTCTTCATCGTCCTCTTCCTCTTCAGGACGCTCGCAACCGCAATCGCCTTCGTTCAGATTCGCGCCGCACACGGGGCAGAGCCCACGGCAGTCCTCCGAACATAGACACGACTGCGGGAAAACTATTAATATATCTTCTCGAATGTCATCGGTCAAGTCAACGACCTCACCAGTAACCTTTTCATATCGATGACAAACGTCGTCCGTCTCCAATTTCAAATCGAAAAATTCCGTGCAACGGTCGCACATCGCGCGGATTTTCACGGCCAGATGCCCTGACGAAACCAGAAGATCATCCCCCAGCTGGCTCAAATGCAGCTTGAAGGACAATTCCTCCGGAAATTCGAAGCGGCCGTCATCGTCCGCGATATCCAGCTCCTCCATCGACACGGTCCCCTCCCAATCAACGCCTTGCGACGGCAAGTCCATCACGTGGTATTGCAGCACGCGCCCCTTTTCCTTTTTCCCTGACATGTCCTTTTCCTTGTTCGTTCTCGATTATTTTCTCGGATTTCTTACCTTATAATATAATCTAAAAGTTGAAACTTGCATTTTTAGACGTTATATTTTTGATTTGATTTTTCTGACAACAGGCCTGTCCGACTTGCATCCCGCAAGCGGGACAGGACACAGGCACCCTAACCCATGAGGAAAAACAATGGAACTCAAAGACATCAAAAACGCCGAACTGAAAGGCTGGCTCCAACACTGGATCGACCTCTGCACGCCGGACAAAGTCGTCTTCTTCGACGGCTCTGAATGGATGTACAACGAAATCGCCAATCTGATGGTCAAGACCGGCGCTTTCATCAAACTCGACAAACCCGCCAACTCCTACTTCGCCCGTTCGGACAAGTCCGATGTCGCCCGCGTTGAAGAGCGCACATACATCTGCTCCGAAAAGGAAGAGGACGCCGGCCCGACGAACCATTGGAAGGCCCCCGCCGAAATGAAGGCCGAGTTCAATGAACTCTTCAAGGGCTGCATGGTCGGCCGTACGCTCTATGTCATCCCCTTCTCCATGGGCCCCATCGACTCCCCCATCGCCAAGTATGGTATTGAAATCACCGACTCTCCGTACGTTGTCGAATCCATGAAGATCATGACGCGCGTCAGCTTCAAGATCATCGACAAGATCGAAGCGGGCGCCCCCTTCGTAAAATGCGTCCACTCCGTCGGCTTCCCGCTTCCGGAAGGCGTCGCGGATGTTCCGTGGCCGTCGGCCCCCGTCGAGAAGAAGTACATCACGCACTTCCCCGAAACCGATGAAATCATCTCCTACGGCTCCGGCTACGGCGGCAACGCCCTGCTCGGCAAGAAGTGCTTCGCGCTGCGTATCGCCTCCAACCAGGCCAAACGCGAAGGCTGGATGGCCGAACACATGCTCATCCTCAAGCTGACGTCCCCCGAAGGCGAAGTCAAATATGTCGCGGCGGCCTTCCCGTCCGCCTGCGGCAAGACCAACCTCGCCATGATGGAACCCACCATCCCCGGCTGGACCGTCCAGACCATCGGCGACGATATCGCTTGGATGCGCTTCAATGAAAAGGATGGCATGCTCCATGCCATCAACCCCGAAAACGGTTTCTTCGGCGTCGCCCCCGGCACGTCCATGAAGTCCAACCCCAACGCCATGCGCACCATCAACCGCGGTAACTCCATCTTCACCAACTGCGCCATGACCCTCGACGGCGGCGTTTGGTGGGAAGATTCCGACGATACCCCCGACTTCCTGATCGACTGGCAGCGCAAGCCGTGGACGCCCGCGTCCAAGACTGTCGCCGCCCATAAGAACGCCCGCTTCACGACGCCTGCGTCGCAGTGCCCCGTCATCGCTCCCGAATGGGAAGATCCGGAAGGCGTTCCGATCAGCGCGTTCCTCTTCGGCGGCCGCCGCAAGACCGTCGTTCCGCTGGTCAACGAAGCCCGCAGCTGGGAACACGGCGTGTTCCTCGGCGCGACCATGGCCTCCGAAATGACCGCCGCCGTTCTCGGTGGCGCCGGCCAGCTCCGCTTCGACCCGTTCGCCATGCTGCCGTTCTGCGGCTACCACATGGGCGACTACTTCAAGCATTGGCTTGAAATCGGCAAGCACCCAGGCGCCAAGCTCCCGAAGATCTTCTACGTCAACTGGTTCCGCCGTGGCGCAGATGGTCACTTCCTCTGGCCCGGATACGGCGACAACAGCCGCGTCCTCAAGTGGATATTCGGCCGTTGCAACGGCACCGCCAAAGCGAAGGAAACCGAAATCGGTAACCTGCCCGCCGATGGCGCGCTCGACCTCTCCGGTCTCGACATTCCCGCGGAAGACCAGAAGGCCCTCTTTGGCGTTGACAAAGAAGGTTGGAAGGCCGTCATCCCGCAAATCGAACAGCACTTCGCCAAATTCGGCGCGAAACTCCCCGCCGAACTCACGAAGCAGCTCGACGAACTCAAGGCCCGCCTCGGATAAGTTGGCCATATTGTTCGGATGAATAACACGGGACGGCGGCCACCAAACGCCGCCGTCCCGTTCTTCATTAGCCATAACGGGAGGGATGCACTCCTGTGCGTCCGTTTAACATAAGCATCGCAAAGCGATTTCCATGCAAGCATTCGACTCCGTCAAAAACTTCTGCAACAAGAATCCCAAACAAGCCGTCATCGTCACCGCCATTATTCTGGCCGTCGTCATCGGCCTTCTATGCCTTGGATCCAATCTCTCGTCATGGAAGACATACGACTTCCCGCAGGCCGCTCTTGCGATGAAACTACCGCAACCACCTGTTGCCGTGGCGGATACAAAAGTCCCTGGCTTCTCGCAATGGACGATGCAGAACGAAAACATCGCGCTTGTCATCGGTGCCGTCAAACTCACGGGAAAGGAAAAACCTGCCGCTGCATTGGGCAGCACCATCGAATACGTCCGTCAGGGAATTCAGAACAATCCCAACATCGAAAAGGCCGATTTCAAAATCAATCAGCGTCAACAGGGCAGAACGACTGTGAACTATCTGATGGGAACCGCCATTTTCAAAGACGGCGACGCCAAAGCCAACACCTACGTGGAAGGCCTCTTCCATATGACGGACGAAAGTATCGGCTTTGTTTATGCGCACTATAATACGCCCAAAGGCGAAGAGACTCTGCGCAATATTTTTGAAACGGTCATTTGCAAATAACTGGTGTGCCGACGGCGTCCCCGCCGTCGAGCGTGGGCGAATGCACACGCAATCTTCTGCGAAGACGGGAGCCTCCCCAAAATCACAATTTCAGCATCGCCTCAATGGATTTCCGCGCCTTGTCCGCGATATCCTGCGGAACTTTGATGACCGTCTCCATCGTTTCCAGACTGCGTTTCACCTTTTCCAACGTCGTCTTCTTCATGTCTTCGCAGACGAGCAACGGCGAAATATGCACGAACGTCTTCTGCGGCGCAGCTCCTTTCAAGGCATGAAGGATGCCCTCTTCCGTTCCGACCAAATACTTCTGGTCGTTTGAGTTGCGTACCAATTCAATCATCGGGCCGGTAGCCAGAATGTGATCCGCCTCCGCCTGCGCCTCCGGTGTCGTCTCCGGATGAACCATGACTTTGTAGCCCGGATATTTCGCCTTCATGTCGCGGATGATGTCCGCCGTCAATTGATGATGGACGGGGCAACCGCCGTTCCAGCAGACTAATTTCCGGCCGAGCTGCTGTTCGACAAAATGTCCAAGATATTGATCCGGAACGAATAAGATTTCCGGGACGTCTCCCAATGACTTCACGACTTTCAACGCGTTGGAGGATGTGCAGCAGATGTCGCTTTCCGCTTTCACCTCCGCCGTCGAATTCACATAGCAGACAACGGGCGCCCCTGGATGTTTCGCCTTGAAAGCACGCAACTGATCCGCCGTGATTGTGTCCGCCATCGGGCAGCCCGCCGACGGTTCAGGCATCAGAACGGTCTTTTGCGGATTCAAAATGGCTGCTGTCTCCGCCATGAACGACACGCCGCAGAACACGATCACATCCGCATTTTCCAACTGGCTCGCCTTGACGCTCAGGCCATAGGAGTCGCCGACATAGTCCGCCAGCTCCTGAATCTCCGCCGGCTGGTATGTATGCGCAAGAATTACAGCCTTGCGCTCTTTCCGCAAACGATTTATGTCTTTCAGCAAATCTTTCATGGTCTTTTTCCGTTATAATAATGTTATTCAGCACGTGATTTTTCACGCTCTTTAGTTGACAACATAAATTTATACGCAAAATTACATTTGTCCTGTTTTTCCAACGACTATCAGCCTTTTTCTTTCATACCGACCATGAAAAACGCCATCACCGCATTCGCCATACTGGCCGTCACCGCCGTATTTCTTCATTCGCAGGCCCTTCCGCAAGGCCCCTATAAGACCACATTCCCAAATGGCGCGGTCATCGAACTTCTGCCCGTCAAGGCAGGAAGCTTCACGATGGGCAGCCCTGCCACCGAACTGGGCCGTTTTCCGGACGAAGTCCAACATGAAGTCAAAATTGAAAAGGACTTCTGGATGGGCAAGACGGAAGTCACGCAGTTGCAGTGGGATGCCGTCATGGGCACCAATCCGGAGAAATACAATCAGGCGTGGTATCATGGCGACGCGTTGCCGATGGAAAACATCTCATGGATGGAGGCGAACGAATTCTGCCGCCGTCTGACGGAACAGGAAAAGAAGGCCAAGCGGATTCCGGAAAACGCCGTCTTCCGTCTTCCGACGGAGGCCGAATGGGAATATGCCTGCCGTGCGGGTACCACGACCGCCTTCAACAACGGAAAGGATTTCCTCCAGAAAGGCGGTAACTGCCCTGAACTCGCGGAAGTCGCCACTTTCCGTTTCAATTCAGGCGGCAAACGCGGCCGTTTCAACCGCACGAAACAAGTCGCCACCCGCCGCCCGAACGCATGGGGCTTCTTTGACATGCAAGGCAATGTCGCCGAATGGTGCGACGACAACTACACCATCGTCACACCGCCAGTTCCGGAAGCGGAGAAAAAGAGTAAGAAAGCCAAAAAACAGGAGCCGGAAGTCGTCAACGACAAAGCCTCCCAGAAAATCATCCGCGGCGGTTCGTTCATGTCCATGCCGCAGTTCTGCCGCGCCGCCTACCGCGGCTCCGCCGAACCCGTCACCCGCAACAACACGATTGGCTTCCGCATCGTTCTATCAACGATACAGCCGCCCGCCCCCGCCGCAGCTCCTGCTCCCGCGAAGCCCGCAGCCCCCGCTCCCGCAAAGCCGTAACGGTCGCGCAGGAGCGCATCCCTCTCCAACCATAAGCCATAAGCCATCCCATCGGCCATAAGCCATAAGCCTAAAAAAGGCCCCGCTGGAATCATCCAGCGGGGCCTTCACATATCAGTTGCCTTCAGGCGGTATGACTTTTTCATGGCTTTCAGCCGCCGCGTTTTCACGGCGGCGTTTCTGCAACATCTCCGCATAGTGGCGTTTGTATTCATTATAGCATAGATTATAGCGCCGCTCGTCATCCTCCGAAAAGTGCTCGCGATGTCGTTGCGTGCTCACTTTCAGTAGTTCCTTGCCGACAGACAGCATGCTGATGAACGATTTCGTCGCCGCCGCCTCCGTTTTCACAAACTGGTCACAGGACTCGGAAAGCAGCTTATGGACGTTGTCGCCAAGCGCCTCATGAAGCAATTCGGCCTCCTGTTCCACCATCATGACATGGTTTGCAAGCGCCTCCATCGTGCTCGCCATGTCCTGCAGCAATTTGAGAAAATGCGTCGCCGGGCGATCCAACATCCCCTGCTTTTCCTCTACCAGCGCGGAATGCTCCGCCGCCGTCAACGCCTCGTTCACCAGATACAGACAATAGGCGTATGCATGCTTACGCTGCCTGACGCGTGCCGACATCAGCTTCGCTTCGCAGTATTCCTCCAGATTGTCGAATGCCGCGTCACGCCGCGCCGTCCCGACGCAGTGGTTCATCTCCACCAGCGTCTGGACATGGCGCACTTTCGGAAGATTTCCGTTCATTTCCGTTCCCCGGCCTTGAAGTCATCGAGCGTTTCGACGTGCAGATTCCAACTCGCCTGGATGGCGCTGACCTTCACTTTGTAGGTCTTCGGCTCGTACAACCACGTCTCCTGTTCGCCAGGCTGCGTCGAAACGGAATGGATCAGCGTACGGCCTTCGGGATCAATGATATCAATACGAACATAGCCACCACCCTGCTGAACAGTGCGAACGCGCGCACAGCCAGCCGGAATGGTGAACATGAATTCATGATCGCCCTGCTCGCCGGACCAACTGCCCAACGGATTCAGACGACTCTTCCAATCCTTCTGCTGGACGAATTCCCATTCCTCCACGCGATCCAGATACTGCTGGATTGTCACACGCCAGCCGTTTTCGCCGCCATTCACGATGAGACTCGCCGCCGCCATGGAGCCCGAACCAGTCGTCTGGCTGCTCTTCAGCTTGCCGCTCTTCTGATTCGTCACTTTCAGCTGTTCATGTGTATTCAGATTCAACAGATACATTTCAAAAGGCGGTGCGCCAACGGCTTTATAGACAACGCGCCATTTCGTGTCCCAAAAGCGCATAGGGGCCGTCTGGGCCGATCCCGTTCCGGAAAACACATACGTGTCAACCCAGCGGCGGGTTGTCGTCTGGGCCGTCGCAAACATTCCAATCAGACAGAGCAAGGCTACCAATTTGTTCATTCCATTCTCCTTGAAATAATTGTGAATTCACTGTTTGGGTACAAACAGCAGACAAATAACCAAACCTAAAAGAGCCACGGCCGAAAAGGTCGTGTAAAGAATCGTGTAGTTGAACGCATCCAACACCACACCACCAACTGCGCTGCCGACGAGTCCTCCCAACCCGACGGTGATCGCAGAATAGATGCCCTGCGCGCCCCCTTGGAACTTCGCAGGAAACATCCGGCTGACGTAGGTAACGGTCGAGCAATGGTATGCGCCAAACGTCAGGCAGTGCAACGGCTGGAGGCACAGCACCACCCAGATGTTGCTTTCCACGCTGAAGCCAGCCAACCGCAGGACGCAGCCTAGCAGTCCCAACGCGAAAAAGCTCTTTAATCCTATTTTGTCGATGATCCGCTTGCTGTAAAATATCAGCGGTATTTCACAGAGCGAACCAAGCGCCCAAATCCAACCAACCTCCTTCACGCCATAGACGTCATCCAAGTATCTCGAAAAGAAGCTGTAATAGCTCATCATCGAGAAACGCCCCAGAAACGCTGCCAGCATGAAGACCAGAAACGTCGGTCGCAGGAACAGCTTCAGAAAGCCGCTCCGGTCGTCATCCGTCATCTTCTTTTCCGCTATGTTTTTCGACGCAGCGGATGTTTCGATGAACTGCGGCACCAACAGCAGACTCGCCAGTTGCATTACGACGGCGACGCTGAACTCCACGATCAGCTTTCTTACCGTCACGCCGCCTGTCAGCCAGCAGATGGCATCGAACACGACGATGAAGCTGATATACCCCACCGTTCCGCCGATGCGGATCTTTCCATAGTCGCCGCCTTTCGTGCGGATGTAGCGGAACGTCATCCCGTCCGTCAGCGGTATGTTCGGCTTGTAGAACAATCCGAACAATACGGCGACCACCATGCCCGCCAGGCCGCCGTTGACGAAGCGGAACAGGAAGAACATCGGTAGCGAGAGGATGACCGTAAAGGCCAACACGCCACGCGGGGCGGACAGGCGGTCCGCCAACACGCCCCACAGAATCGGTGCCGCCACCGCCATCAACTCTAATGCCCCCTGAATTGCTCCGATTTGGATATCGTTGTAATTCAGATATTTCAGCAATTGCTGAAAGTACGGCGTGATGATGGCGTACGGCGCGAACAGCGAGATGTAGATGACGAAAAAACGCCACCGCGCCCCCGGCGGAAATGGTCTGCTGTCAGTCTCAGACATGCTCCCGCCAGACGACGCTTAGATCGCGCTCCATTTCGCGACAGGCTGCGGATCCACTTTCGTGGCGCGACCGCCGAGAATATCCTTCACTTCCGACTCGATGGCGGCGACGCCTGCCTTGTCGGAAACGAATTCCAATCCCATGTCAATCGTATAGGTCTGTCCCGCCTGCAACGTGACCACACGGCCACGTTCGCGTTCGAAGACCTTCTGGTTAGGATAGTTAGTCGCGGGTTCCAGTCCCGTCACATAGCCTTCGTTCAGGCCTGTCGTATGCTTCCACTGGCTGAAGCACGGCAATTGATTCTTGTTCCAGCGGACGATCGTTCCTTTATCTCCCGCCGCGTTGCGCAGCATGGCCAGCGTCGTGCCATCGGCACGCGCTCCCATATCGACGAAATAGCACTGTTCGACATAACCCGCCTCAGGAGCGCGATAGGACGGCCATGTGTCCATGTCCTCCGCCGCCCGCGCATCGCGCGGAGCGATTTCGAGCACAGGAGCGACCATCGTCGAACCGCCTTCCAGATACGGCGAACCGAAGTTGCAGTGGTACAGCATCATGAATTCCGTCGGGCTGTCCGCGAAATTCAGCACTTGATCTTTGAACGACAGCTTGTTGCTGCCGACGAACGTGGAATAACGCGTCGTCAATCTGTACTGCGGACAGAAGCAGCGTGATTCCTCCATCACACCCGTGATGACGATTTCCGCGGGATCGCCCGGAATGATTTCAATCTTCACGTAGCAGGCGGGCGTCAAGGCGATTTTGCCATGCAACGTCAGCATGACTTCCGCGATGTTGCCATTGTTGTCGCGAACACGGTCGATGCCAGGCGCGCCATTGGAATTGCAGCCGCAGCGGACGACGCATTCATTGAAGCCTTTCAGCCAGCCCAGACCGCCCTGCTCCAGAATGTTGATTTGATTCGGATGGACAGGGAAGCGCGCGGGAGAATCCCAACCGATGAAATTGCCGTCGCAACTGCCATGCCAGAAGCCCATGCCGCGCGTCGGAATGACCGTGAACGACAGACGACCATTGTTCACGTCAATGACATCGACGCCGTCCGACACGCCGCCCTTCAGACGCGTCTTCGTAATCGACCAACCGCCGCCGCATCCTGCCGCCGCTCGCGGCCCCAACACAGACGGATTCATCGAAAATTCTTCGACATAGATGCGGTTTTCCACATCCGTCAGCACCCAAGACAGATTTTCGCTCATGGCATTATTCCTTATAGTAAAGAAAAACGACACTTTAACTGAAATTTATCTTATTATAACGCCGTTTTCGCCAAAAGCCAATAATTCATCCCCGCAAAGCGAATTCAAAAAACTTTTCCAACGTCGACTTTGCATCTTTTTGGACGTGACACGAGGCGTAAGCGAAGCCATAAGACGCCAACACAATGAGACATTGCTGTTTTCTCCCTCCAGACGATAAGACAAGGCATCATTCCCTCATTTTTTCGGCAAAATCTTCTCCAATTCCCTCATTTTTTCTGTAAGGCATTGATTTTACGACATATTCATTTGATGGTTGACATGAGTGAAAAAGTCTCCCATTTATCACGTCTGAAAAGTCAATAAAATTCGTTCACACGCTGACACGTTATCAGAAAATGCCATCAGCGTGAGGCATATAAACGAAAAACATAATGTATGGTCGCGCGGAAGCGCGCCCCTCCCGTATCACTCAGATGACATATTTGTTAATAAACGGGATCTTGGAAATCACAAAGACAGCGCAGAAGCTCAAAACAAAGGTCAAAATGGACATAATCGGAACTGAGAACAGCGGATGAATGAAAAAATGTGGCAACCCAATCCATTTTAAATGGTCAAGTATGAAGACATGGATAAGATAGATGCCAAAACTCAATTCCGCCGTCTTGGATATTGCCTTACACATCCATGGGGAAAACCTCTTCTCTTTGAATGTATATTGGCAAAAGACAAATACAGCCAAAGCCGCAAAGAATGTATCCGCCCAGAGGTTGTCCAACACATACTCTCCTGGAACATTCCGATAGACGGAATATACGCCATTGAAGATAGTTGAGGCAAGCAAGATGGTTATGCCCAATATATAGATGATAATCCGTTTTTTCCGATCAAGATTATGGGTGGCAAGCCAATACCCTAACAAGAAATATGTCACATATCCCCCAACAACGCCATTTACTCCAAGACGATTAACAATCAGTTGAGTGATCGTTCCAAGCTTTGGATTCTGTAAAGTTGGATTGTATAAAAAAACACAAATGAAGCCCAAGATGATGGAGTACGAAAGCATTTTCTCATCCTTCGCAATCAGCCGCAAAATCGGAGTTGCCATATAAAGGCCGGAAATCATGAATATGAACCACAAATGGAATTGTCCTCGTACTAATTGACAAAGTAATTCATAGCACGACGGGAGAGGACGCACATGGGAATTGTTGACACATACATAGAATATCGACCAAATCACAAAAGCGCTCATAAGACGCAATATCTTCTTGAAATACAGCTTCTTGAGAGGATATTCATGTTTGGGATCCAAAAGAAACATCCCGGAAAGCATGACGAAGAGGGGTACGCAAAACCTTGCAATATAATTGTAAAAATTGCATGCTTGGAAATGGCTGGAATTCGCTGCCAATCTACCATAAAAACCAGCGGCTGCGGCATGATGTAAAATCACAGCGAAAGTCGCGAGTATCCTTGTGATGTCTGGCCATATCTCCCGTGATGAGAGATCCTTGCCATCATTTATTCCAGAAAGGGTATTATTTGTCATGTTTATTGGTCGTTTTGAGTTTTCAACAATATCAAATAATATCAGTCGTCCCGATATTTGTTCAATGGCTCCCCCGAGCCATCCTCCATCCATGATTTTCCAATGGAACCTCTCAAAGTTTTCCCAATGCAAAAAAAATCCCGTGATTTTTGAAAAACACGGGAAAAAACAAAGGAAAAAAGATGGATGTGCTCGATCGGGCTCGAACCGACGACCTTCTGGGCCACAACCAGACGCTCTAGCCAACTGAGCTACGAGCACCATCCTGAAAAAACGTCTGAAAACGACATTAATATCGCCTCTATTTTGCATTTGTCAAGTTACAGGCCATATTAATCGCGTTTTTTCCACAGACAACCCTCCTTTCCTTTACTATAGTAATATATGCCCCATAAAGCCTTTTTAGTCGGTATCTTCTCACAGCCAGAGGAAGCGGCCGCCGCCGAAGAACTCGTCAACGAACTCGCCGAACTCGCGGACACGCTCGAAATGGAAGTCGTCGGCTCCCGCGTCGTCCGAATCCGCGAACCTAATCCGAAACTGCTCGTTGGCGAAGGGAAGGCGCAGGAAATCGTCCAGCTGGCCGAAAACGCGGAAGCGGATGTCATCGTCTTCGACGACTTCCTCACGCCATCGCAGCAGCGCAACTGGGAGCAACTGTCCTCGTTGGCCGTCATCGACCGGCAGGAGGTCATTCTCGACATCTTCGCCGCCCATGCGAAAACCAACGAAGCGACGTTGCAAGTCCAGCTTGCACAGGCGAACTATTCCCTCCCACGACTGAAACGCCGTTGGACGCATCTGAACCGACAGGGCGGCAAGGCGGGCGGCATGGGCGCCAAAGGCGAAGGCGAACAACAGTTGGAAATCGACTCGCGTGTCATCCGCAACAACATCGCCAAACTCAAACGGCAGTTGGAGGAAGTCCAGCAACACCGCAAGATCCAGCGGGCCAAACGGTTGCGCAAGCCTGTCCCCGTCGCGGCCATCGTCGGCTACACGAACGCTGGGAAATCATCGCTGCTCAATGCGATGACGCATGCGGGCGTCCTTTCGGAGAACAAACTGTTCGCCACATTGGATCCGACCGTCCGTCGTTTCCGACTGCCAGGTGGGCAGGACATCCTGCTGGCGGATACAGTCGGTTTCATCCGCAAACTGCCGCACACGCTTGTCGAAGCCTTCAAATCGACATTGGAGGAGACGGCTCTCGCGGATTTCATCATCGAAGTCTGCGACGCATCCGCCGCCGGGCTTGACGACCGCCATGAAACCACTCTAAACGTTTTGGACGAAATTGGCGCGGGTGACAAGCCTATCGTCATGGTGCTCAACAAGATGGATCTGGTCACGGAACCGATTGAAATCAACCGTCTGAAGACGCGTTATCCGGACGCCGTCTTCGCGTCAACCATCAATGGCATGGGGTTGGACGAACTTGCGGAACGCGTCGAAGCGTTCGTCGATGCGGAGTCGAAAGTCTTTTCGCTTGTCATCCCGCATGACCGCTACGGCTGTATCACGCAGATTCGCGCCAACTGCTCCATCATCAGCGAAGAATACGACAACGACGGCGTCCATCTGTCGGTGAAAGCTCCGAAGAGCCAGTGGAGCTTTTTGCAGACTCTGTAGGGGGGAAAGAATTCTGGATATTCTGGATATTCTGGATATTCTGGATATTCTGGATATTCTGGATATTCTGGATATTCTGGATATTCTGGATATTCTGGATATTCTGGAAGGAGCAAAATGTTCTTCCAGAACTTCCAGAACTTCCAGAACTTCCAGTCCCTCCAGTAAATCCAGTTCCTCCAAGCAAGAAAACTTGACAGTGTTTTTTCGCATGGTATATTTATTGCATTACTTTTTCAAACGCGGCGGCATACGGCCTGAAGACCAGACAGACGCTTTCGGAACCCTTTAAGATTCGGACAACTCCGAAAAGTTCTTCGGCAGGCAAGCCGCGTAAGCGAAAACAAGCCCCTCTCCACATTTCCCGATTATGCTTATTGCCATCACTGGCGGAATCGGCATGGGAAAAAGCACCATTCTCAGCCAATTCCAGGGCCTAGGAGCCAAGACGCTTGACGCCGATGACGTGGCCCATGACATGTACCTTCCGAATCGTCCAGCCTACACAACGCTTCTCCAGCACTGGGGGAACGGCATACTGGCGCAGGACGGCACGCTCGACCGGAAGAAAATTGCCGGCATCGTCTTCCAATCAAAGGAAGAACTCGCCTGGCTCAATTCCGTCATGCACCCTCTCGTCAGAAACGCCATTCAAGATTGCGCGAATGAAGACGCAAGGCCGCTCTTTTGCGCAATTCCGCTCCTTTTTGAATCGGGATGGGAAGAAACAGCAGACAAAATCATCTCTGTCTGGTGCGACAGGGAGACTCAAATGCAACGTCTTATCGCGCGCGGATGGTCCCGTGAACATGCGAAGGACAGGCTGGACAGCCAATGGTCGCCAGAAAGGAAACTCCTGCTGGCGGACTATGCCATCGTGTCCGGCTGTTCCTGGCAGCATCTGGCGGACCAATGCCGCATCGTTTACCAAGCAATAGTAGCATCTATTACCCAATCTTTATGACCAACAACATCATCAAGCAGACCACCGCCGACACACCGCTCGCCCGCAGACGCGGCAGACCATTGGGCTCGACCAACGCGGCCAAAAAGGCCGCCATGGAAGCGGCGGCACAAGAAGCGCAGCAAACTGTTCCACCACAGGATGATTACCAACTGACTCCAAGCTCGCTCGGCAAAACCGCCGCGACCATTGCCGCGCAGACCATTGCCGCGCAACCAGCCCCATCATCGGAAGAAGCAGTCCCGCGAAAACCTGCCGCAAGACGCGCCATCGGTTTCAAGGCGGCCAAATTCAACACGGCTCCCGCCAAATCGTGGAACCAGCCTGCTCAGAACACATTTTCAAGCGGTGAACAGCCGTCAGACGCGCAGCCGAAAACCAACCGCGGCTATGACAACCCGCCACTCAAATACAATCAGAACAAGCGCGACAACTACAACAAAGAAGGCTTCTCCTACAATAATAAATACAAGAAACGCTACGACGACGGCATTCCGAAAGACCTTGACAACGAAGAGGACTATCTCGCCGCCGAAGAATTCACCGGCAAGCCGTTGCTTGATTTGACCGAACTGCAAAGCCTCGGCATGATCGAACTCAACCAACGCGCCAATGCGTTGAACATCGAAGGCGTCGGTTCACTGTCGCGGCACGACCTCCTCTTCGAAATCGTAAAAGCCACCTCCGCCCAGCAGCAAGGCGTCATGATTGGTGGCGGCGTGCTCGAAGTCATGGGAGACGGTTTCGGCTTTCTCAGAAGCCCGCACGCCTCCTATCTGGCCTGCCCGGAAGACATCTACATGAGTCCGTCGCAGGTCAAGCGGTTCGCCCTCCGCACAGGCGACACCGTCATCGGCCAGATCCGCCAGCCGCGCGAAAAAGAGCGTTTCTTCGTACTGAGCAAGATTTTCTCCATCAATGGAGACAACCCGCTCCGCAAAAAGGAAACCATCCCCTTCGAAAATCTGACGCCTTATTTCCCGACGCAGCGCATTCTTCTGGAACACAAATCGGATGATCTTTCGACGCGTATCATCGATCTCATCACGCCCGTCGGCCGCGGACAGCGCGGCCTCATCGTCGCAGCTCCGCGTACAGGCAAGACCATCATCCTGCAGAAAATCGCGAACGCCATCACGGCCAACAATCCGGACATCCAGCTGATCGTCCTGCTCATTGACGAACGGCCGGAGGAAGTCACGGACATGAAGCGCGTCGTGAAAGGCGAAATCGTCTCATCCACATTCGACGAACCGCCGGACAGACATGTCCAAGTCGCCGAAATGGTCATTGAAAAAGCGAAACGGCAGGTTGAGCATGGCCGCCATGTCGTCATCCTGCTGGACTCCATCACGCGTCTTGCACGCGCCTACAATACCATCGAACCGCACAGCGGACGCATCCTCACAGGCGGTGTCGATGCCAACGCCCTCCATAAGCCGAAACGCTTCTTCGGAGCGGCCCGAAATATCGAAAATGGCGGAAGTTTGACGATTCTTGCAACCGCGCTCATCGACACGGGGTCTAAGATGGATGAAGTCATTTTCGAAGAGTTCAAAGGAACCGGTAATATGGAACTGGATTTGGACCGCCATCTCGCGGAGAAGCGCGTCTATCCGGCCATCAACATCGAGAAGAGCGGCACACGCCGCGAAGAGCTTCTCGTCCATCCGGACGAACTCTCCCGCATGTGGAGCCTGCGCAAAGCACTTCTGGCCGCCCCGCAACAGGAGGCTATGGAAATGCTGATTTCCAAAATAAAGGAGAAACCGACCAACATCGAGTTCCTCCTGCCGCTGAAGCCCTTTGAAGAAGACGCTCCCGCGCAACCACTTAGCTAACACATTCTGCGGTTTCATCCCAACAGAGCACAATAGGAGATACAACCATGGCGAAAGGCGAAAAAATCAAATGTCCGTATTGCGACTGCAAAGTCCTTGTTTCGGAAGTCGAGAAGAATGACGGCCTCTGCCCGGAATGCCAGCAGATGATCAGCTCGTCATCCAATCTCTTCGACGACTATGATGACGATGAAGACGATCTCGATCTCGAAGATCAGGAACTTTCCGACTTCGACGACGAAGACGATGATTTCGACGATGACGACGATTACGAAGACGAAGACGACTTCGACGAAGACGAAGATTACGACGACGAAGACGATGATGACGACCGGTAACCAACCGCGCCGTCGCATTCGCCGCTTTCTCCCGCATGTTTCTTGAAAATTGATTGGATTGACCACCGTGCCTAACCTCCCGAACACCAGCTCCTATACAGATGCCGACATCAAGACCCTGTCCTCCCTTGAGCACATTCGGTCGCGTCCAGGCATGTATATCGGCCGTCTCGGCAACGGCGAACATCAGGACGATGGTATTTATATCCTATTAAAAGAAGTCATCGACAACGCGATCGACGAATTCACCTCAGGCTTCGGCAAGAAGATAGAAGTCGAAGTGAAAGAGGACGGCTCGGTCCGCGTCCGCGACTACGGGCGCGGCATCCCGCTGGACTCCGTCATCGCCTGTGTTTCGCAAATCAATACCGGCGGCAAATTCAGCACGGACGAAAACAACCGTCCATTCGCCTTCTCCATCGGCTTGAACGGCGTCGGTCTGAAAGCCGTCAACGCCTTGTCGGACGTCTTCACCGTCACGTCGCGACGTGGCGGAAAATCCATGACCGCTTTCTTCAAGGAAGGCATTCTGGAGAAAAGCGAACGCGGCACGACGCCTGAAGAGAACGGCACGGAAATTTTCTTCCTGCCGTCCGCTTCCGTCTTTCCAAACTTCCATTTCGATCCGAAGCATTTGAAACGCCGCATGCAGAACTATGCATGGCTCAATTCGGGCTTGTCCGTCTATCTGAACGGCGAACGGTATTTCTCCCGCAAAGGCCTGCTTGACCTGCTTGAAAACAAACTGGAAGGCGAGGCTCTCTATCCGCCGTTCCACTATAAATCAGACACGCTGGAATTCGCCTTCACGCATATCGGCTCCACGGATGAAGTCTATTATTCGTTCGTCAACGGACAGTACACGAACGACGGCGGCACCCATCTCTCCGCCTTCAAGGAAGGCATCCTGAAAGCCGTCAATGAAATTTCGCAGAAGCCCATCGAGGCCAGTGACATACGTAACGGCATCATCTCCGCCGTCGCCGTCAAGCTGACCAATCCGATTTTCGAATCGCAGACGAAGAACAAGCTTGGCAACACGGACATCCGCGTCGATATCGTCAACCAAGTGAAAGCGGCCGTTGCGGAAGCCCTCTACAAGAATCCGGCCATGAAGGCCGCCATTCTGGAGAAAGTCGCGCAGAACGAAAACGTCCGCAAGCAGATCCAGGCCGTCAAAAAAGGCGCGAAGGAACAGGCCCAGAAGACCGTCCTCAAGATTCCGAAGCTACGCGACTGCAAATACCATTTGTGCGACTACGATTCCAAGAAGAAACAGGAGGAAAAGGACAAATGCGCCGCCTCCATGCTCTTCCTCACGGAGGGCGATTCCGCGGCCGCCAACATGATTTCCGCACGCAATCCAGACTACCAGGCCGTCTTCCCGCTGCGCGGCAAGCCGTTCAACTGCCAAGGGAAGAAAAAGGACACGGTCTATAAGAACGAAGAGCTCTATTTCATCATGAAATCGCTCGGCATCGAAGAATCGCTGGACGATCTGCGCTACGGCAAAATCGTCATCGCCTCCGATGCGGATGTCGATGGCTTCCACATCCGCATCCTGCTCATCACGTTCTTCCTGACGTTCTATCAACCACTTGTGCTCTCCGACCATTTGTTCATATTGGAGACGCCGCTGTTCCGCGTCCGCAACAAGAAACGCAACATCTACTGCTACAATGAACGCGAACGCGCGGCAGCCGTCAGCGAACTTGGCAAAGGTTGCGAAATCACGCGATTCAAAGGGCTTGGCGAAATATCGCCCCACGAATTCGGGCAGTTCGTCGATGAAGGTATCCGCCTCCAGCCGGTCAATATCGACAATGTGAAGAACATCGACTCCATGCTCCAGTTCTTCATGGGCGACAACACCCCCGAACGCAAAGACTACATCATGCGCAACTGCTTCTTTGACTTGACATAACATGAACTCAGAAGACGAAAACATCCCGCTGTCAGCGACACCCATTCCAGATTCCTATACGCAGGACGACGACCAGCTTCGCAAGATGGTCGCGAACTACTATATCGAATACGCGTCATACGTCATTCAGGACCGCGCCATTCCGGACGTCGATGACGGTTTGAAGCCTGTGCAGCGCCGTATCTTGCACTGCCTGAACGCCATAGACGACGGTCGTTTCAACCGCGTCGCCTCCGCCATCGGCGACACGATGCACTACCATCCGCATGGCGACCAGTCCATCGGAGACGCGTTGGTCGTGCTCGCCAACAAAGAGTATTTCATTGAGAAGCAGGGCAATTTCGGCAATATCTTCACGGGAGACCGCGCCGCAGCGCCGCGTTACATCGAATGCCGCCTCACGCAGCTTGCGCGCGACACGATGTTCAGCAAGGAAATCACGGAATACGTCCCGTCGTACGACGGCCGCAGCCAGGAGCCAGTCTGCCTGCCCGCCAAAATCCCCGCATTGCTAATGCTCGGTTCGGATGGTATCGCCGTCGGCATGACGACCACCATTTTCCCGCATAATTTCAACGAACTCATCGACGCGGAGATCGCCTTGCTAAAAGGCGAACAGCCTGAACCGCTCTATCCGGACTTCCTGCAAGGCGGCATCATGGACGTTTCCGAATACGATGACGGTCGCGGCCGCATCCGAGTTCGCGCGCGTATTGAACCAGACGGCGACAAGAAGATCGTCATCCGTGAAATTCCGCCGAACACAAACACGGAAAAACTGCTCGAATCCATCGAAGACGCGACCAAGAAAGGCAAGCTAAAGATCGCGTCCATCGTGGATTACACAACTAGCTCCGTCTCCATTGAAATCACGTTGGCGCGTGGTGTCTATGCGGAGGAGACCATCCGCGAGCTTTATGCCTACACGAATTGCGAAGTCTCCATCAATTCCGTCCTGCGCGTTATCAAAAATGACGTGCCAGTCGAAATGACCGTTTCCGAAGTCATCGCGCGAAACGTCGAAAAACTGAAGGAATATCTCACCAAAGAACTGGAAATCGAACGTGAAAAACAGGAGAAACTGTTCCACGAAAAGACGCTCGCGCAGATTTTCATCGAAAACCGCATCTACAAACGCATTGAAAAATGCGAAACCGTCGAGGCGATTTTCAAAGAGACGCGGAAAGGACTGGAAGCCCATGTCGATAAATTGCGCCGCCCCATCACAGACGACGACATCGAAAAGCTCCTCCAGATTCCAATCCGCCGCATCTCCCTCTTCGATATCCGCAAAAACGAACAGGAGCTCGCGAAAATCCTGCAGGACATGGAAACCATCAATGACAATCTTGCGCATATCGAACGCTACTCCATCGAATATCTGACAGGCATCAAGGAGAAGTACGGCAGCCTCTATCCGCGGCGCACGGAAATCGCCCAACTCGACACCGTCAAGGCGCGCGACATTGCGCGGCGTGACGTGAAGGTCTATCACGACAAAGTCAACAACTTCCTCGGCACGAACGTCAAGGCGTCCGCAAAAGACGCATCGCCAGTCGTTTGCACGGAATTCGACAAACTCGTCCTTTTACGCAACGATGGTTCATGCCGCGTCATCCAAGTGCCCGAAAAGGAATACATCGGGCCGACGAAATACGTCATGGTCGCCAACCGTTCGCAGGTCTATTCCATTATCTATCAAGACAAAGTGTCGGGAACATGGTATGCGAAACGCTTCCGCATCGGGCAGTTCATGCTCAACAAGGAGTATCATATCATTCCGGAAGACTGCGTCATCAAGGAGCTCTACACAAACGACGGCGTTGTCATCGAATTCCAGCTCGTCGCGAACCGCCGCCGTTCCTGCTCGTCCGTGAAGGTCAATTTCAAAGACATCGCCCTTCGTTCACGAGACGCCCGCGGCATCCGCGTCACCGTCTATCCAGTCGAGAAAATCAACGTTCTGGACAGAGGGCGGCAGGCCGATCCGAACGCTCCCGAAGAAGAGGAAGCCCCCGATTCACCGGAACAGCTGCAAAATGGCGAACAGCCAATGGATGGACAGCCCGCGCAGGATGCGGCGCAGCCGACAGAAAACAATCAGCCGGAAGAGACGAAACAACCGGAGGGAAACGCCCAATCGGACAAGCCGAAGCTGAAAAAACGGATTGACGAAGATTCACCGTTCTTCCTTGAATAAACAAAAAACAAGCGGCGCGCCAAGAAAACGGCGCGCCGCTTGCCATCATACCCAAGTGTTTTTCGCAACGGCCTTTAGCCAAACACTTTTTCCATGATTTCCTGCAGTTTCGCGCTGGTAATCGGTTTCAGCACAACGGTAGAGAAAAGATTCGAGCGGGCATCCGTTTCAGAGCTTGCGTCCGCCGTGATGGCGACAACTGGGATGCCTTTGAGCGATTCATTCTGGCGGATTTTTTCAATCAAACCGAAGCCGTCCATGTTCGGCATCCATATGTCGGACAGCACCAAATGGAAATGCTGTTGTTGCATCTTTTCCAACGCTTCCACTCCGTCATGCGCCGTAACGATGTCCTTGAAACCGAATTTCTTACAGACAGCCGCCAAAACGCGCAGATTCATGTCGATATCGTCCACCAACAGCAATGACATCTCGCCGCAGTCGCAGGCTTTCTTGATGGTCTGCCCTTCACCGCTGGCGACTGGCTTCCGATAATGGACGTTCGGAAGTTCGACGATGAACGTGCTTCCCTTTCCCAACTGACTCATCAACGACATCTTGCCGCCCATCAGTTCGATCAGCGAATGGCTGATCGCCAAGCCCAATCCCGTGCCTTCCATGCGAATCTGCAAGGCGCCAGTTTGTTCGTACGGCTTCAGCATGTCCGCCTGACGGCTTTCGGCGATACCGATGCCCGTGTCTTCCACTTCGAATCGCAACGTGCCCGTATCGGACGTATCTTCATGGAAATTCGCACGTAACGTCACGCCGCCTTCGTTCGTGTATTTCACGCCGTTGCTCAGGAAATTAACCAGAATCCGCAAGAGATGTTTCTTGTCCAAATCCAACTGCGGGATGTTTCCGATATCGCATGACAGGCAGAGGTTCTTCGCCTTCGCGTCCAGCGAGAAGATGCGCATGGCTTCCTGAGCCATTTTCGGGAAATCAATCGCCTCTGGCGAGACTTCCATCTGCCCTGCTCCCAACTTGTTCAAATCCAATACGTTGTTGATGAGATTCAGCAAGGCGTTGCCACAAAGCACGATGTTTTCGTAGTATTCCTGTTCTTTTCCAGCCTCGTATTTGCCGGAACTCAGCAAATCCGCATAGCCGATAACGGCATTCAGCGGCGTGCGGATGTCATGGCTGACTTGCGCGAAGAAATTGCTCTTCGTCCGTTCCGCCGTCACGGCGCGGTCTCGCTCTATTTCCAATGCCTTGCGCTGACGGTCTTGCACAAGCGTCAACGACATCGTGTCGGAAAGCATTCCGCTTCGGACATTGATTGTTTCGTCCACGATAATCTCGCCGTCGAACGCCATCAGCATCATGCCGCACAGCGTCTTGTTGATTCGCACGGGAACCAGCAAGAGGGCACCGTATGTCCAGTCCGCGACACTGCGGCATTCATCCAGATCCGTCCCTTGGGCAAGTAGGAATTTACCCCCTTCCTGAAGACGCGGAACGGCATCGCGGCACCATGCGAGCAACGCGTCCGTCACCGCCTGTGGCGGCGGCGCGTCTTGCGGGGCTCGATGGGAATCCAGCCCGATGGAGACGCCGCCTGTTTCATCGACCGTCATCCAAATGATGCGTTCGCAGTC
>JAFZAB010000003.1 GCA_017548425.1 Victivallales bacterium
ACGCGCATCTGTTCGACGGTGAGGACGCCGATTGGACCTCCTGCCCGCAGGCGAGACGCAAGCGGGACCTCCTGCCCGCAGGCGAGACGCAAGCGGGACGTCCTTCAATCCCACCAGACTTGCGTTGCGTTGAAGACAGGGCCTTCCATGCAGGAGCGCGCATAGCGCCATCCGTCTGGCGTGTCGGCCTTTAGCTTGACGACACAGGCGAAACAGGCTCCGACGCCGCAGCACATGGGCTGGTCCAGACTGATTTCAGTCGTCGGCGCGATGGCGGCGACGGCTTTCAGCATCGGATTCGGGCCGCAGGCCGCGACGGAGGCATTCGGAAATTCCGCAAGTGCTTCGCGCAGAAGGTCTGTGACAAGGCCACGATGGCCGAGCGAACCATCGTCCGTTGAGATTCGCAAATCGCATCCAAGAGCTTTGTATTCGTCTTGCAACAGGATGTCGATTTTCGAACGGCCACCGATTAAGACAATTGGCTTGATGGGGGCGAGTTTCGCCAGAAGAAACGTCGCCGCGCAGCCGAAGCCGCCCGCCACGAGAATGGCTTTTTGTCCAGCGGCGGGAATCGTGAAGCCTTTGCCGTTCGGACCAATCACATCAAGATTTCCAGACGACGGAATCGTGCTGAGCTTCCGCGTGCCTTCGCCAACCGTTTTATAGACAAGGCTGAGGCGGCCCGTGGCAGGATCCGTATCGTAGATGCTGAACGGACGGCGCAGGACGCGATGTTCCAAATCTGGAATCTGGACATGGACGAATTGGCCCGGACGCGCTTCCCGCGCGATTTCAGGGGCGTTCATATCCAGTTGGAAATAATCGCCTTGCAGTTGTTTGTTGGACAGAATCTTGGCTTGTATCTGTTTCATGGAAAATCAGCAGATGGTCTTGAAGGAATTGACGAGCTGGGCGGCCGCCTTGCGGATTTCGTCTGGCGTGCGGCCTTTCTTATAAACGGCCGAACCGATGCCGACGCCTGCGCAGACTTTCATGAATGCGGGAATGTTTTCCGCATTGACGCCACCAACGGCGATGATCGGTTTGGAAACGACTGCTTTCAAATCCTTTACATAGCCCGGTCCAACGATTCCAGCGGGAAACAGCTTCAGATAATCAGCGCCCGCTTTCATGGCGTTGAAGGCCTCTGTCGCCGTGAAGAAGCCTGGAATGGAAATCATGCCGAGCTTGACGGTTTCATGGATGACGTCCGGATCGGTATTCGGCGAGATGATGAACTGCCCGCCGGCGGCATGGACGTTGCGGACGTCTGAAACGGTCAGAACCGTTCCCGCGCCAATCATCATGCGGCCTTGCGTATGATCGACGGCCTTCGCGATGCTGTCCAGCGGGGCGACAGGCGAGTTGAGCGTGATTTCAAGCAGTTTGATGCCGCCGTCGCAGATGGCGTCGGCGATGTCGTTGACTTCCTGCGGTTCGACACCACGGAGGATCGTGATGCAGGGGCAGTCTTTCATGAGATCTTGGAAGTTCATGGTAATTGGTTATTTAGAAGGTAAAAGGGACTAAAGGGACTAAAGGGACTAAAGGGACGATTAGCGTTTTACGCGGCCGGAGGCATTGCCTTTCATGAGCGCGAGGACTTCATCCGCCGTGGAGTAGTTGTAATCGCCTGGAATCGTGTGCTTAAGAGCGGATGCCGCAACGGCGAAACGGATGGAATCCTCCGGAGAGTAGTCGTGGCAGAGGGAGTAGATGAGGCCTGCGCAGAAGGAATCGCCGCCGCCGAAACGATCGACGATGTCGCGGATTTCATACGGAGTGTAGTTGCCGTTGGCGTCCAGCGGTGCGAAGAAGGCCTGTTTCGCCGTGCAGTCGAAGACCATTCCGCCCCAGTTGTTGTGGTCGGCGGAGACGCTTTCGCGGAGCGTGATGCCGATGCATTTCGCCTGCGGGAATTTCGCCAGAAGTTTGGCGGCGACTTCGCGGTAGCCATTGATGTTCAGCTTGCCGGATTCGACGGATGTGTTTTCCGCATGGATGCCGAAGACGTCCGCCGCGTCCTCTTCGTTGCCGACGATGATGGCGGCGTATTTCGCGATCTGCTCCATGCATTCATTGGCGAGCGCGTTTTTCGTTGTTCCGGGTCGCCAATTCCAAAGCTTCTTGCGGTAGTTCAAATCGAGCGAGACAGTGATGTTTTTCGCAACGGCCGCTTGCGCGAGAGCCAACGTCGATTTGAAGGCGTTTTCACTGAGAGCAGGCGTAATGCCCGTCAGATGAAGGACATCCACACCGTCCAGCATGGCGTTGAAATCATAGTCTTCAGGAGCCAGTAGGGAGATCGTCGAATAATCGCGGTCGTATAAGACATTGGAACCGCGCATGTTGGAACCGTGTTCCGCATAATAGACGCCCATGCGGCCTTTCTTTGAGAAAAGGATTTTGGAGGTATCGACGCCGATGCCGGCCAGTTGGCGTGCGAAGGCCTGGGCGATTGGATTGTCCGGCAGAGCCGTGAGATAGCGTGATTTGACGCCGAGCATGGCCAATGATGCGCAGACGTTGGCCTCGCCGCCACCGAATGTCGCTTCCAGTTGGCCGGGAAGGACTTGCGCGAAGCGCTTCTTTCCTGCGGGGCAAAGCCGCAGCATGACTTCACCAAAACCTGCAACCGTTAATTGAGCCATGATGACCTCCAAAAATTATGGGTTGATATGGAAAAAACGTTTCGCGTTATCTATCGTGATCTGCGCAAGTTCTTCGGGCGGAAGGCCTTTCTGCTCCGCGACGTAGTTGCCGATGATCGGTATGAAGGCCGGCGTGTTCCGTTGACCGCGATAGGGGACGGGAGCCAGATAGGGGGAATCCGTTTCTAGCAGAATCCTATCCGTCGGCGTGATGGCGAGAGCTTCGCGGACATTGTCGGACTTTTTGAACGTTGACATGCCGTTGAAGGACAGCATGGCGCCGAGATCCAGCCATTTGCGGGCTTCCGTGTGCGTATCCGCAAAGGAGTGAATCAGAAAGGGATAGCCAGTCGGAAGCGTGTTTTTGATAATGTCGTAGCAGTCGTCAAACGCGCTGCGGCAGTGGATGACAGGCGGTTTGCCGAGTTCGACGGCGAACCGCAGGAAGATTTCGAAAACGCGCTTCTGGTCGTCATGGGGCGACAAGTCATAATGGTAGTCCAATCCGATTTCGCCGACGGCGACGCAACCATTCGTTTCATGCCATTTGCGGAACGGTTCCAAATCTGTAAATGTATTGGCGACATGCGGATGGAGGCCGGCTGTCACATAGACGCCGTTGGCCGGATCCGCCAGATCAACAGTCCGTTGGCAGTCGTCCAAAGACGTCCCTTGGACGATGAGCAGATCAACGCCCGCCGCATGGGCGGCGGCGAAGATTTCCTGCGGATTGTCTTCCGGATCAAGATGAAAATGTGTGTCCGACCACATATCAGTATTTCAGACCGTTCATCCGTTTGACAGGATATTTCATGGACAGCTCTTTGATGAACGCGTCGTACTTTTTCTTCTCTTCAAGCTTGGAGAGCTTTTCCTTGATGGTTTTGCGCAGTTCGGGCGTGAGCTCCGGAATGCCGCCGCCGTCTATCTCATTGATATGCAGGAAGTAAATGTTGTAGCCGAGGTCGATTGGTTTGGGCCATGTCTGGCCGGGCTCCATCTTGTTGATCACTTCCAGAAGCTGTTCGTTGACGCGGACCATCCAGCCTTGGTCACCGCCGTTTTCAGCGTTGGCGCCTTCGGAATATTTCTTCGCCAGTTCATCGAAAGGCTCACCGTCGGCAAGTTTTTTGGCGATGGTGTCGCAGACTTCTTTGATTTTGTCTGCATAACGGCCGCCATTCTTCTTGATTTGGATGACGGAATAGCGGAAACTTCTCGGGCGGATGAAATCAGTGGCGTTGTGTTTGTAATAGTCGTCGATATCGGAGTCTGCGATGAGAATGCCTTTCGTGACGCGGTTCTGCTTGAGTAGTTCGATGGCGATATCCTTGCTGATTTTATCCTTTAGTTCGGACATCGTCATCTTTTCACGGATGTTGAGCGTGTTTTCGAATTCACGGATATCGCCGCCGGACGTGGACATGATCAAATCGTCAAGACGCTCCTGAATGAGAAATGGCGGGACGGTGGCCTTCATGTTCTTGAATTCCATGTAGATAAGCTCGCGTTCGATTAGCGTGTCGAGCACTTGTTTGCGGAGGGCCACGATTTTGTCCACAAGCTCCTGTCCTTTGAACTGCTGGCGGAGAGCCGCCTCGTGTTTCTCCGCATGCTGTTTGACTTCATAGGACGTGATGACTTGGTCATCGATTTGCGCGAGAACGGCATCCGAATAATACATGTCTTCCGCACGGGCGGTGACGGCGGCCAAAAGAACCGCGCAGGCGATGGAGAGTTTCTTGAACATGATACGACCTAACATGGTATTGTATTGGTATATAGGGGGTTATTCGAACCAGACAGTGGATTTTTGCGGCTGGCGGAGGACGGTGTCCTTTCCCTGCGTGCCAGGAGCCGCCCATGGATAGTCCAGATTGTAGTGGAGGCCGCGGGATTCTTGACGGGCGGTGGCCGAGTCGATGATCATCTCCGCCACGGAGGCGAGATTGCGCAATTCGACAAGATCCGGCGTCAGCAGGAAGTTCCAGTAGTATTTTTCGATCTCTTTGCGAATCATGCGGATACGATTCTTGGCGCGTTCCAGGCGTTTGTTCGTGCGGACGATGCCGACGTAGTCCCACATGAAGCGGCGGATTTCGTCCCAGTTGTGGGTGATGACGACTTGTTCGTCCGAATTGACGGCGTCGCCATGCGACCAGTCTGGAATCATGTCCGGTGAGATGCCGACGGGCGTGTTGACGAACGCCTGGCTGTGGACGACGGCGTTGTAGCCGACGACCATCGCCTCCAGCAAGCTATTGGAAGCCAAACGGTTGGCACCATGTAGGCCTGTGCAACCGACTTCGCCGATGGCGTACAATCCTTTGACGGATGTCATGCCGTTCGTGTCCGTACGGACGCCGCCGCAGCAGTAGTGAGCCGCCGGAACGACAGGAATCAAATCCTTCGCCATGTTGATTCCGTAGGACATGCATTTCGCGAAGATGTTCGGGAAGCGTTTCTTAAGGAAGTCTTCCGTGTGGTGGCGGATGTCCAGATAGGCGCATTCTTCACCGCTGCGTTTCAGCTCGTTATCGATGGCGCGCGCGACGATGTCGCGCGGCGCAAGGCTCTTAAGCGGATGGATGTCCTGCATGAATTCGACGTATTCGCCTTTGCGTTTCACCTTCAGCACGGCGCCTTCGCCGCGGACGGCTTCGCTGATCAGGAAGGATTTGGCGTGCGGATGGTAGAGGATGGTGGGATGGAACTGGTAGAATTCCATGTTGGAGATTTCGGCGGAGGCGCGATAGGCCATGGCGATGCCGTCGCCGCAGGCGACGTCCGGATTGCATGTGCAAAGATAGACTTTGCCTGCGCCGCCCGTCGCAAGGAATGTGAACCGCGAAAGGAACGTCTTGATTTCGTTTGTTTTCGTATCCATCACATATGCGCCGAGACAGCGATTTTCGCCCTGCCATTCGATGTGCCGCGTCGAGATAAGATCCACGGCGAGATGGTTTTCCAGAATCGTGATGTTTTTGTTTTCGCGGCAACGGGCGAGCAAAACGTCGGAGACTTGGCTGCCCGTGATATCGCCTGCATGGAGAACGCGGCGGGCGGAATGGCCGCCTTCACGGCCGAGATCAAGTTCGTTCGCTTTGTCTGGCGAAACATTCGCGTGGACTTCGCCCATGGTCGTGAATTTCAGGCCGAGTTTTTCCAATTCGCGGACGCGGGCGGGGCCGCCTGTGACAATGTCGCGAACGGCATCCGGATGGCAGAGGCCCGCTCCGGCGGTGATGGTATCCGCGATATGCGCTTCAAACGTGTCGTTTTTGTCAACGACGCAGGCGATGCCGCCTTGCGCATAGCGCGTGTTGCATTCTTCAGCCTTCGTCTTCGTGATGACGATGACTTTACCGTATTTGGCGGCCTCCAACGCGGCCGTCAGGCCGGCGAGACCGGAGCCTATAATAAGGTATGTGCAATGGATTCGATTTTGAGATGTTTCCGACATGGATACCGTTTCCCGCAGGAATGTTTTTGTGTTTTTTACAATGTCATGGCTTGAGACAAGCGTTCGCCTGCCATGTTCCACGACTGTTTTTTGCGGTCTTCTTGCTATTCTTTTGGCAGATGGCTTGAAAACCAATGATATTTCATCTAAACTAATATAATGAGTTTGTCTTATGTTGCAAAAAATAAAAGGTCAAGAAAGATGGCAGTCAAAGATTACGAAGAACAAGTATTCGCGGGCGTTTTGGGCAAAGTTATCGGCGTCTATGCGGGCCGTCCGTTCGAAGGATGGTGGAAAGATCGCTTGGAGGCCAAGTGGGGGCTGATCGACCACTATGTCCATAAGGATCAGAATGTTCCGCTTGTCGTGTCGGACGACGATATTTCTGGAACATTGACATTTGTTCGCGCGTTGGAGGATTCAGGCTTGTATGAAAAAACGCCGGACGAATTCTTCGGTGAGACATGGCTGAACTATCTGCTGGAAGGCAAGACGATCCTGTGGTGGGGCGGCATGGGGCATTCGACGGAACATACGGCGTTTCTGCGACTTAAGGCGGGTATGAAGTCGCCGCAGTCTGGATCGATCGAGACGAACGGCAAGACGGTGGCCGAGCAGATTGGCGCGCAGATTTTCATCGATGGATTCGGGCTGGTCTGCCCGGGCGATCCGCAACTGGCGGCGAAATTGGCTCGCAAGGCGGCCAGCGTGTCGCATGACGGCGAAGCCGTGAACGCGGCGGTCGTCGTGGCGGGCATGGAGGCGGCGGCATTCATTGAAAAAGATATGGAAAAACTGCTGGACATCGGTGTTTCGTTGATACCGAAGGACTGTTTGATTGCGAAGCTGCATCGTGACGTGCGGGCATGGTGCAAAAAGGACCGCGACTGGCGGAAGACATATGACCGAATCAACGAAAAATATGGTTACCATATTTACGGCGGCAACTGCCATGTGATTCCAAATCATGCGCTGATGGTCATGGCGTGGAGCTACGCGCCTGACGATTTCAACAAGGCGTTGGCGATCGTGAACACGGCTGGATGGGACACAGACTGCAATTCCGCGAACGTCGGCTGCCTGATGGCGCTGGTCGTCGGTCTTAAGAGAATTTGCGAAGATTACGACTACCGTTCGGAGATGGCGGACCGCATCATCCTGCCGACGGCGGACGGCACGCGTTCCGTGACGGACTGCCTGACGGAGGCTCTTCAGATCGCGGCTATTGGGCGGAAAGTCATGGGCTGGAGGCCGTTGAAAGGCGAGTCGCATTGGCTGGATTTCACAAAGTTTGAATCAGCAAGGGGCTTTATGGCGGAGCCGACAGAGCGTGGCATCAGGGTGGATGACAATATCATAAATTGGTGCTTCGACAAGCCGGACGGCTGCCAGCAATTCACATTCTGGATGCCAATCGGTGGAACGGCGAGAGTCTCCAAACCGATGATGCCAGGCTCCGTGACAGGCGGTTACAGCGTCGTCGGAACAAGCAAACTGTATTCGGGCATGACCGTGAAGGCAAAATTGCTAAAAGGCACGACAGCCGGAGTGCGGATGTTCGTGCGCTACATGGGAGCGGACGGCAAGACGGAAATGGCGTATTCGAATGCAGCCGACGGCTTCCTCGCCACCGGTGACACAATGCTGAGCCTTACAATTCCCGAAACGAACGGCCAACCCGTCACGGATCTTGGCTTTGAAATCAATGTGACGCAGACACAGTGGCAAGGCATCATACGCATTGAATATATTGATTTGGAGGGCGGTTTCCATTATCAGACGGACAGGCTGCCTGCCGTCCGCAACGGAATTCCGGGCTGGATCGTCGATTGCGACATGTCGCGCGGCCGTTTCAGCGAAGACAAGGAGGAACTGGTCTATTTTGGAAAGAACAGCACGACAGGCTACGCCTATACGGGTAATCGTTATTGGAAGGATCAGTCAATTGAAGCGCGGCTGGCCGTCCATCTGGCGGATGCAGCCGGACTGATGTGCCGTTGGCAGGGAACGCGTCGCTACATTTCATTGACGCGGCGTGGAAACAAACTGGTTCTGGCACGACAGTTCTATGGCGAAACCATTCTGGCTGAATGCGATGTGGATTGGAAGCTTGGCGATGTCCATGACGTGAAACTGGAATGCAAAGGAAACGACATCATCGCGACGTTTGACGGCAAGAAAGTTTTGAAAGCGAAGGACGACAAGCTGTCGGACGGCGCGGCGGGATTCATCTATTCCGTCGGCATGCTTGGCATCGGCCGTGTCAATATTCAAGGCAAGATTTGAGCCGTTGATAGCGGCACTAATAGCTTATGGCCAATGGCTTATGTTACTTTAGGAGAATGATATGAGAGAATATTGGATGCTTGCGCTGTGTTTGCTTGCCGTGGTTGCGATTGGCTGCGGTTGCGCGATGAAGAAAAAGCAAACGGATGACATCAAGAAGACGGATGACGTCAACAAGAAAGTTGAGGAACCGCCTCTGCCATCGGCGATTTTAGGGCAGGTTAAGGAGTTGCATGTCCATGTGGCGGAGGAGTTTGTCATTCATGCGGAAGGCAATATCACGACGGGATTCGCTTGGTATTACTGCGGGAAGGACACGGTGGATGGTGTCGAACTGAAGAAGAACGACTATGTGACGGAGGAAACAAGCCGCATTGTATCCGGTGCTCCAGGCGTTTTCCGTTTCTATTTTGAAGCGAAGAAGGCTGGTCGCTATGAGTTGAAATTTGAAAACAAGCGTCCATGGGAGAAAGACGTGGAGCCGATGGTGAACAGCATCGTGGTCGTCGTGGAATAATCACGGCCATTCCGTTTTGGAAAACAAAAAACAGGCGTGAGCATAAAATGTTATGTTCACGCCTGTTGCATATGAATGGTGGTAGGGCTTGGATTCGAACCAAGGAAAGCATGGCTAGCAGATTTACAGTCTGCCCTCGTTGACCACTTGAGTACCCTACCAATAAAAATGGTGGTAGGGCTTGGATTCGAACCAAGGAAAGCATGGCTAGCAGATTTACAGTCTGCCCTCGTTGACCACTTGAGTACCCTACCATCGGGTTGGTAACATCCTATAAAGTAGCGCGAC
>JAFZAB010000028.1 GCA_017548425.1 Victivallales bacterium
CGTCACATACGTGCCGTCCTTCGTGATGGCGATGAAGTTGGACGTGCCAAATTCATCGACGTATTTGTGTTCCGCCGCGTCCAGATACAGATCGACGGGGAAGCCTTTGTCATGGGCGATCTTGTGCGGCAGCAAGGCGGCGCCGTAGTTGCCGCCCATCTTCACCATGCCCGTGCCGTTCGGTGCCGCGCGGTCGAAATCATCAAAGATGATGGCGCGGACGGGGCTCAGACCGCCTTTGTAGTATGCGCCAACTGGCGTGACGAGAATGATGAACGTGTATTCGTTCGCGGCGTTCACACCGATCTGCGGCCCCGTGCCGATCAACAGCGGGCGGACGTACAGGGACGCGCCCGTGCCGTATGGCGGCACATAGTCGATGTTGTCTTTCACGACACGGCGAACGGCGTCCATGAACAGATCTTCTGGAACTTCCGCCATGCAGCTGCGGCGGGCGCTCGCGGAAATACGGCGAGCGTTCATCTCCGGACGGAATGCGCAGAGCTTTCCGTCTTTGCGGCGGAAGACTTTAAGTCCTTCAAATGCGTCCTGACCGTAATGAAGCGCCGTCGCCGCGATATGGATGTTCAGATAGGGTTCGCTGACCAGTTCGCCGCCATCCCATTTGCCGTCTTTCCAGACATAGCGGATGTGGCTCTTCGTCTGCATGTAAGCGAAACCTAATTTCGACCAATCAATGTTCATCTTGTCCTACTCCGAATGATACGTTATAGTTGCGGCCGTCATTCCGTGACGGCCAGTTTTATCACTTTTATACAAATTATAAATATAGTGCGCTGTTTTCTAAAATGCAATAGATTTTTTTGCATTCTTTGCATTTTTTTAGGAGGTTCCATCAGCGTCCCGCTGTTGGGCAAAGGTGTACCGACGGCGTCCCGCCTCCACCTCTTCCTTAGCTCCTTGCCAAAAAGGCTTCAAATAACGACCAAACAACAAACGTTTTATATTCAAAATTATTTTCCACTGGCAATTCCATTCAATCACAGAAAGGCAAATCATGTCAGATCAAAATCAGCCAAACGAACTGAAAGTACCCGTTCTCGATCCGCAACCATCGTCCGAACAGGAAAAAAAGAAGCAGGATTTCGATCCCGAAATCCCGCCCGTCATCAAAATGCTGAACGAATCGGCCGCCTCGCCCTCCTCCAAGCTTCTGCTCGTGGCATTGAAGGCCGGAGCCTATCTTTGCGCCGTCCCGCCGATTCTGTCATTGCTTGGCTTTTTAGGCAGTTTCGGCCTCTGGACGTTGTTCGCCTTCATCTCCTGCACGATTGGCTTCGCGGCGTTAGGCCTCATTCTCTTCTCTCTTGAAAAAATCCTGACGGCCATCATGGCCGCGCATGGTGACGATCAGCAAAACTGACCGCAATCCCCCCGTCGTTTCTGTCCCTTTAGTCCCTTCTGAAAAACAGTACAGCCTTGCCGCAAATTCTCAGCGGCAAGGCTGCATTGTTTTTTGCTAAAAGCTTTCAGCTTTAAGCTTTTAGCTTATTAAGCCATAGGCATCATCGTGCCGTTTACGGCACGATGATTTCGTAGGTGTTCGTCAGCGTGACGGCTTCGTTGGCCTTCGCGTCAACAGGCGTGCGCCACTCTTCCAGATTGACGCGGGACTGCGCGCCATTCCAGTTGCAATAGCAGAACTGAACTTCCGCCGGATTGAAGCGGTTGACGATGCGGACGCCAGTCTTCTCGTCGATAATGGTCCATTCGCCGTTCGGCTTGTCCTCTTCGCGCAGCCACAATTCTTTCTCCGCCTTCGGATTGTCAGGATTCGCCAACGCTTTAACAAAGGCCTGTCCATTCCGCTGACGCATAGCCAATTTCGCGTTCGCCGTCGAAGACACCATGAATTCCGGATGGACGCGGAAGGTGATCTTGCTTGCGCCTTTCGGATTCTTCACGCTGGACGTGACTTTGAACGACGCCTTTTCAGGAACCAATTCAATCTTGCGGGACATCACAAGTCCATTGGACAGAGCGGCTTCCAGTTCGACAGACGTTTCCGACTTGGACACGACGCGATACGTTTCGCTCCAGCCTGGGCCACGATGCTTGTCGGTCGCGTACTCTTCATAGC
The DNA here is from genome assembly GCA_017548425.1 of Victivallales bacterium. Classification (GTDB taxonomy): domain Bacteria; phylum Verrucomicrobiota; class Lentisphaeria; order Oligosphaerales; family Oligosphaeraceae; genus UBA1407. The sequence continues at coordinate 2,102 of JAFZAB010000028.1, forward strand.
CGCCTTCGAACGGATTGAGTTCCTTCTTCGAATTTTCGACGTTGCGGAGCAGTTGGCGCATGCCTTTCAGCTCCGTGATCCGCCAGATGCGGCCGCCCGCGGCGGGAATGATATCGAGAGCGATCTGCGCGTTCTTCAGCGTCACGACATCCAGTTTCTCGCGGCCTTTCTTCTGGGCGTCCAGCCACTGGACGATATCGGCGGAACCTTCATGGTAATGCGTCACCTTTTCGGCGGCGACCGTCTTCGCGAATTCCTCCGCGACTTCCGTCTTGACCGTATCCTGCGGCACAAGTGCCGTGCCTTCAAGTTTGTAGCCACCTTGGCTCAGCTTCAGTTTCGTGTAGAGCAACGGCATCTTCGCGACGGCGACACGATGCGACAGCTTCGCATCATCCTTCACGGCCTTCTCCGCTTTCGCGAACAAATCGAACGACTTCTGCAACATGGCGGGTTCGTCCAGATAATCCTGTGGCGGCGTGTAGATGCGGACATGGCGTTTCGTGTTGGAGCAGACGGTCTTGTGCAACAGCGTCAGATAGTCGCGGATATATTTTCCAGCCGCGCCATAGTAGGCTTCCGTGAACTCGTAGAGGGCCTTCTTGCCGTCCGCGTTCGGATCCCACAAGTATTTGGCCATCAAGTAGGAGCGCAATTCGGACATTTCGCCGCCCTTGCTAAAGTAGTTGGCCTCTTCGTAGATGCCCGTCACGCCGTTGCGGATGAAGAACTGGATGTTCGGCTGCAGGACGTCGAGATTCGGGAACGGCATGATGGTATGCGCATAGTTGATGACATAGTCCCAGATATGCAGGCGTTTGCAAATCTTCGACCAGCCTTCCATGTCCTCAACGAACTTCTTGTTGTATTCGCAGCCGTCCAACGGATGGACGAAGCAGCATTCGATGGAGCACAGGCGGATGGCGACGTTCGGTTCCGGCTTCACGAATTTCGGCGGCTTGCGTGTGTATTGATACGCCAACGTGTCAATGATCTTTTCAGGATACTGCTTGGCGACTTCGCGGGCGATGGCGTTCACGAAGTGCAGCAACGGTCCCATCTGGCTTCCTTCCTTCTCCGCCAACGCTTTGCACTTTGCGCATGTGCAGTAGTTGTGCCAATCGTTCTGCGACACGCTGATGATGGCCGCGCGCGGCGACTCTTTGCACCATCTCAAGACGGTCTCCGTCGCGATTTTCAGCACGTCGGGATTCGTCAGGCAGAGCTGCGACTGTTCAATCACGCGATGGCCGTTGATTTCGGAATAGTATTCCGGATGCTTCGCGCCGTAGGTCGCCGGCGGAACCAACGCATTGAATGTATGGACGAAGCCGCGATAATGGATGTTGCCGCCCCATTCATCAACGTCCGGAATGTACGCGCCGTTGTATTTGTTGCGGACGCTGAACGGCAATGGGCGGGAGCACGGATAATCCGTCGCACGTCCTTCCAGTGGCGGCACATACACTTTCTTGAAGGTCTTAAATGAATAGCTGCCTTTCTTCGGAATCACGATGCAGTCTTCCGTGAACCAACGGCAGCCGAGATTCTCTTCCAAGAACGTATAGACAGCGTACAGCACACCGCGGCGGCCGCCGGCCAGAACCGTGCCTCGCTTGCTCACTTCCATGTGGATGCCTTCCAGACCGAGCTTCGCGTAATCGACGTCGAAACCATAATCGGCCAAAGCTGAATTGCGGCCGATAAAAATCGGATAACGGCCGTCCGCGACATCCGTCACGATATTCAGGCTGATGCCCGTCATCTGTTCGATATGCGACACAAAATCCTCAGCCGCATGTTTTTCCGACGGAGTCGGCTCCAACGGCAGCACGACGGCCATCGTCTCCGCCGTCAAAATCATGCCGCCCAGATTGATTTTGCATTTGCCCAGATTGGCCTTGCTTTCGGCCAATGCCGCTTCTTCTTCTTCCAATTTCTTCTCAAGCTTCATGACAGCCTCCTTGACTTCCGCATTTTCCTTTTGCTTGTCTGATACACGCCCCAAGGCGGCGCGCTTCGCTTCAAGAAGCCGCGTCTTGCCCGCAACCGTCAATCCCTGTTTCGCACCGACGTAATCCATTGCCTTGACGACATATTCGTTCGGATTGGAGACGATGGCCCACATGCAGATATTGAACTGCTCTTCTGGTGTAAAATTGGACAGCAATTCCGGAATGCGGAGTTTGGCGTCCGGCCACCGAAGTGCTTCATTGCGAATCATTTCCTGCGTATTGCGGCGAATGTCGTCCTTATCCGTGTAAGCCTTCGCCAAAATGCAGGCGATATCCGCGCGGGCATGTTTGTCCGACGTCGTTTCGCGCAGTTTGATGGCATTGACGAAATCCTTCTTGGTCAGATAGTAACGCGCCAAAAGCATGCGTTCCCGCGGGGAAGGCTCCGCCTTCGCCTGCATCTCCTTGATGTGGTCCGCCGCGCTCTTCTCCAGAACGATTTTGATATCCTTGATGGCCATTTCGGAATTTTTGGCATTGGAAAGCACCAACGGCGTAAAGGCGACGGTTCCGTCTGGAACGCAAATATTCGTCGAAACATCACGCCATTCAGGCCAGACACCAACGCCAACACTGGTGTCAAAACTCCATCCGAACGAATCCCATCCATAGCTGACAAGAGCCATGCCGCCGCCGTTTGGCACATTACCCTTCACTTTAGCCGTCGCCTTATAGACGGCAAAAGGCTCCACCGGCAGATTGCGTTTGCCGGCTTCCTGATAATAGACGGGATTCGCCATCTTGTGTTCAAGCACTTTGTCGCCCTGCGGGGCGCCGCCGTGCTCTTTCCACAAGTCACTCTGTCCGAACGCGCAACATGCCGCCATCAGACAGCAAAACGTCAGCAATTGTCTTGTCTTTCTCATGTCCTTTCCTTTGGTTTCAAGTGGCTCTAAATTGTTAATTGTTAATTGTTAATTGAAAGTGATTTAAATCACTTTTAGAATAGTCCGTGCAAGGGCGGCGCCGAATTCCTTCGCCGCCGCCGCGTCAACCGTCAAATCACGAAGATTCGCGAACGGAATCTCGATCGACTGTGCACGAGGCTCCCATGGCAGGCCAGCCGCCCACATGACCAACGTCTTGCCCTGCTTGTAGTTGGCCGATGTGTTCCACGAAACGCCGAACGGCATGTCGTCGCTTGAATGATGGGGGAAACTAGCAGGCGATTCGTTTTCCAAAACGGACGAAAACGCCGTGATGCCAGCCTGAATGCGCGGATTCTCCTGTCCAACGAAATACGTGTAGATATCCGTCGAACTGCGCAGCCACGGGCAGTGCATGTCAAACAGCAGCACAGGCTTGACGCGATACGCAAGTGCCATGATCGCTTTGACTTCCGGATAAATCGCATCCGCCCCGTAGTCGCGCGCATGATCGTGCGGCTTGCGGTTCTTCCCTTGGTCGCCGTCCTCCACGCCGTCTTTGTCCGCAAACGGCACGACGTAGAACGTGTATTCCTTATACATATTAGGATGCGCGGCGACTTCCCGCAACATTCCTTCCAGCGAATGTGTCGCCATCGACTCCTGGCAGTGGTGACGCGTCGTCACAAGAATGGCTTTCGGGCCATTCCCCCACGTCAATAGTTCAACGGAACGTCCTTTCCGCGAACGACATAGCTCTTCGCAATGGAACGTTCCCTCCGGCATGGACGCCATGAACGCATCCCAATCCGACTGCATGTACGGAACGCATACGCAGAACCACACTTCGCCAGCCGCTGCCGCATGGTAGCGGAACGTCTCCGCCTTTTTGTCCTCCTCGCTGACACCGCCCCATGTCCATGTCTTTCCTTTATCAACACTTATGGCCGCGCCACGGTTGCCGACGGACGCGCCTTCCAGAAACGTGAAGACATAGTCTCCCGGTTCGTCGAATTCCGCACGGAACTTCCAGTAGAACCAGTTTCCTGCGGTATCACGCAACTCACGCTTCAGCACAGCCTTGTGACCGTCAATCTTTTCAACGATGATATTGCCGCCGGGCAATTGATTGTCAATTCTCATAAGTACACCCTATTCTTTACGACTTTTCATGACTTTTCTTGAAATATAGCCGCCTTCCACGTCTTTTGAAAGCTTTTTCAAATATTTTATTTTATCAATGCGTAGTTGCCGATTCATGTTCAGAAAGTACATTAAAGAATACAGTAATGGACAATTCATTCAAAACAAGAACACACATCCAAACAAAAGGTGAACAACATGTCACAATTCCAGACAAAAACCAGCCAGTCATGGTTCAGCCGCATCGGCGGTGCCATCAAAGGCGTATTCATTGGCCTTCTCCTCTTCGTCATCGGCTTTCCCGTCCTTTGGATGAATGAGCATGACGCCGTGCGCAACACCAACGCGTTGAAAGAATTACAAGGCGTGACCATCGATGTCGGAACGCCTGAAATCAAGGCGGAGAACGAAGGCAAGCCTGTCTTTATGACTGGCCCTGCCGCGACCGCGGACATCCTGACGGATCCTATTTTCGGCATTTCCGAAAACGCCATCCGCCTCGAACGGGAGGTTGAAATCTACCAGTATGTCGAACATCAGCAATCTGAAACGAAAAAGAAAATGGGCGGCGGCACGGAAACCGTCACCACCTACACGTACGAGCCCGCGTGGGTTCAAGCGCCGATTGATTCTAACAGATTTGAAAATCCAGACGCACGGACGAACTGCCGCAACGTCGGCATCATGCGTTTCCAAAATGACGACATGAAGGCGACCAACGTCTCCTTCGGCGCCTTCAAATTCGGTCCCGAAATCATTGCAAAGATCGGCGGCAGCAAATCCTACACATTCGCTCCGGACTTCCAGTTGCCGCAACAGCTGAAAGTTCTCGGCGCGCGCATCGAAGGCGAATACGTCATCGTCCCCTTCACCGCTCCCGCCACCGTCACCGCGAACGCCGTTGACCAGGCCGTGAACGCCGTGGCCGGAAACGGCGACGCAAACGCCGCCGGACAGGCCGTCGCCAACGCCGTCCTCCCCAACAACACAACGCAAATCGGCGACCTGCGTGTCAAATTCGCCCTCACCAAACCGCATGACGTCAGCCTCATCGCCGTCCAGAAAGGCGATACCTTCACCGACTACAAGGCGAAGAACGGCAAGACGCAGTTCCTTTTCCGCGACGGCACCCACACCGCCACTGACCTTTTCGAAGCCAAAGCCGCCAGCAACAAAATGAAGCGGTGGTTGTTCCGCTTCCTCGGCTTCATGCTGATGTACATCGGCATGGGCATGGTCTTCCGTCCGTTGTCCGTTTTGGCGGATGTCATTCCCATCCTCGGCACGATTGTCGGCAAAGGCACGGGCTTCGTGGCCTTCATCATCGCAGCTATCTGCTCGCTGATCACGATCGCCATCGCCTGGATCGCCTACCGCCCCATCCTCGCCATTTCACTGCTGGTCGTGGCGGGCGGCTGCCTCTACCTCTTCATTTCCAAGAAGAAAGCGGCCGCTCCAACAGAGGCCTAATCACTTGATTTCCAACAACCAAAAGGGCTGTCGCTTGTGACAAGCGACAGCCCTTTTTATATGGAACGAAAGCAATGAAACAAAGACTGGATTCACTGGATATTCTGGATTAGCTGGAATCAACCCCTCCCAGAACGTCCAGAACGTCCAGCCTTACTCCACGTAATTGATGCAGTTCGGTTTGAGCGGCGGCAGATGACCGCCTTTCACAAATTCCTTCACATCGTCTTCGTCAACAAAGGACTTCGTCGAAAGTTCGACTTCCATTCCTTCCGGCAGGACGACGCCAGCCGCACGCAGCCATTTGCGGCCACGGGCCAGATAGGCCGCGCGGCATGTCGCGGGCGAGTCTTCGCCTTCTTTGTTCTTCACAGGAGCGAACTGCTCATCGCGGCAGGCTTCCAAAACAAGCGGATTCTTCGCCAACGGCAATGCATCGAACAGGAAGAATTCCAGTTTGATGGCGTTCGGCGATTCCGGCACCACAAGTTCCCCGTTATCATTGATATACGGAACTTTCTTGTTGGCGCGATGCGGATTGAATTCCAACGTTCCAGACGTGATGCGGTCGATGAAATCAACGGACATGACATGCATGGCGGGAGAGCCTGCGCGATAGGCCAGACGGCCGGGCTTGTCCTCCTGCTTCGCCAATTCCACTGGCATGTCCGAATATTCCACGATGATCATCTTGCCGTCCAAGATGCAGAAATGGCCAAGCTTCTCCGCGTAGTCGCGTTTGATGAGCGCGCGGGAGCTCATGTCCGATTTCGTCATATCATGCAAGCCGATGAACAGCGGATCCATGACTTTGATCAACGGATTGTCAACCTGCCAGTAGGACAGAATCGTCACGCCTTTCTTCTTCATGTCTTCCAACGCGCCCGAATCGCGCAACGCGACGAATGAGCCGCCATGGCCGTTCGGTGACAGCGCCAGCGAATCCTTCGCCGCCAGCAGGGCTTTGCCATCCAAGCCGAATGCAGGCAGCATCGCCTGTTTGAACATCTTGACCTGCTCTTTTTCCAGACCGAAATAATGGTTCTTTTCAAAGAACGCACGCGTCGCCGCATCGTTGATCTTGCTCGTCATGATGTACCATGTGAACTTGCAACCATACTTTGCCTGATTGCGAAGAAGCGCTTCGGCGAAAATCTGGAACAATGACTTGTGCATTGCGGGAGAAACTTCATACGTGCCTTTCGGGCCATCATAGCCGAGACGCGTGCCCTGTCCGCCAGCCACCGTGAACGCGGCCACCTTGCCGTTCTTCAACAGTTCAACGCCATGCTGATAGGCTTTTGCCTGGAAGGCTTTTTCCTCTTCTGTTTCAGGAACCAACGCATGATACGGAGCGGGCGTCAGCTTGTCGAACGGAATCGGAGCGGATTCGCCTTTGAGCGCGTTCGCGGCCCATTTCGTCACCGTCGGCCAGTCGATTTCCAAAATCTGCTGCGCCAATTGCTCACGCTGATTTTCATCGAGTTCGTCCCAATAGGTCAAAATCTGTTCTTGTCCATTGGGTTCCAATACTTTCAGAAGTTCTTCCTTCGTTGCCATGGTTGCTTGCCTGTTCAGGTTAATGGATAAAAAAACAAAATCACGGAATATATATAACATATCTTTCTTTTTGGAATTTCAATTTTATATTAACAATATTCGTAACGTGTCAGCCTCTATGAGGGAAAAAACGATGAAAACCATGGACGATCTGCGCAATTTGTTTCTCCAAGCCCTGCAACGGGAGACGGACTATCTCAAACAGGAACTGCCCTCCCATCTGTTCGCCATCATCAACGGCTATCTGCAAGGCGGCGGCAAACGCCTCCGCCCATGTTTGTTGCTCATGTGCGCGCAGGCAGTCGGCGGAGACGTTGAAAAAGCGCTGCCGGCGGCCGTCGCCGTTGAAGAATTCCATACATGGACACTTATTCATGACGACGTCATCGACCACGATGATTTCCGTCGCGGCAATCCGACTGGACATATTCTCGGCGGCCGTCTTGGGAAGGAAGCGTGGAAGCTGTCCGACAGCATTGCCGCCGATTACGGCATCAGCGCCGCCATTCTGGCGGGCGACTCCCTGCAGGCTCGCGCCTCGGAGAAATTGTTTGAACTAAAAGGCTTCTCACAAAATACGATTTTCTCTCTCGTCTTCAACATGACAGGACGCCTCACGCAGGATTTGCTGGCGGGAGAACAACTGGATGTCGAAATGAGCCATATGTCATGGGATGACATCACGGAAGAAACCGTCATGACGATGATCGACGGCAAGACGGGCGCTCTTTTGAAATATTGCGCCGAAGCGGGAGCCGCTCTTGGCTTGGACACGCCTATTGAAGACTGCCAAACGGCTTTGCAACTTGGCCAATTCGCCCGCAACTGCGGCATCGCCTTCCAATTGCAGGACGACATTCTCGGCATCTATGGCGAAGAGGCAAAGCTCGGCAAACCAATTGGTTCCGACATCCGCGAAGGAAAACGCACGTTGCTCGCATGCCGCGCACTCGACAAACTTTCAGAGACAGACGCCGCCTTGCTACGCTCCATTCTCGGCCGTGCAGACATCACGCAAGACGACATCGCGACGGTTCGTCAATTAATGAACGGCGAACCATTAACATCCGTCCAAAACGACGCGGAATCCTACGTGCAGACAGCCCTCTCCAATCTGAAAACGGCGCTGCCCGCCTCCCCCTGCCGCGACGCCCTTCACGACTTCGCCATGAAAATGACCAAACGCGTGATGTAACACCCATAAGCCATAAGCCATAAGCGCGGCTCTATATGGAGCCGCTAAAATTGTCCGTAGCGTTGGATGGCGGCCATCAGCAACCGCATGCCTGTCAGGCGGCTGCCATTGTTGATGGAACCAGCCGTCGCGAACACAAGGCCGCGTTTTTCGCGAGCCTGTTCGAAATCGCGCAGGAATTCGCGCACCATTCCTTCTTCATTATTGCGACTATAGGTGAACGGCGCCAACTGCCCATGGATGACCGCATGCGGACAGTATTTGCGAATTTCGGACACCGTCAGCGTCGGTCCGAAATTCGTTCCTTTCAAATCGACTTCCGCCAACAACGGCAGCAGATGCCCCATGGCCGAATCGCTATGCTGGAAACGGTGATGTTGCGGCAGCGGCGCATATTTGCCGAAAACGGCGCGATGAATCGGCATCGCGAAGAAATCGTAGATTTCCGGACTGAACAGGCAGGAGTTGTCGTCCGCCCATGACCAATGCATCGCGCGGGCGACATCCTCTGGTTCTGCTTCGGCATCAAGCACTTCCGCACGCGCGATAATCGCCCGTGCAATCAGATCGCTGAAACGTTTCAGCAGCCCAGGATCGTCGTAATAGAGCATCAACACGTTTTCCGGCCCGAACACGGAGCATGCGAACGTGCACGGCCCGCGCTGTCCGCGATACAACGGCACTTTGCAGCCCAACGCCTTCAGCCGCGTTTTTTCCGTCTCCCAATTTTCGGGCAGCATGAAATCGCGCAGATTCTCAAGGCGTTTCTCCACACGATCCAACAGGGCCGACAACTCTTCCGGCGTTGACGCGGCTTGTTGCAGCCACCATGAGCCAGACGCGCCGCCAATCCATTTGTTCTCCGCCTCGAAAATATCGCCAAGTTCCTTTACCGCAGGCCATTGGCGTTGCGGATCAGGCAGTTTCTCACTCAGCAGACGACGGCCGACAATCTTCTCCGACAAGTCATTATAGCGTTTCGAAACTTCAATCGCCCACGGCTTGTCGCCGTAGAGAAAACGCCACCAGTCCTGTTCCAAGCCCAGCTCTTCAAAGACGCATTCCCAATTCAGCGACGCGCCAAACGGACATTGACGAATATCCGGGCTGAACGGAGCCGCCATCGCCTCCTTCTGCCGCGCCCAGAATTCGTCCAAATCCACGGGAGCCAACCCGCCGTTGGCCTTCATGTCCGCCAGCAGGCTTCTTACTTTCGCATCGTCATCCATGTTCTGCATATTGTTTATCTTGAAGGAGAAAGGCCGATTCCGCCACTGACTTTCTGCGTGTCGTTGACCGTCAGAAGCTCTTCATGATACTCCACGACTTTCAAGACTGCTTCGATATATTTGTCGATAATTTCCGGCTCGTAATGTTTGAACCACGGTTCGCCCAAAATCTTCGTGTTGATCTGCGCGGCGACGGGCAGTTCACCCGTAAGAGCTTTGACATCAATGCCTTTCGGCAGGAAGCGGCTCGCCGTCGGCACACCGTTGCCGAAGATATCGACATCGTAGAACACGCTGGATTTGTGCAATGGATAGTTGCCGCCGACGGAGAAGCCGTGGCCCGCGACTTCCGCGTTCAACGCTTTGGCGAACGTCGCGTTCGAAATGCCGTGGAACGCCTCCGGCTCGTACAGGAAGCGCGTCGCATACCATCCGGCCTTGTCGCTGCCTTCGTCCTTCGGATAGATGATGCTGATTCCATTGACGCCTTCAAGACCTTTCCAGAAATACTTCATGGCCTTGTCGATTTCGGCCTTTTCGGCCTCGTATTTCCGCAATTGGATGCGGCCGATGGCGGAACTGCACTGATGCATGCGGTTCTTCAAGCCGCCCCACGGAACCGTGAACGTCTCTTTGTATTCTTCCGGCGAATACACGTCTCCGATTCGCGCGTAATGGCCGAAACGGATCGCACGGCGGTAGATTTCAAAATCATCCGTCACCAGCATGCCGCCTTCGCCGACGGCCAACGACTTGCCTGTCATGATGGACATCGCCGCCACTTCGCCGAACGTTCCCAGCAACTTGCCTTTGTAATGACCGCCTTGCGCATGCGAAACATCTTCAATCACAATGAGATGATGCTTTTTCGCAATCGCCATGATGCGATCCATGTCAACTGGATGCGCCATGTAGTGGACGACCATGATGGCCTTCGTTCGTGGCGTGATGTGCGCCTCCACGCTGTCCGGATCCATCTGCAGTGTCTTCGGATCGATATCGCAGAAAACGACGGTCGCGCCAAGCGTCAACGCCCCTGTGCAACTCGCCCAATACGTGAC
>JAFZAB010000029.1 GCA_017548425.1 Victivallales bacterium
CAGTGAAATGCATGACATCCGTCCGAACTGGCCGGGTGGACACGATCTCTTCTGGGTGGAGAACCATGACGTATTCCGTTCGTATCATACACGTTACGGCGGCGAATGGAGCGGCTTGCCCATCGTGAGCAACTTTGGCAAAGGAAAGGTGTTCATCGAAGGAAATGCGGCGCATTTTGTCAACAAGGAATCTCGTATGTGTTTGATTTACAATCACGACGATGAGGCGACGGTGGTCGTCCAGCAAGTCGCCAGCATGCACAGGCTGTTTGCGGACGAGACATTCTGCCGCGGCATCCTGCCGAAAAATCTCCATGTCTGCGGATATCTAGGTGATGGATTGATAAACACAAGACATTGATTATAAACCACGAATGCACACGAATGGACACGAATGCTGGTAGTCCACTGAATACACGGAAGAAACAGAAAGCCTCGCCGCAGCCGCCGGCAAAATCAGAAGACTTCATGTGTGAAAAAGAAATCCAAAAGGAAAGACTTCTAACGGCTGCCTGCGGCTCGGCGGTTCGTCACGCTTCGCGCAAGCGCAAACAACGTCATGCGGAAGCTCGAAATTCATAGTCTGTTGGCTCGGCGGTTCGTCACGCTTCGCGCAAGCGGAAACAACGTCATGCGAAAGCTCGAAATTCATAATCTGTCGGCTCGGAGGTATGAATCCGCGGGAGTGAAAAGCGCATGGCAAAATCTTTGTCAAAAAACAAAAAAATGAACGATATGAGTACGAAGAGTTTGCCTGTTACATTATGGCTTATGGGTTGTAAAACAGGGCTGTCGCTTGGTTTGCGACAGCCCTGTTTCTTTTGGGAAGGTCGCGCTTTTGCGCGACCGGACGAGCTGGAGCTCATCCCTTCCGTGATGTGCAACTTACATGGCGAGAATCTTGTCCATGGCTTTGGACGTGCGGTCGAGCAGCGTCGGATCCGGCGGCATCATTTCGGCGGTGATGGTCTTGTCGTAGCCGATGCGATGGAGGGCGGACATCGTGTCGTCCCACGGGATGTCGCCGTCGAGCAGATCGCAGAAGCCGTCGAGCGTTCCGACGGAGAGTTTGAAATCCTTGATGTGGATGCGGTCGATGCGTTTGCCGAGGATTTCGATCCAATGGGGCGGCCACTGCTGGTGGTTGAGGACGTTGCCGACATCGAAATAGGCGCCGACGGCGGGATTGTTGATGCTGTCGATGAACGCGGCGAATTCGACGGGTGAGTACATGAAGCCGTTCCAGACGTTTTCGACGGCGAGTTTGACGCCGAGATCTTTGGCGGTCTGGCCGAGTTCCGTGACTGCGTTGCGAGCCCATTCGAGAGCCTTTTCATACGGGACAGGCTTGAAGGAGGGTTCCCATGGGATGACAACGGCGCCCGGAACGAAGAGGAGGGATTTGCAACCAAGCCACGCGACGCGCTGCAAGGCGCCTTTGTGGAGTTCGATGGCCTGTTTGCGGACGGCGGGATCAAGGCTTGTGGGGCAGCATCCCCAACTCATGCCGGAGGCGACGGATTCTAGTTTGATGCCGGCCTTTTCGGCGGCGGCCTTGTAGGCTTTGCAGTCGGCTTCCGATGTTTCGGGAGTCAGCGGGCCGCTTGTTCCGACGCAGAGTTCAAGGGCTTGGAAGTTGGCGTTTTTGGCCTGTTGAATGGCGTCCTGTGCGGAGCAGGAGCCGTCGCCGCCTTGTACGGACCAGTAGCTGATGGCTTTGATCATGATTGATTTCCTTGAATAATGGTGTGTAGATTCTTCACGACATGGGATGAAAATACCGAAACATGTATTAAGTTAGATGAAAAAGCAGGGTTGTCAAGCGAAAAATAAAGAAAGGGACGAAAGGGATTCAAGGGATCAAAGGGAAGGGATAAAAAGGGATTCAAGGGAGCTAGGGGAAAGGATAAAAGGGATTCAAGGGATCAAAGGGAAGGGATAAAAAGGGATTCAAGGGATCAAGGCGATAAGAAGATAGCGGTAAAAGTAATAAATAGGAAAGAGTGTTTTATGGAAATTTTTGTAAAATTGAGTCCGTTCATGGTCAAGGCGGGCATTATCGAAGTCGGGCGGGACCGTTTGAAACAGGTGGCCCATAAACTGGCGTTTCTGCTGGTGACGGAGGAGCTGTCGTTCAACAGCCTGCAGGAGCTGCTGACATCGTTTGACTGTCCTATCTACCGTTGTCTCACGGCTTTGGATATTGAGAGATATTTCAATTTCAGGGGGACGAAAGTGTTGGGATTCCGTCGTAATGAATTGAGCGTGCAGGTGATGAAGGCGCTGAAAGGATATGACGTGAAGCGCGGTGAACGGATTCCGTCCCATCCGCGGGTGGCGATTCTGGGGGCGAGCGGAATAGGGCGGCATCATGCGAATTGGTGGCGGTTGGAAGGCGCACAGGTGGTCGCATTCTTGGGAAGCAATGCGGAAAGCATTGCGAAAACGACGGATACGCTGAAGAGCATGTTCGAATTCAATGGCCGTGGCTACACGGATTTGCAGGAACTTTTGGCGACGGAGAAGCCAGACGTCGTGGATGTCTGCCTGCCGCCGAAGATGCATTACAACGCCGTGAAAACGGCGTTGGAGGCAGGTTGCCATGTGCTTTGCGAGAAGCCGTTTGTGTATGACGACGATTTAACGGCGGACGACATGTTGGCCCAGGCTCGCGAATTGACGCAACTGGCGGAAGAGAAGAAACTGTCGCTGGGTGTCTGCACACAGTATGTCATGGCGGCGGAGGAAATCCGCCGCCTGTGGCTGGAAGAGCATGCGGGAGAGAAAATTACGTCGTTCGAAGGTTGTCTGATTTCGCCGACGCGGAACCGTCCGCCAAATGCAAAATGGACATGGATTGATTTGGCGCCGCACATGCTTGGCGTGGCGCAAGTTCTCTCCGCCTGCGGCGACATCGACTGGTCCAACGTGAAAACGACTTTTGAAGGGCATCTGGCAGAAGCGACGTTCCCATGCAAGTGCCGTGACGGCTGTGTGATAGATTGTAAGATCACGACGTTCCACCGCGACGAAGAGCCGAAGAACGTGCGGCAGATCACGCTGAATGGCGAACTGTTCGACATCGGCGGTCATCTGGACGAGAACAAGATCTTCCAGATGGACATCAAGACGCCGAACGGCGTCGTTGAACGGCCGGACATGATGCGGTTGCTGATTCGCAGCTATATGCATGGCTGTCTGAACGTGCCCGGCAAGATGGCGCGGCAGAATCTGGAATGGATGCTGAAAGTGATTGAATTGGCGGAGAAGAAATGATGGATTTTCGTCTCATGCGGAGTTTCAGACTTTTCTGCATCTTGTTGGGAATCACCCTTTTCGGGTGGTGCGCGTCGCCGTTTGACGTCAAAGCCGTCTTGACGGCGGCTGGCGAAAAGACGTGGAATCTGTCGTTGAGCTTCAAAGTCCCGCCAGAGCATCATGTGTATGAAGCGGATTTGAAAGTGGAGGCGGAAGGTCTTGAGTTGGAGCTTGTTGTGGGAGACAAGGCGGTCGATTTGGACGGCGATATGGTCTTCACGCATGACTTCCGGCGGGAATACCGTGTGAAGGGCGACGCGCAGGAGCCGTTGATTGTTTATGTGACGATGGTTGGATGTTCGGACAAAGGGCTTTGCTATCCGCCGGACAAACGTGAATTGAAATTGACATCGTCCGGCGGGGCGGAAGATGTCTCCAAGCCGTTGGATGATAGCAAGATGTCAACGGATTTGGAAGGCTTGTTGTCTTATTTCAAGACGGGCGGCGTCACGGAAGGCTACATGCGGCCGAAGGCATTTCTGGAATGGTTGGAAACGGCCCGCGAAGGGAAGACGGATGGTGATGGTAACTTGTTGCAGCGCATTCTATTGCGTTATGGATTATGGCTTGTGGCGTTGCTGTTGCTGCCGCTTGGGGCGATGCTGAATCTGACGCCGTGCGTGCTGCCGATGATTCCCATCAATCTGGCGATTCTGGGTACGGGGGCGAAGGATGGAAAGAAAGGCCGCGGCTTCGGCTTGGGGCTTGGATACGCGTTGGGCATGGCGTTGTCGTATGGCTTGCTTGGCGTCATCGTCGTCTTGACGGGAAGTCGTTTCGGGGCGATCAATTCGTCGGCGTGGTTTAATTTCGCCGTGGCGTTGGTGTTTTTGTTTCTTGGACTTGCGATGTTTGATGTCTTTTCGATCGACTTCTCGCGATATCGCGGGCAAGGCGGAATGCAACGTCGCGGCACAATGGTCGGCGCATTTCTGCTGGGCGGTCTGACAGCGGTTTTGGCGGGGGCTTGTGTCGCTCCTGTCTTGATTTGGGTATTGGTCATGGCGACGGAAATGTATGCCGACGGCAAGCAGATTGGTCTGATTCTGCCGTTTTTGCTGGGGGCGGGCATGGGATTGCCGTGGCCGTTTCTGGGGGCGGGGCTGTCCATGCTGCCGAAGCCTGGAGCGTGGATGGAAAAGGTCAAGAAGCTGTTCGGCGTATTGATTTTCGCAATGGCGGTTTATTATGCGCATGTTGGTTGGAACTTGTTGAATTGGAAGACGGAAGGCGTTTCAGCGGATGGCTGGCGGACGGATGTCGCGGCGGCGCTGCAGGATGCGTTGAAGGATGGTCGGCCTGTATTGGTGGATTTCTGGGGGATGTCCTGTAAGAACTGCGTCATGATGGACAAAACAACGCTGAAAGACAGAGATGTGGCGGAGTGGTTCGAAAAGAACAAGGCGGTTCTCTTGAAAGTGCAGGGCGACAATGAAGCGGACGCCGATGCGCAGGCGTTGATGAAACGCCATCAGGTCATCGGTTTCCCAACCTATGTGCTGCTGTTGCCAAATCGTTGATTATTAACCACGAATGGACACGAATGCACACGAATTTGGCTAATCCACTGAATACACAGAATAGACAGAATGCCTCGCAGACGTCGGCCATAGTTCTGAGGATGTCATTGGCAATACGTGAATTTTGCAGAAAGATGAATCGGAAAGGCCTCCGTTTGCTCGGCGGTTCGTCACGCTTCGCGCAAGTGCTAACAACGTCATGCGGAAGCTTGAAGCCCATAGTCTGTTAGTTCCGGGCGCTTGCCTGTGGTTATGCGTGGTTTCGCACTCCGTGCGTTGCAGCTCCGCTGCGGAGGTGGCAATTTCTTTGTAACGTAGCCTTGATTTTTGTGTTTGGACGTATATTATTAAGGTAATGGATTTTCATTTTAAATTTGAATAAACACAAACACTATTTCATGGAGACAGACAATGCCCGTAAATTATGATGTTGAGAAAATTGGCGCGAACATGAAGATCAAGCTGGCCGTCATGAGCGGCTGGTTCGGCGGATTGAACCATGTGGAAATGGTCGAGCAGGTCGCCGCCTATGGATTCCATGCGTTTGAAAATCTGGGCGCCGGCAAATGGGAAGACAAGGAAGCCGTCCGCGCGAAGTGCGAAGAGCTTGGCGTGGAAGTCGGTGCCATCAGTTGCAGCGGTTCCATCAATGGTGATGGTCCAGTGAATCCGGCCTTCCATGACAAGTTTGAATCGGACGTGAAGGAAGCGATCCGCAACGCGAAACTGCTCGGTACGAAGGTCGTGTTGGTAACGGTCGGCGGCCTGCGCTATGACATGACGCAGGAACAGCAGCTTGAAAACGTCGCCATCGCTGGCCGCCGTGTGGCGCCGTTGCTGGAAGATGCTGGTATCACGTTGGTTTATGAAACACTGAACATCAAAGTTGACCATGCTGGTTATGCATTGGTGACCTCCAAGCAGGGCTCCGATTTGGTGAAAGCCATCGACAGCCCGAACGTGAAGTTCCTCTTTGACATCTACCATCAGCAGATTACGGAAGGCGATGTCATCCGCAATTTTACGACGTACAAGAACGAAATCGGCCATTTCCATTTCGGTGACAACCCCGGCCGCCGCGAGCCCGGAACTGGTGAACTGAACTACAAGCAGATTTTCAAAGCGATTGATGCCATGGGTTACAAAGGCATCGTTTCCAGTGAGTTCAGCAAGTCGAAAGACTTGTCGCTGGAAGGCTTGCTGAAGATTTTGGCGGACTGCGCAACGTGGTAGTTTGACGTCTTACGACGGAGCTAAAAGCCTAAAGCTTAAAGCTTAAAGCAAAATACAGAAGGGGGGATGCATCCGCGTGACAGACGCGCAGGAGAGTGTCCCTCCTTTATTTGTTTATAATATTGTTAATCATGTATTAGAGGATAATGAAATATGGCCAAGGCTAAGTCGAAGTTGAAGTCCAAAGTTTGTTTTGAAGGCGTGATGGCCGCGTTGCCGACACCGTTGACCGATGACGGCGAAATCAAAGTCAAAACCGTCAAGAAACTGATTGACCATCTGCTGGATGAAGGACTTTACGGTTTTTACGTGACGGGAGCGACTGGCGAAGGTGCGTGCCTGTCCGCCAAAAAACGCGAAGTCATGGTGAATGCCGCCATCGAGGCGAACGCTGGCCGCGGCAAAGTCATCGTCCATATCGGTTCCATCGATCCGTATGAAGCGATGGCGTTGACGCGTCAGGCCACGAAGGCGGGTGCCGACGGCGTGTCCGCCGTGCCGCCAAACTACATGTTCGAATATGATGCGGACGAAATCTGCGAATACTACACGCGTTTGGCTGGCGAAACGAATCTGCCGCTGTTGATGTACGCAACGCAGAAGACGGTGGCGTTGGACGTGAACGGCATCATCGACCGGTTGTTGGCCGTTCCGAACATCGTCGGCGCGAAGGATACGCGTGCTAACTACTACAAAATGTGGCAGTTGAAGCAGTTGAACGGCGGCGACGTCAACGTCATCAACGGGCCGGATGAAACGCTGATCTGCGGTCTGATGATGGGCGCGGATGGTGGCATCGGCAGCACGTACAACGTGATGCCGCGTTGGTTCTCCGAACTGTTCAAAGCGTTCCGCGCAGGCAAGATAGACGAAGCGAGAGCGATTCAGACGAAGATCAACTACGGTATTCAGGCGTTGCTCCGACTGGGTCGTGGCAATACAGTTCGCTCCGTCAAAGCGGCGTTGACGCTGCAGGGCTTCGACATGGGCCCCGCCGTTTATCCGGCCGGCCATTGCTCCGCCGATGAGATGAAATATATCAAGAAAGAACTGAAGAAGGTTGGTATTCTGTAAAATGAAGCTCATGCTTCCGCATGAGCGGCCGCGCTGGAGCGCAGCCCTCCCGTAGGATTAGTTTATGTCCAAAGTTCGTTTTGAAGGTGTGATGGCGGCGTTGCCGACGCCGTTGACCGATGACGGCGAAATCAAAATCGCCACGGTGAAGAAGCTGGTGGACCATTCGCTGGACGAAGGTCTTCACGGTTTCTACGTGACAGGCGCGACTGGCGAAGGCGTTGCGCTGTCGGCGAAAAAGCGCGAGACGATGGTGAACGCTGTCATCGAAGCAAACGCGGGCCGCGGGAAAGTCATCGTCCATATCGGAGCGATTGATCCGTATGAGGCGATGGCGTTGACGCGGCAGGCGACGGCGGCAGGAGCGGACGGTGTGTCCGCCATGCCGCCGAACTACATGTTCGAATATGCCGCAGACGAAATCGTGGACTACTACACGCGGCTGGCCGGCGAGACGAATCTGCCGTTGTTGCTGTACGCGACGCCGAAGACGGTCGCATTGGACATCAACGGCATCATCGAACGGCTGTTGGCCGTGCCGAATATCGTCGGCGCGAAGGACACCCGTGCTAACTACTACAAAATGTGGCAGTTGAAGCAACTGAACGGCGGCGATGTGAACGTCATCAATGGGCCGGATCAGATGCTGATCTGCGGCTTGACGATGGGAGCGGACGGTGGCATTGGCGGCACATACAGCGTGATGCCGCGTTGGTTTGCCGAATTGTACAAGTCCTTCCGTTCCGGAAAGATAGATGAAGCACGTGCCATTCAGGCAAAGATCAACCATGGTATCCATGCGTTGCATACGATAGGCCAGGGGAACGGAATCCGTGGCGTCAAAACGGCATTGACGTTGCAGGGCTTCGACATGGGGCCCGCCATTTGTCCGGCGGCCCGCTACACAGCCGATGAGATGAAGGAATTTGCGCAAAAACTAAAAGCGGTTGGTGTGTTGCAGTAAGAAGGCGGTATTTTCATGTGACTGAGTCATTCTCGCAGAGAGACGGTGGAGTTTTGGGGAGAACGAAATCATGGAACATCAGAACGACGACAAGCAGACTATAGTGGTCAAGCCAGGCTCTTGGGTAATCGTCTTTTCTCCGTTCCAGAAGAAAATCTTCTGTGTATTGTTATGCTTGATTGCATTGCTGAATATATTTATATTATATATGCAATATCATAAATGCATGGTTGAGGACAGGAAGCATCCACGCTGCCGGGAGATGGTTGATATTCCATTTACCGTTCCTGAATGCGATCAAATATCATTTATTGTCCAACCTGAAACACGGATGACGGAACAGGAGGCGGAAGCCTTAAGTCGTTTTGTGGATTGCACTTTGACCAGTCTTGATGGCAAAGAGGTATACAATGGACAAAAAAGCTGGCGCGGTCCAGATCCAAGCTTATGTGGATGGCCGAAAAAACGTGAAAAGCGGTTCGTTTTCTCTTTTTTTACAGAAAAAAGTGGTAATGAAGGTATGAAGCTTGTGCCGCCGGGAGAATATCGTCTCTCCATTCAATATGATCAAGGAGGAAAGTATAGAAGAATGATTGCCGAGGCTCCTGTTCAAGTTCAATGGTTTGTATGTAGTGAGAAGGAAAGTTATCAGAGCATAACAAGTAGTAGTTTTTCGTGGAACAAAGAAATGAAAATTTGGGAATATCCAGGGAGAAGCAACTTGAAGATTGATTAACTATTCAGGCTATATAGAAGTGAAGAAGATGACGGATGGGGAGGTTGAAAAGGCGTTGGCTTCATGCAGTCTCTTGCAAAGGCAAAGGCAGGAACAAAGACAGCTTGTGGACGCTTCCTTCTAGTAAAAAGTTGACTTGCCCAAAACGAATCCATGAAGGTAAGTACCTTGATCATAATGATAAACGATGGATTCAAGTTAAAAGAAAAATGAAAAATTGTGCAAATTGCGGACAATTAATTGCAAAAGACGGAGGGTATAAGGGTTTTCTTCATACTTACAGGGCTTTTTGTTGTAAAGACTGTTATAAAGCATATAAAGAAAAGTACAAGTGGTTTACCAGATGGGAAAGAATCAAACTTAGTTTTGTCATTTGTTTTTTTATCATTCTATTAATTATATTCTTTGAAAGTGGTAAAAGTAATAAGAAAAATGACAATGGAAATAATGGTTCTATGACAGAACAAGTTCGAGAATAGTTGTTAATGACCGTGGGAAGAAAAAAGAAAGAAAAAGGCCGATGATTGGAAACTTCAGGAATCCATGCCATCGGCCTTTTGAATTTATGAATGTTGGCGTTGCCGCAATCAGAACTGCTGGAGGAAGCGGACATCGTTGTCGTAGAGGAGACGGAGGTCGTTGATGCCGTAGCGGATCATCGCAAGACGTTCGATACCAAGGCCGAAGGCGAAGCCGGAAACAGCTTCGGGATCGTAGCCGACGTTCTGGAAGACGGCGGGATTCACGATGCCCGCGCCGCCGATTTCAATCCAGCCGGAGCCTTTGCAGACGCGGCAGCCCGCGCCGCCGCAGACCATGCAGCTGGCATCGGCTTCGACGGACGGTTCGGTGAAGGGGAAGTGATGCGGGCGGAAACGGATTTTCGTCTTGTCGCCGAACATGTCGCGGGCGAAGGAGGCGAGAACGCCTTTCAAATCGGCCAAAGAGACGTGTTCATCGACATACAGGCCTTCGATCTGGTGGAAGGACATGCCGTGCGTTGCGTCCGGCGTGTCGCGGCGATAGCAGCGGCCGGGGCAGATGATGCGGATCGGCGGTTTCTGCGACATCATCGTACGAATCTGCACGTCAGACGTTTGCGAACGAAGAAGGATCGTGTTCTTGTCGAGATAGTCGCACTTGTCCAGATTGAAATAGAACTGGTCTTCGGGGGAGCGCGACGGATGGTCCATAGGGGCGTTCAACGCGTCGAAATTGTCCCATACGGTGTCGATGTCCGGGCCGTCCGCGACGATGAAACCCATGCGGCGGAAGATGGCGACGGCGGCGTCCATGACAAGGAAAACGGGATGCTTGTGGCCGATTTCGGGCTTGCGTCCAGGCAGCGAGAGGTCGAGTGCGTTCTTCTCTTCCTTTTTCTGCTTGAGCTGGTCGGCGCGGTCGTCGAAAGCCTTCTGGATGGCGTTTTTGACGGCGTTGAGCGTCTTGCCGACGGCGGGTTTTTCTTCCGGCGGGACGGTTCCGAGCTTGGACATCAAGGCGGGAAGGGAGCCTTTCCGGCCGATGTATTTGGCGCGGACCGCTTCGAAGGACTGTTCGTCGTTGATGGTCTGGATTTCCGCCAGGGCTTGGTCCTGAACGGCGAGAAGTTGTTGTTCGAGTTCCGTCATGGTGATTTCCGGTGTTTATGATAATAGGTTATAGTGTATGTTTCGCTTCGAACGTGATGGGTTCTTTCGTGATTGGATGCAAGATGGTGAGGCTTGCATGCTGGAGGGCGACGGCGCCGTTTTTGTATGGTTCGCGCGAACCATAGCGTTCGTCACCGACAATTGGGCAGCCTGCGTGGGCGAGCTGTGCGCGAATCTGGTGGTAACGGCCTGTTTCAAGCTGTATTTCAAGCAATGAATGACCGTCCGGACGCGTTTCGAGCAGGCGGTAGCGGAGCGTCGCGCGTTTGGCACCGTCGCTTCCGGGGGAGGCGACGACCGCCTTGAAGTCGTCATGAATCAGCCAGTCTTCGAGAACGCCTTCGTCTTTGGGCATCCGCCCTGTGACGAGAGCGCGGTAGATCTTGCGGCAGGAGCCGTTGCGGATCTGCTCTGTAAGGCGCGACAGCGCCTTGGACGTCCGCGCGAAGAGGACGATGCCGCAGGCCTGCTTGTCGATGCGGTGGACGGCTTCTAGGAAGACGTTGCCTGGTTTGTGGAACTCGTTTTTGATGAACAACTTGGCTTGTGCCTCCAGACTGTCGCGCTCCGTTCCTGACGGCTGCGTCAGGAGGTTGTGCGGCTTGTCTGCTGCAAGCAGGTGGTTGTCTATAAAAACAATTTCCATGGGAAGCCGCTGAAGGCGGCGCTGATGGCTTATGGCTTATGGCCTATGGCTTATAGGATTGCCGCGCGGTGCGCGGCGGTCGCGCAGGAGCGCGCCCCTCCCGTTATGGTCGCGCAGGAGCGCGACCCTCCCGTTATTTTTGCAGGTCTTCGACGAAGGCTTTGTGGAGGGCCTGCTGGGCTTTCTCAAAGTCTTCGCGATCAACGACGAACTGCATGTTGACCTGCCGCGTCGATTGGACGAGCGCCTGGACGTTGATGTTCGCGGTGTGGAGGGCGTTCGCGGCGCGCGACAGGAAGCCCGGAATGCTCATGTTCGTTCCGATGACGGAGACGATCGCCGTGTCAAACGTGCGGATCTGGGCGTTGGGGAACGACTCGCGGAGAAGCTCCAGGCATTCTTCAAGGCGCGGATTCTTCTGGGGTACGAAGATCGTGATCGTGTTGGCGTTCGTCGTCTTGGCGATGTAGCTGATACGCGTGTCGTACATGGCTTTCATGAGCGTGTAGTCGTAACCGACTTTGCCGACCATTTCCGGATCCATGACTTCAATGGCTTCGACGTCTTTTCGACCGCAGATCATTTCGACGTGCGGCGTGGGGGAGACGTAGTCGCGGGAGATGAGCGTTCCGGGATGGTCCGGATCGAAGGCGTTTTTGACGCGGATCGGAATGTTCATGTATTCCATCTCCTTGGCGGCTTTGGAGTGGATGGCCTCCATGTCGAGATCGGAGAGCTGGTCGGCGATGTCGAAATTGGTGTGGCCGATGACCTTCACTTTGTCTTCGCCGATGATCTTCGGATCGGCCGTGCAGAGATGGTATTCCTTATGGATGATGCCTTCGCGGGCGCCTGTGACGACGGCGACCTTCGAGAACGTGATCTCGGAATAGCCGCGGTCGAAACGCGTCATGATGCCTTCGTCGTATTTGACATAGCCTGTGACGATTGGCATGGAGGTGGAGATGTCGATGCCTTCGAAGCCGCGGCGAACCGCCTTGTCGAAAGTCATCTGCTCTTTTTTCATCCAGCCGGTCAAATCGACGAAAATGGCGTTGATGCCGTGTTTTTTCAGAATCAGGACGGAATTGTGGGCGGAATGGGCCTCGCCGACGGCGGCGAGCATTTCACGCGTCGGAAGGAGATAGCCGTCCATGTTGAACTGGCCGTATGTGCGGAGCTTCTTGAGGTCGAGGAGGCAGTCGCGGATGCCGTCGAGGCGTTCGTTGACGAATTTGTCCGCCGCGTCCAGATCGAGTCCAAGATCCGTGAACGTGCGGTTGAGGCGGAGCATTTCCGAGCGGACGGCTTCAAGAGCGTCCTGCCAGCCGTCGTCGTCCCGTGCGAATTTGCCATAGACGCCGGGGGCGCCGTTCTTCTTGTTTTCGAGCAGGAGGTTGGTGATGCCGCCGTACGCGGAGACGATGAAGATGCGGTTGTAAAGTTCGGATGGCTGGCGGTGGCCGATAATGACGTTCTGGAGAATTTCTCCGAAGCGTGTCATGGAGGTGCCGCCGATTTTTTCTACTGTATGGGCCATAGCTGTCCTGCTCCTGCTTGTTTCGACAAAGAAAGGGATTGGATTCCCTTTCGGAATGCGGTTGCGGCGACATGCGCCGTGTGCAAGTAAAAATATTTAATGTAAGTATTTGACGGAGAAAATCAAGTTAGCCGAAGATGATGTTGTGTCGTGCATGCGTGGAAAGCGTCTGGAAGGCGACGGTATCTTGAAAAAAAGCGTTTGAAGATTACATTAATATGGTAAAGAAGAGCGGAAGGTGCGGATATTGCTGCCACCGCCCGAAAGGGCGCCTGGGGCATTTGCTTCAGGCCGGAGAGGTCAGGATGACACAAGAGACCGCAGATAAGACATATAGTGCAGAAATCATCGTGCAGGACCGCCGTGGTTTGCATTTGCGTTGCGCAAGCGAACTGGCGAGGCTGGCATGTAGTTTTTCGTCCGCGTTGCATTTGACGAACGGCAAGCGGACGGCGGATGTGAAGAGCATGCTGGGGCTGATTACGCTGGCGGCCGTGAGAGGAAGCCATCTTCAGTTGACGGCGCAGGGGAATGACGCGGCGGAGGCTGTTTCCGCCGTTTGCAATTATTTCACGCAGTTAGGCAAGGAGATATGACATTGTGAGCGCCCAGGCGGAACCAGTGCTGAAAAAGGCGGGCTGTGAACGGCTGCAGGGCACGGGCGTGTCTGAAGGGTTGGTTGTCGGCAACGCATTCCGTGTGGACCATGGTTCCTACGTCATGCCGGATCGTCGGATCCAGCCTTCGGAAGTCGGAGCGGAGCTGGATAAGCTTCACCGCGCCATGGAGATGTCGAAGAAGCAGTTGGATGATGTCCGCCAGAATTTGGCGAAGACGCTTGGGGCGGACCATGCGGAGATATTCGACGGATACATGATGATCGTCGATGATCCCGCGCTTACCAATCTTGCGCGGAAGATCATGGAAAAGGAGCTGTGCTGCGTCGAGAAGGCGTTTTCAGCGGCCATCGATTCGTTCTGCAAGGAGATGGACAAGCTGGAGGACGAATATCTGCGCGAACGTTCGGCGGACATACGGGACGTCGGCGAACGTATTTTACGGAATTTGATTGGCGAAGTCGTTGATGCGCCGTTGCTTCCGCCGTCTGATGGCGCGGAGCCGGAGCATTGGGTCGTCATTGCGGACGATTTGTCGCCCAGCACGGCGGCGCGCATGAATCCGGAGCGTGTGGCGGCGTTTTTGACGAGCACCGGCAGCCGTACAAGCCATACGGCGATTTTGGCGCGCGCACTCGGCATTCCCGCCGTGGTGGCCGTCAACAAACAGAGCCTGGACGCGATTGAAGACGGGACGTTGTTGGCGTTGGACGGCACGGCGGGCGAAGTGTATGTCCGTCCGGATGAACAAGTTCTGCGTATTTTTGATGAACGCCGCGAAGCGCAGGAGGCGTTGCTGAACCACTACAAGGCGGAAAGCAACTATCCTGTGGAGACGTTGGACGGCTACCAGGCGTGTCTGGTGGCGAACGTCGAATTGCCGAGCGAGGCGTTGAGCGTCCGTCAACGCCATAATGTCGGTATCGGTCTGTTCCGTACGGAATTTCTGTTCATCAACGGGATGAACCTTCTGGACGAAGAGGAGCAGTTCAAAGCGTACAAGAGCACGGCGGAGGCCGTGAAACCGTATTCCGTGATTTTCAGAACGCTGGATATCGGCGGCGACAAGTTCCTCAGCCAGTTGAAGATGCCACATGAACTGAATCCTTTCATGGGCATGCGCGCCATCCGTTTTTCATTGAGCCAGCCGACCATTTTCAAGACGCAGCTGCGGGCGATCCTGCGGGCGAGCGCGTTCGGAAAAGTGCGCGTCATGTTCCCGATGATCAGCACGTTGGAGGAGCTTGAGAAGGCGTTGCGCATTCTGGACGAAGTGAAGGCCGAATTGAAGCGCGACCATATCGAATTCAACGACCAGATGGACGTCGGTTGCATGATTGAAGTTCCTGCGGCGGCGATGCTTGCGGAAAAACTGCTGAAGCATCTGACGTTCTTCAGCTTGGGAACAAACGACTTGGTGCAGTATTCGCTGGCGGTTGACCGCTCGAATCCGCACATCGGTTATCTCTATCAGCCGGCCCATCCGTCCATCATCCGCATGATGAAAAATGTCGTCGATGTGGCGTTGTCGAATGACAAATGGGTCAGCGTCTGCGGTGAAATGGGCGGTGAATGCCTTTACACGCCGTTGATTCTGGGGCTTGGCATCCATGAATTGAGTATGAGCCCTGTGTCGCTGCCGTCTGTCCGCATGGTGATCCGTAGTATCAAGATGCATGAGGCGGAAGATCTTGTGAATTATTCTCTTGGTTGCGGAAGCGCCTTTGAGGTGCAGGAGGAATGCAAGCGTTTCCTGCAGCGTGTCTGTCCGGAGCTGGTCACGAAAAATGTTTGATTTGGCGCGGAACCGCCTGATGCGGTTCCGCGGCGTTTTTTTGAATCAACACGATGACCATAGTCGAAAGAGGAGCGAAACATGAACATGCATTCAAAGTTGACGTGCATTTGCGGTGTGGGATTTCTGGCGTTATTGGCTGGCGGCGCGGCTGTTGCGCAAGAGGAGACGTTTGTCTCCTATGAGAAATTCGGTGCTGTCGGCGACGGTAAGACGGACGACCAGGCGGCTATCGTCAAGGCGCACGAATACGCGAACGAAAAAGGCCTGCCGGTGAAAGTCGCCGACGACAAGACGTATTACATCGGCGGCGGCAAGAATCCAATCATCATCAAGACGGACACGGATTTCGGCAAGGCGCATTTCATCATCGACGACCGCAAGGTGGAGAACCGCGGCATTGGCGTATTCCATGTGTCGCCGAGCATTAATAATATTAAGGTAGAAGGCGTTACAACGTTGAAGCGCGGCCAGACGAACATCGGTGTCAAGCTGCCGTACGACTGCATCATTCGCGCCATGAATGCGAAAGTCAAACGCTATATCCGTTACGGGGCAAACCAGAACAACGGTCAGGCACAGACGGAAGTGTTCATAGCGGATCGCGACGGCAACGTCGATCCGAAAGCACCGATCGTGTGGGATTTTGATGAAATCACATCACTTGAAGCATATCCGATGGACGACAAGACCCTGACGTTGAAAGGCGGCATTTTCAAGACCATCGCCAACCAGGCGGAATCGAAATATACTTATTATAATCGCGGCTTCATCATCCGCCGTTCACGCGTGATTGTGGAAGACATGCGGCATGAAGTGGAAGGGGAGCTGGATCATGGCGCGCCATATAGCGGTTTCCTGACCATCAGCCAATGCGCTAACATCTTGGTGCGCAACACGGTATTGACGGGACGGAAGATGTACGGCACCATCGGTTCCGCGAAGGTGCCTGTCAACATGGGGTCCTATGACATCTCCATCAACACGGCCATCAACGTGACGTTCAAAGACTGCACGCAGACGAACGACATCAAGGACCGCCGCTATTGGGGAATTCTTGGTTCAAATTACTGCAAGAACCTAACTTATGATGGTTGTGTCTTCTCGCGGTTCGATGCGCACATGGGTGTCGCGAACGCGACGATCAAAAATTCCGTCATGGGGCACATGGGCATCAACGCCATCGGTTTCGGCACGCTTCTCGTGGAGAACACGACGATTTACGGCGGCTCGATGGTGAACCTGCGGAGCGACTACGGCAGCACGTGGGAAGGCGAGTTCATCTTCCGCAACTGCGTGTTCGTTCCGTCTGCGGGGCGCAAAGTCAAGGCATTTCTTGTGAACGGTTCGAATTCCGGCCAGCATGATTTCGGCTACCAGTGCTATATGCCGCGCAGGATATTGTTCGATAACGTGCGGATCGAAGATTCGAACCATCCTGACGTCTATGAGGGACCCGTGATTTTCGGCGACTTCAACCGGAAAAACACGAGCGCGGAATACGTCGAGAAGTATCCGTACATCAAGACGGAGGAGGTCATTCTGCGGAAGGTGACGACCGCGAGCGGCAAGGAGGTCGGCCTAAGCACCAACCCGTATATGTTCAAAGACGTGAAGGTCATTCGCGAATAGCATTATATATAATAAGGTATAGCATGGGTGGAAAACTGAATATCGCGTTCATCGGCTGCGGCGATTTCGCAAAGAATTTCGTGCCGTTGTTCAAACTGCATCCGCTGGTCGAAAAAGTCTATGTCTGCGATTTGATCGCCGAGCGGGCGGAAGAGTATTCGAAAAAGTTTTCGGTGGAGATTGTCGCGAGTTTCGAGGAGGTTTTGAAACGGCGCGACATCGACGCCGTGGCCATTTTCGCGCAACGCCATCTGCACGGGCCGTTGGTCCTGCAGGCCCTGTCGGCGGGCAAGCATGTCTATTCGGCCGTCCCGATGGCGAGCGAAGTCGAACAATGCCAACAGATTGTGGCGAAAGTCGCGGAAACGGGCCTGACCTACATGATGGGGGAGACGTGCTACTATTATCCGAGCTCGATGCTCTGCCGCTACAAATTCCAGGAAGGCTTCTTCGGGAAGTTCGTCTATGGCGAGGCGCAGTACCATCACGACATCAGCCATTTCCCCGCGAATTTCCGCGCGGACAAACGGTCGGCTGGCGTGCCGCCGTTCTTTTATCCGACGCATTCGACGGCGATGCTGCTGGCGGCGGCCGACAGCTATTGCACACGCGTCGTGGCCTTTGGCTACGAAGACACGGAAGGCGACGGCATCTTCGAAAAGGGCGTAAACCAATGGGACAACGTCTTTTCCAATTCCTATTCGCTGATGAAACTGGCGAATGGCGGAACGGCGCGCATCAACGAATGCCGCCGCATCGGCTACAAGGCGCCGTCGTCCTACGTCTCGTCGTTCTATGGGACAAAAGGCGCATACCAGTTCAGCAACGCGCAGCACATCCTGACGAAACTGACGGAGAAAGGCGTTGATTTGCAGGATATTTCGGATGACGTCAATCCCATCGAGATGACGCGCCACAAAGACGAAGTGGATTTCAAGCAGAAAGTTGCGAACCACACATGGCAGTGGAACATGTTCTCGCCTGTCCAGAAGACGGAATACGACCGTCTGCCGGAGAGTTTCAAAAAGAACGGCGCCGTGAACGGCCATATGGCCTCCCACCAGCTGCTGGTCGATGACTTCTGCACGGCGGTGTTTTTCGGAAGCATGCCACCTGTGAACGCATGGCGGGCGGCGCGGTGGACGATTCCGGGGCTTCTGGCTCATCAGTCGGCGTTGAAAAACGGCGAGGCGATGGACGTTCCGGACTGTGGAGAAGCCCCTAAAATGTGAAAAAAATCACTTTTTTGACATAAAAAGCTAAAAAAGTGTCAGATTTGCCGAAAAAAATTGTCATTTTTACTTGTCAATTCTGGAAATAGGTGGGTATATTATTCTGTTTACTTATTGTAACCGTCAATAACATTAAAAAATATCAAACATAAATTAGGTATCAACCAACAAGGAAGTCATGATGATCAGAAAAGGTTTTATGAAAAGTCTTCGTTGCGCAGTCGTCGTGTTGGCGTTGTGCATGGTTCAGGCGAATGCCTACGAAGAGGAGTTTGACTTGAACGCGTTGATTGTCCGCAGCGAGATGTATATCTGGAACCGTATCACGGACTTCCTGGACATCTTCCACGGCGGTATCGCCGGCGGCCCTGGCATTGGTTTTGAAGTCGCTGTGACGGATTACGGCAAACTGGGCGCCTACGTCAGCTACGAACGCGGCGTTGATTTCCCGCATTTCATTCCCCCGCTGTGGCTTATCGACTACTATGGCCGCCGCACGGTGTTCAACTATCATGAAGGCTATTACGCGACGGCGTCTCTTGGCCCGTGGCGCAAGCAGATTCTGGATGCGAATCCGACTCTGTACTTCCCGCGTGGCGAGAAGACCGAGCCCGTCATCTGGGCGAACAACACGTCCCCGTGGGATTTGCGTGTTCAGTTGGACGCGTTGCTGATCCATCCGTATCTGAACGTCCGCACGCTGGAAATCGCGGACTTCTTCGCCGGTATCGTTGGTCTTGACCCGAAGAAAGACGATCAGGAATGCGATGACGAAGAACTGGCCCGCCGCCAGCCCGCCGATCAGTTCGGCCGTGGCGTTTGCAACATCCTGTTCGGCGCTCTTGAAATTCCGTTCAACATCATCCGCCTGACGAATGAAGAAGGCGATCTGCCCGGTATCAGCAAAGGCGTCGGCCTTGGCCTGTGGCGTTTTGCCTGCCGCGAAGTCGTCGGTGTTGTTGAACTCGTCACCTTCCCGTTTGGCTGGAGCCCCATCATCGAGCCCGAATACGTTGTTCAGAAAAAGCTCGGCCCGAACTGGAAAGTCAACCGTCCCGCCTTCCACAAGAACTACTAATTTGACCATGGGCCTGGCCCTGTCATGAATTAAATGAATTGGCATCCCGCAATTTTTGCAAGAAAGTTGCGGGATGTTTTGTCATTTCGTCCAAAGGAGAAAGCAGATGAAAAGCACAGTTGAAATGCTGACGGGGCTGATGTCCTGCCATGCGATGACGTCGAATGTCGAAGGCGTGAACAAGGCCATGGAAGTCATGAAAGGATACGCCGAGGCGGAAGGCCTTTATACAACGGTTGAAGACTTCAACGGCCGCCATGCGATGTTTGTCGCGACGGTTCCTGGCAAGGAAGTGGATTTCCTTCTGAACACGCATCTGGACGTGGTGGTTGTCCCGTCGGATGACATGTTCATCCCGAAAGTTGAAGGCGATGTCATCAAAGGTCGCGGCGTTTCGGACGACCAGGGGCCAGCCGTTTGCGCGTTGAAGGTCATGGCCGCTTTGAAAGGTCGCGCCAGCGTCGGCACGATTTTCACGGCGGATGAAGAGCATGGTGGCCGAACGACGGGCGGCATGGTTGATCGTGGCTACAAAGGCCGCAAAATCGGCCTGATCATCGACGGACCAGCCTACGGCGTGGCGGTGGCCCAAAAGGGCATCATCACGTTGCATTTGCGCGCTCATGGCGTCTCCGGCCATTCGTCCCGTCCATGGAATTGCCAGAATGCCATCGACCGCCTGATTGATGGTTATCTGAAATTCCGCGCCGAATGGCCTGTCGTGACGGAAACGGATCAGTGGCACAACACGATGGCCGCGACGGTTATCAATGGTGGCAATCCGGAATCCACGAACCAGATTCCGAATGTGGCGGAGATGACGCTGAATATCCGTTATACGTCGGAAGAGGACTATGAAAAGATCATTGCGAAGGCGAAGGAAGTGACGGGGCTTGATGTTGAAACGACGCCGCATCATTGCCAGCCGATGTACACGGATGAGAACAACCCGTTGATTCAGAAGCTGATGGATGAGATGCGGGTGGCGTTTCCAGATCATAAGATTGGCACAAGCCGCATGAACGGCGCGACAGATGCCCGCCATCTGGTGAAGCTTGGCATTCCGTTGGGAATCATCGGTCTGCCTGGCGGCGACGCGCATGGTCCCAACGAATGGCAGAGCCTGTCCGGTATTGAAAAATACGCGGAACTTCTGACGAATTTCATCGTGAAGGCTTGAAAATCAACGTCTTCCTGCCGTATAGGGCATCCTGTGCGGCGGGAATGCAAGGGGAATAGAAAACAGGAGAAAAGAGATATGCTGCCAACAGTCGATTTTTGCGGTGTCGAGATGACGAAAATGCTCATCGGCGCGAATCCTTTCGGTGGATTCAGCCACCAGAACAAAGAGCGCGACGAGCAGATGCGCAGTTACCACACGCCCGAACGGATCATCGAGACGTGGAATCGCGCATGGAAGGCCGGTATCAACACGTTCGTGACCAACAACGAAACGAAGCATGTGATTGAAACGACGAAGCTGTATCTGAAGTCGCCCGAATGCAAAATGAACTGGATCGGGCAGCTTTCATGGCGGACGTTGCCGAGCATGGAATGGGCCATTGACGACGCCGTCGCGGCTGGTTGCAAGGCCCTCTTTTTCCATGGCGGATTGGTTGATGAGCTGTACAACAATCGCGACGAAGCGCAGTTGCGGAAGTGGGTGGAATACGGCAAGGCGAAAGGCGTTCCCGTTGGCACGGCCGGCCATTCAGTTGAAACGCATCGTTGGGTGGATTCATTCGATATCGTTGATTTCCATGTGGTTCCGTTCTTCAACTGCGGCAGCGTCCATTCGAAATTGGGCGGTGAACGGTTCCAATTGGAAGATCCGCCGAAAGCGGTGGAATTCATCCAATCCGTCAAGAAGCCCTGCATCGCCTACAAGATTCTTGGCGCGGGCCGTCTTGACGCGACCATGGGCTTCGACTATGCGTTGCGCAATATCAAGCCGGGCGATGTCATCAACGTCGGTATGAATCGCGCGGACAATGACAACATCGTCGAAGAGGATGTCGCCATTGTGGAAAGGATGCTGAAGTAACAGGACAAACGCGAAAAGGGACAAAAGGGACGAAAGGGACGAAATTTAAGTCTCTTTCGTCCCTTTAGTCTCTTTAGTCCTTTTAATTAATCACCGTGAGATGTTGCCCAAAGCCATGAGAACGTAGGATGTGGAGAGGGCGGGCAGCGATTCCATCCAACGGCCGTTGTCGTTGACCCATGAGCCGTCATCTTTCTGGCGTTTGGCGATGGCGGCGACCATTTCGGCCTGCCAGTCATGGTCGATGCCTTTGGCGTCCGTGATGATCGGCTGGTTGAAGAGGGTGAGCGTCTTGCTAAATGTGTGCAAATAATAATAATAGCCCGCTTCGCCGACGCCTGGGTTCTCATCGACTGTGTAGTAACGTTTCACCCAGTCGAAGGCGGATTTCATGCGAACGTCGTCTTGATTAACTTTTGCGTAGATAAGGCATTTGAGGCCGGAATAGGTCATGGAACCATAGGAACGGAGCATTTGGGCACGATCTTGCGGCGGACGGCCGCCGCGTTGCGGGGCGGCCGCATCCGCTGGCCGCATGGCGTCCGCAGGGCTGTAGATGAAGCCGCCTTTGTCATCCGCAGGGGCGGATTTGACCCATGCGGATTGGTTGGTCTCCTGCAGGTTTTGGCAATGGGTGATGAATGTAAGCGCTTTGTCCCACGCAAGTTTTGCCGCCGCCGCCCGTTGCGGATCGTTGTTCAGCGGCTCCTTGTCCAGATGTTCCGTGACATGAAGGGCCTCCATGGCCCATGCCGTGTTGGAAAGATCTGAACGGCGGTTGCGGCCATAGCCTGTTCCAGCGGCGTTTGGATCGTGTTCAGGGTTACCTTCCGGATAGACATCCGGGCTGAGCAGATAGGCGCGGGCCTTTTTCATGATCTCCAAGTCTTTGGGGCGGTTGAATTTGGCGAGACAGACGAGGCTGATGGACGTCGAATAGACAGGATAACTGCGGCGTCCCATGGATGCATCGATGACGCCGTTTTCTTTTGCGCAACTGACGATGTAATCAAGCGCTTTTTCGATTTTGGCCTTTGTTTCGGGCAGGGCGGCGGAGGGCGTGTCCGCGATGCCGATGCAGGCCAGACCGGTGATGGCGGGATGAAGCATCCATGAACCGTTGGGCATCTGCGTTTTGAGCAGATAATCCGCGCCTTTCGTCTGGATGGCTTCGATTTGGCTTTTCAGCTCAGGGCGCGGCGCGGCGGCTGATATCATGGCGGCCATGATGGCGAATGACAGCAAAAGCGTTTTTTTCATGGACGGCGGCTCCCTGAGTGTTTTAATGAAAGATTACTTGTTGACATCGAAGATGTTGCGAATGGCCTTCGCCAAATCGGACATGCGGTAGGGCTTGCGGAGGAAGCCCAAGGCACCGGCGTCCAAAACATCTTTCGCGTCTTCTTCCGAAACGTAGCCGGAGGAAAGTAGCACTTTGACGTTGGGATCGATTTTTTTGAGAAGATGGAACGCTTCGCGGGCGTTCATTTCTGGCATAACCATGTCCATCAGAACGAGATCGATGGCGTTCGGATTGTTTTCATAGATTTCGACGGCGTCACGGCCGTTTTCGGCGAGAATGACCGTGTATCCAAGCTCGATGAGCATGCTGGAGATGACATCCCAGATCATGTCTTCGTCATCGACGAGCAGGATGGTTTCCGTGCCTTTCCAACTTTCCTGCGGTGTTTGCTGATTGTTTTTGGCTGTTTGCACAGGGAAGAGGAGGCGGATCGTGCCGTCCGCCGCGATGACGGCATCGCCGTCATGGAGTCTTGCGACGCCGCCGACATAGACCTGCGTGTCAAACGGCAGGGCGGTTTCATTGGACGATACCGTCTCGGCATGGATGGTGACCATGATGTAATCGTCTGCCGACAACGATATGTTGAGCTTGCGTAGTTCGTTCAGTTCGAAGTGCTTCTGCTCTAATTCGACGTTGGTTGCGGTGTTGGGGGCGGAGGCTTGGACGATGGATTGGATGGCGTCCAGAAAGGCGTTTTGCAGTTGATAGACGTTGCCATGGAGAGTGAACTGGCTCTGCGGGGCGAACGTGATGGTCCGTCCATCTTCCAAAATCTTGCGGCAACGTTCGACGACGCCTTTGAGCGTGGCGACGAGATTGATGTCCTCCTGATCGATTTTGACGGCGGTCTGTTCGCCGAGATAATCGATTGATTTCACGAGCGTTGCAAGAGCTCCCGCGCCTTTGTCGAGAAAATCGGCCGCCGACGGCAGGTCTTCGATTTCGTCTTCCAGAAGGTCGTGGTAGCTTTTTAGCTTCTGCGTGTCCGAATGGAGGAGCTTTGCGCAGCCGTTGGCGAAAATCAGTAGCTCTTGGAATTTCTCCGCGTCGCTGAGCGTATTGTCGTCAAAATGAAAGTGTGTCATGCGGAATGGTTTGGGTTAGTGGTTATAAATATGGTATTAGCGGTTGAATTCGCGGTCTGCGAGATCCATGTGCGCGTTCCAGTCGAAGACTTTGTAGTTGTGTTCGCCCGTGCGGATGTGGTAGCCCATGCCGTCGCCGATGAGTGGTTTGTCCAACGGCGGCATGATGTCTGACGGAAGTCCTTGGCGTCCAAATAGTTTCCAAACTGGTTCCGCTTCATGAACGGCGAGCCATTCGCCGCGTTGGTCCGCCCACAGGTCTTCGTCCGCACTCGTGACATAGACGGCCCGCGGCGCGACGAGAGCGACGAGTTCATGCTGGTCGAACGGAAGATCGTCTTCGCGATCGATGTATTTTCTGTAATTACCGCAGAACCAATGTTTGAAGGCGTTTTGGATGACCTTCAGCGATTCGCCGAAGCGGCGTCTGGCGATGGCGGCTCCCGAACAGCCGGTGCAATTGGAAATCGTGAGCGCCCACCGTTCGTCCTGCGCGCCGCACCACAGGGCGGTCTTGCCGCCGCGCGAATGGCCTGTCACGGCGCAGTGCTTTTCATCGATGTCTGGATCGGTTTCGAAATAATCCATGACGCGGGAGCCGCCCCATGCCCATGCGGCGATGGTGCCCCATGAATTGAATTTACGCGCGGCGGGATTCTGCAGATAGGCGTGGATGCCAGTCGTGAAGCCGTCGTATTTGTCTGGAGCGACGTCGCCGTTGAAGAACGATGCGGCGGCATAGCCGCGTGCGACGATTTGCTCCGCAGGCCAGAAGTCGGATTTGATCTTGCGGGTTGGATCAATGTTGCTACGGTCGCGGTTGCAGATGAGCAGGAAGGCGGGAGCGGGCTTCGTCCGATTGTTGGGAATGAACAAGTTAAGATGGATGACGGGGGCTTCTGGCTGGGCTCCGAGATGGATGTTGACAAGTTTCAGCGTGGCGGCGCCATCCATGGCCTTGCGGTCGATTTTGGCGACTTCAAACCATTCGTCCTTCGGACGTTCCGGCGAGTATCCGTAGAGTTCGTTGCGGAAAAGATCCAGAAGTTTGGCGCGTCTTGCGGTCCATTGCGCAACGGTCGTGATGGGCTGTCCGTCGTCGTCCTTCAGGAGCGGCGGCAGTTCGTATGACGGGACTTTGTCTTCGAAGTAGTTGATTCCCGCACGCTGTTCGGAGAGCTTACGGGCGAGTTCGATATTTTCTGTCCAAGTATCAGTCTGTGTCATGGGCTGTTGTGATGTGTATGATTGGTATGTAGTGATGGAGCATCGTGCCTTGGCGACCATGTCGCTTAACAGTTCTATAAACTAATCCGCCTTTCGGCGATGTCTAATATAATGGAAAATATCTGTGTAAATTTCATCTGATTCTTGCGAATAGTTTGTTTTTTTCAGAATATGCGTTAATTTTATAGGATTTGAATGATTGGACTCAACATAAAAGTTTATCAAATAAATCAAGAGAAGGAATGAAACCATGAAAATGATGAGAAACGTATTGGTTCTGGCCGCTATGATTGGTTTGTGCCTGTTCAGCGTCTCATGCACACGACGCAACGAACAGCCGACCAGTGCGAATGTCACAAACGAGCAGTACAGCTGGGGCACCTATCGCGCGGACTTTGATTCGACGATGTTCCTGCTGGACAAGGCCGTCCGCAACGCCTGCGCACGCGCCCGCTTGGTGAAGCGTGAACAGACCTTCAGTGGCAACTTGAGCTTCTATAAGTATCAGGACGTCGATGGCATTGAAGTGAAGGTCACGATCGTCGAACTGAAAGAAGGCGGCGTCCGCATGAAGATCCGCATCGGCTCCATGGGCGACAAGGAATCCAGCCAGAAGCTGTTGCTCGCGATTGATGACGAGCTCCGCCTGTTGGTGACGACGCCGGCCGCGATGTAAATTAATAATTAATAATTAACAATTTACAATTAAGTTCATCATTGCTATTAAAATCCTCCAACCGAAATTCGGCTGGAGGATTTTTTACGTCGGCTATCTGGAGATGGTCAAAACATGGGCAGGGGAAGTTTCTGATTGTCTATGTCATTCAATCTGCGTTGCGATGCATGATATTCTAGTTATCCGTTGCCTGACGTTGTAAATTATTAATTGTAAATTATTAATTGTTAATTGTTAATTGTTAATTATTCCGAAAGGAAGATCTGCGCGGCTTTGATCAAGTCTTCATGGTCTTTCAGACCGCCGATTTCGCGGCAGCTGTGCATGGCCCACAGGGCGGAACCAATGTCGAGGCCGGGCACGCCGAGTTCGGCGGCGCACGTCGGGCCGATGGTGGAGCCGCAAGGCATGTCAGAGCGGTTGACAAAATCCTGCAGTTTGATGTCATGCTTCTTGCAAAGCGCGCGGAAACGAGTCGCCGATTCGGAGGTTGTCGCGTATTTGAAATCCGCATTGTGTTTGACGACAATGCCTTGGTTCATTTTGGGCGCATAGGCGGAATCATGCTTCTCCGGATAGTTCGGATGGATGGCGTGGGCGGAATCAATGGACAGCATACTTGATGCCGCCATGGCGCGGTAAGTGTCTTCCTGCGTACCCTTTGCGGCAAGCGTGATGCGATCCATGACCGTGTGGAGATAAGTTGACATGGCGCCTTGCGGCGTGCGGCTACCAATCTCTTCATTATCCGCTAGGAAGATGACAGGCGTGACGCCGCGCGGTTTAGCGTTGAGCAGGCCGCAGATGGCTGCATGGCAGGAAGTTAGGTTGTCCAGACGGGGCGAACTGATGAGCGAATTATCCAGTCCGACGATGGTCGCGGGCTGGATGTCGTAGAGGAACAGTTCCGCATCCAGAATCGTCGTGATTTTCTGCTTCGCGGCTTTGGCGAATTCGGCGATCAAATCTTCAATAGACTTGCCACCGAAAAGCGCCGCCATCTGCGATTGCGGATTGAGCGCAAGGCCGTTATTGGCGCCGTGGTTCAGATGGATGGCGAGATTCGGGATGATGGCGACAGGGCGGTTGATGTTGACAAGAGCGGTTTTCGGCTGGTTCTTCGCGTCCAGAAACGCGATGCGGCCGGCCACGCCAAGCGGGCGATCCAACCATGATGTGTGGATGTCACCGCCATAGAGTTGGACGGGAACGCGGACGGAACCATTTGAGAATGAGGCACCTGCGAGTTTCAGCTTCGGCGCGGGGCTGTCCGTGTGGCCTGTGACGAGACGGAATCCGCCTGTAGTCTTCCCATGGTATTGGAAGGCGATGACGGAGGATTGATTGCGGGTGACGAAATAGCCTTTGCCGGGCTTCAGTTGCCAATGGCTTGCTTCGTCAAGTTGCTGGTATCCTGCGTCTTGGAGGATCTTGCAGGCATTGGCGGTGGCGTGGAAGGCGGAAGGGCTTTTGTCAAGAAATTGGAAGATGTTTGGAATCATGGTGGTAAAAGAGGGGACTAAAGGGACAAAAGGGACAAAAGGGACTATAATTTTGGGGAAAAGCGTTTAGGATGGCTTGCGGAAACGGAAAGCCGCATTATTTTAATAGTATGTTATCAATGCGGGTGTAGCATAGTGGTAATGCTCCAGCTTCCCAAGCTGGCTAGGAGGGTTCGATTCCCTTCACCCGCTCCAGATTTTTTCAGAAAGCTCCAAGCCGTTGGCTTGGAGCTTTTTGTTCTTCAAATTTTGATGACTGTGAGAGCGAGTCCAATCAAGATGAGGGCGACGCCGACATACTTTGGCGGCGCGCTTTTCTCTTTCAGGACGATGATGCCGAGCGCCATGCCGATGGGCAGGCCAAGCTGGCGGAAGACTTGCACATAGGAGACGTTCGTCACGAAATTCATCGAGAAGAGCACGAGTATGTAAGTGACGGAGACGATGACGCTTGCGACGGCTGTGCTCCATTGGCGCTGCGCGATGATTTCCTTCGTGTTCGCGCGGAAGGACGGTGTGAACGCGATGATGGTCCACAGCACGGTCGTCAGAACGATGCAACGGACGGAGTAGATCGTCATGGAGCGGATGTATGGCTTGACTTGCGGGACGAATTCCGCGATGACCTTCTGGGCTTGACTGTCAAAGACCGTATATCCCGTTGTGCCGCAGGCGACAAGCAGGATGAATAGCATCTCCTTCCGCAGGTAGTTCTGGATGCGGAAGTCCGAGAATTTGTTCAGCGGCATGCAGAGGCAACCGACGAAAACGGTGAACATGCCGATGATGGCCGTCGGCGTCAGCGGTTCGCCCCAGCCGAAAATCTTCGTGACGATGATGATGAGCAGGATGGGCAGGGAGCGTTGGATGGGATAGGACGTTGACATGTCGAAATGACGGTACGTCCACATGAGTCCGAAGCAATAACATGCGTCCGCGGCGATGCTTGCGAAAAGGAAAATCCAGAATTTCTGCGGCATCTGGAAGATCGGGATCGGTGTCCAGAAGACGACATGGGCCCACACGATGGCGCACGTCACGCAGAGGCATGCGTAGAAGACGACGGTCATGTGGTTTTTCTTGGCGATGAGATTCCACGTGGCATGGAGCACGGTGGAGGTGAGAATTAGAAGAAAGGCAAAGAGTGACATGGCGGGATGTTGTTTACTTGGCGATGGTTATGTTGCAGATTTCGAAGGAGTGGCCTGCGCTGCCGGCGTTCTTTTCTTCCATGATTTCAATCGTGATGACATGCTTGCCGGGCTGGTCGCGGATGATTTGATGGTAGGGCGTGTAGCGCCATGTCTGATTGAACCATGCTTCCAAAACGGCGACTTGCTTGCCATCGACGATGACACGGGCGTGTCCCGCCGGCTGGTTGCTGCGGCGGTAGATGATGCCGAACGACGGGCCTTCGACTTCGAACGTGATTTTGTCTCCGGGCTTTTCGCCTTTGAAGCCGTCTTTCCAATAATGGTCTTTTGTCGGCTGGAAGCCGTTGTTTTCGAGAATCTTGATGGCCTTCATGTCAAGCAGGTCTCCATTGTCGAACGTCGTGCCGACAAGCGGTTTTTCCGGCATGGGCGGAATGGCCGCGGCGGGGCGTTTGGCCGCTTTGAAGGCTTCGAGTTTTTCGGAAAGGAAACGGTTGACGAGCGCGGCGGCGTAGGTGTGACCGATGGCGTTGGGATGGATGTTGTCCGGTGAGATGTCCTTCCAAATGATGGTCTTAGCCTGCATTTCAGGGAAGAGGGCGTCGCGGTAGCTGATGTGGGGGAGGTTGTAGTATTTGGAGACGGGCAGATGGAAGGATTGGACGTTGCCGCCGCTTTCGCTCATCATGGAAAGCAGAAAGACGGCGGGGGCGTTCGGTTGCCGAAGAATCTGCCGCACAAGGCCTTCCATCCATTCTGTTGCGATTGGTGCACCGCCGTCGTTGACGGAAAATTCGATGCCGACGACGTCTGGTTTATGGACAAGAAGATGTTTGGCGGCGCGGTGGGCGCCAATGTCGGAACCCGTCGCGCCGATGCCCGCGTTGTGGTAGGTGATGGTCGCGTTGGGGAAGTTGACCTTCCACCAATTGGCCATTTGGTTGCCCCAACGGTTTTCGACCTTTTCCGCATGGGCGCCTTCCGTGATGCTGCCGCCGATAACGGCGACGGAGATCTGTTCGCCTTTCATGGCGCGTTCGAAGACGTGTTCGAGACGTCCTAAATCGCCTTGGTTGAGGATGGAACGCGGATAGATGGCTTCTAGGTCCGGAAGTTTGTTTCCGCTTGGAAACGTACCCGCAAGTGCGATGACAAGTCCTAATGACAGCAAATTCTGCATGACTGCTCCTTTTGATGGTGTGTCGGCGGCGTCCCGCCGTCGGTCTGGTGTGCCGTCGGCGTCCCGCCGTCGGAAAAATCCTCCATCTTATACTTTCATGTTTCAATGCGATAAGTCAATAAATCACATGAAAAGAATGTGCAAAAAAGCGTGAAAAACAGTGCGCAAGATTGCGTTTGAGTGCTACATTAGCTGTTCATATTGACAAGCATTACTTTTTACCATACAAATAAAAAAGGAACAGACATGCAGACGATTGATTTGAATGGCGTGTGGCGGTTGACTGGACAAGGCAAGAAAGCGTTGGGGCCTTTCGAGGCGACAGTGCCCGGAAACATCGAACTGGAATTGGTGAAGAACAACATCGTTCCAGATCCGTATTTCGGCTCCAATGAAAAGCTGTTGCGTCCGTATGAGTTTTATGACTGGACATTTACGCGCGATTTCGATGTTCCGGCGGATTTTCCCGCCGGGGCTGATTTGGTCTTCGATTGCATTGACACCGTGGCGGAAGTTTATCTGAACGGCGAAAAAATCGCCGAGCCGGCCAACGGCTTCATTCGCCATACGTTCGCCGTCGATGACAAAATCCGTCGTGGGCAGAAGAATACGGTGACCGTCGTTGTGAAGTCACCGATTCTCGCGGCTGCGAAATATGAACTTGACCATCGTGATAAGACGTTGTGGCGCAACACGGAAGGACTGGCATTGCGCAAGCCGATCCATGAATTCGGATGGGACATCTGCCCGCGTTGCTGTTTGGGCGGCATCACGCGGAACGTCCGCCTTGTGGAACGGCCGCCACATCGCATGATCAGTTGCTATTTCGATGTGTTGCGCGACACGCGGCCGGGCTGGGCGAACATTATGTTCACATACAATTTCGCGACATCGCTGACGGAATGGGACGAATTCACCGTCGAAATCGACATGAAATGCGGCGATTCCGTCTATAAGAACAAATGGAAGCAGTACTTCACAAGCGGTCACATAGGCTTCGGCATCAGCAATCCAAAGCTTTGGTGGCCACTTGGTTACGGCGATCAGAATCTTTATGACGCAACCATCCGCGTCTATTCGGGCGAGCAGTTGCTGTTTGAAGAAAAGAAACGCGTCGGCTTGCGGTCCATGGTGTTCGAATACGATGAAGATCCGAAGAATTTCGTGGCGCGTTTCGTTGTGAACGGCACGCCGATCATGGTGAAAGGCTCGAACTGGGTTCCGACCGACGCTTTGCACAGCCTTGATTACAAGCGTGAAATTCCGATATTGGAACTATTTACGGATTTGGGATGCAATATGCTCCGCGTCTGGGGCGGCGGCACCTACTGCACGTCGGCCTTTTATGATTACTGCGACGAACACGGTATCATGATTTGGCATGATTTCATGATCGCATGCGCGCTCGCACCGCAGACGGAAGAGTTTCTGGCCCGTTTCGCGACGGAGGTCGAATGGGCCGTCAAAGAACTGCGGCAGCATCCGAGTCTGGCGCTGTGGGCGGGCGACAACGAAGTGGATGCCATGTGCAACTGGAGCAATACCAACATCAAAGCCAGTTCGAACCGCCTGACGCGCGAAGTCATTCCGCACATTCTGAACCGTCTGGATCCGAACCGTCCATACCAGAAGAGTTCGCCGTACTATTCGCCCGAATCGGAGGCGAAGCATCTTTCGTGGGAAGCTACGCCCGAACAGCACGTCTGGGGGCCACGCGACTACTTCAAGAGTCCGTTCTATGCGGACAACAATGCGGCGTTCATCAGCGAATGCGGCTACCACGGCGCGAATTCCGTCGCTTCCATGAAGAAGTTCCTCAGTGCGGACAACGTCTGGCCGTGGAAGAAGAAAGGCGATTGGTACACAACGAAAAACGAAGAGTGGCTCCATCATGCGACGCTTGGCTACGACTATCGCATCCCGCTCATGTTCAAGCAGATACGAGAGGAATTCATGCTTGATCCGGACAATGCGGAAGACTTCAGCCTGGCCAGCCAGATCGTGCAGGCGGAGGCCAAGAAGTTCTTCGTGGAGAACGTCCGCATCCACAAGTGGAGGAAGGCGGGCATCCTGTGGTGGAACGTGATGGACTGCTGGCCGCAATTCTCCGACGCAATCGTCGATTACTACTTCGACAAGAAGTTGGCCTACGATTATCTGAAGCGTTCGCAGAAGCCCGTGCTCGGCATCATCGGCGAATGGCGCAATTGGGCACATGAGGTTGTCATCACGAATGATACGCTTCAGGAAAAGGAAGGCAAACTGACTATTACGGACGCGGACAGCGGACAGGTCATCATGGAGCGCACCTTCCATGTCGCCGCGAACGCCAACCAAGGGCTCGGTCGTTTCGAACTGCCGAACAGCGACCAGCGGCTGTTGATCATCCGTTGGGAGACGAAGGACGGCATCAAAGGCGCGAACCACTACATCACTGGCCGTACGCCGTTGGATTACAAGAAGTACCGCGACAACTGGCTGCCGAAGATCAAAGCTCTTGGAAATTAACAATTAACAATTAACAGTTTACTATGGTAGTCAATAACGTGCCACGTCTCGCGTCTCACGTTTCACGTCTCACGTCAAAGACATTTTATTTTAGATTTGAAACAACAAGAACATGCCGATCATTGATTTGACAAGACCGTTTTCAAACGAGCCGCTGTTCCGTCTGGATGCGGCAGACGTGCCGCTCGTATCGGATGCAACTCGCTACACAGGCGTGATTTACCAGTTGCATTTGGATTCCATGTGCAGCACGTATATCGATCTGCCCGGACATATTCGTGAAACGGACGACGGGCAGACGGCGGAAAATGTTCCACCAGAACGATTTTTCCGTATGCCCGCCCGCGTTGTCCATCTGTCTCGACCGTCTGGAAGCGGCGCTGTGACGGGAGACGAATTATCGGCTGGACATGAAGGGTTAAGGACGGAATGTCTTGTGATCAATGCACTTGGAAAATTGAATGCGACGGATATCGCGGAGCGGACCGTCTGGTTAGACAGCACCGCCATCGACTGGATTCTCTCCACGGGATGCCGCGTTCTCATTTCGGACATTTATGAAAGCCGACGCCTGGAAGGCGTCTTTCAACGGCTGTTCAAGGCGGGTGTCAGCACCATCTGCCTGCCGGTCAATTTGTTTGAATTGAAAGATGCCGCCACCGTCACGGCGCTTTTCTGTCCTGTACCGAAAATGACGCAGATTCCATGCCGCGTCATTGCAGAAACCACGGAATAAGAACCACGAATGAACACGAATCAACACGATTTTTTCTTTTTTCGAAACCACAGATTACACAGATTACACAGATTTTTCACAGATTGCCTCGCCGCCGAGCCGACAACCGCCGAAAGGATTCAATGAAGAAACAAGACGTTGGTTACGAATGCCGCAAACGGCTCTGGCGGCTACGGCGGTCTGAATCCGCTTCGCGGGAGGTGACGCTCCAACAATATGTCATTAGCAAAAATTATAAGCCATAGGCAATGAGCCATAAGCAAGCAAAGCTTTGTTTGGCCTCTGGCGGTTTATAAGCGCTTCGTGCGGAGATTGAAACGAAAATAATCAGAATTTAACTATATTTGTCAAAGAGGATGATATGAAAAAGAGTGATCTTGTTAAAGGTTTGAAGGAATTAGGCTTGAAGAAGAACGATATCGTGTTGATGCACAGTTCGTTCCGAAGCCTGGGGGATTTTAAAGGCAGTGTGGATGATGTCATCGATGCGTTCATGTCGGTTCTCGGCCCGAAAGGTGCGTTGATCGTGCCCGTGTTTGGATCGTTAGGCATTCTGACGGAACGCGTTAAGGCGCGTAAGGATGTGTTCGTCAGCGAAGTGCCTGTTGGAACGTTGGCGGGCATTGGTGGTCGCGCAAAAGATGTGCTGTCAGGCCATTGGGAGGCCGAGACGGCGCATGGCGAAGGTTCGCCGT
This sequence comes from Victivallales bacterium, assembly GCA_017548425.1. GTDB lineage: Bacteria > Verrucomicrobiota > Lentisphaeria > Oligosphaerales > Oligosphaeraceae > UBA1407. The sequence continues at coordinate 33,151 of JAFZAB010000029.1, forward strand.
TTTTGAAAATCGCGGAAGCGGGCGGTTATATCTGCCTGCTGGGGGTCGATCAAGACCGCAACACCACGTTGCACAGTGCGGAGGCATTGTTGAAACTACCGTATCTCGGAAGTTGCACACGGACATGCAAAGCTCCTGATGGAAAGGAAGTTACGCGCACATGGCATTATTATCCGGGGCCGCACCGCGATTTTATCGGGCTCGACCATATCATGCGCGAAAGCGGCATCATGGAAGTGTCCCGCATCGGCGACGCGCAGGTTCGTCTGATCAAAGCGAAGGAAATGCTCGAACTGATGGTCGAACTGGGCGACGAAGATCCCGCGTTCGCGTTGTGCGACAATCCCGCCTGTGCAGACTGCGTCCGTCAGCGTGCCGCCATTTTCGCGGATCGCATCGCGAACGAATCGTTCAAATTGAGCGTATCCTCCCGTCTCGCAGGACATTATGTTCCTGAAATGATTGAAAAGTTGCAAGCGGCTGGAATCAAATATGTCGAACTGGATTACGTGCAGGGCAAGGCCTGTGCATTCATGGACGCGCAGCAGTTGAAACGCATCGTCGATGATTTCAAAGAAGCGAAGATAACCGTCTCTGCTCTGCGGAGTTACGTCGTCCCGGAAGATACCAACGGCTTCGTCGGCAAGATGAAGGAAGCTGGCATTGATCGTGTCATCCTGCCGTTGTTCGATTTCTTCTATGGCGCGTCGGCGTTCGCAAAGGAAGGCATCGTCGTGGATTTCGTGAACACGCATGTGACGCCTTCGCAAGCCGTGCAGGCATTGCTGAAAGTCGCTCCTCTCAAACGGCGTGCTTTCGTGTTTTCGCCGAGCGGTTTTGTTCTGGCCGGAAGGAATCCGTTTTTGAATGCATGGCGCGTCGGCCAGTTCATGAAGACGATTGCCCAATTGGATGTGGCCGATCGCACATGGGATGGCGAAATCCGTTCATTTGCAAAGGGTAATGGCGAGATCAAGGAACTCGTTTCGATTCTGCGTTGCCATAATTTCAGCGGTTGGCTGACGCTTGGCGGCGGCTCCCCGTATCCAGGCAATTTGGAAGCCGCTGTAAAGGATTTCACGCATCTTTTGGATACCATATAAGAAAGCTCTGGGAGGGACGCGCTCCTGCGTGACCGGACGCGTAGGATCACGTCCCTCCCGATATGGTTTTATGTGCAGAAACAAATTTGTATCTGCATATTCTTCAGGAAGAAAATGTGCAGATGAGGAAGAGGATTGGGGAGATTTCAGCGGGTGAACAGCGGTTTGGACGTGCCATCCCAACGGATTATATCGGTATGGGATGGCCATTGGATCGTGTATTCCAACACGTTGCCGTCGAGATGTTTGGCCATGATTTTCGGCTCCTGCATGTTGGGCGGCAACGGGATGAGCAACGCGCCAAAATGCGGATTGATGGCGTTGGCGTGGAAACGGATGCGCGGCATCGCCTGCGGTTGGCGGCCGTCTTGCGGAGCATAGATGTCGATGGACGGCATGGCCATGTCCGTTTCGGCATGGACGGCGAGCAGCATGGTGGATTTTGAGACCTGCTCTTGATCCAAATCGCGTTTTTGCATGCCGCCGGACATCGTGGCGGCATCGACGGTGAAGGTGAATTCGCCACATTGTTTCAGTGAAAGAAAAGCGGGCTTGGCTTCGGCGGAACGTGTTAGAATGACGGCGGATATGGCGGCTTCCGGTTCGCGCGTCATGATGCGGAGCGTATGTCGGCCGGCGGCAAGTGTCGGCCGGAACGGCTTCTTGTCGATGGCACCGTTTGAAACTTCGCCCCACTGCCAGACGGCAGTGGACGGCATGTGATAATGCTGAACAGGCAGGTCATCGATTTGGACACAGAAGGAGTCGCTTTTGGTAAGGATTTCGCCTTTGGCGGCGGTTTCGGCGAAGAAGCGCCATTCGCCTTCTTCCGTGGTTGTGAACGTCCATTCAAGCTTGCCCGATGGCGCTTTCAACGGCGTGATGGCGTATTGTTTTGAAAGCGTGGGAGATACGGAGCGTATGAGCGCTCCGTTTTGATGTGGGACGAACTCTTTGTCCGGCCATGACAGCATCTGCCATGTGAAATCGTGCTTTGCGTCATCCTTTTCGATGTCGTCAAAAACGGCGGCATATGCGGGAGCGCCGTTGAACGGCTGGACGAAGAGATTGTGGCGCAACGCTTTGCGTGCGCCAATGCCTTTTTCATTGTAATAGTTGTGCTGATAGGCTTCCGTGGCGTCCGCCAAAGCGTAGCCCGGAACATTCGCGGAGGAAGGCTCAAATGAAAGAATCTTGCCGTTTGTTCCTGTGCCGCAACCACTTCTGGCCTGACCTCCACCATCGATCAAGACGCAATTGTGGGCAAGCGTGTGGCAACGGCTGTCTTCAAATTTGTTGTCATTGCCGTAACCTGCGTCGGCGGCCCATCGTTCACCGTAGGCATAGAGGGTGAAATGGCCTTTGTCCGACTGATTATGCGTAATATGGTAGTACTTACCGGCTTCCGTGCTGAACATGACATCGTTGTCCGACCAGCCTGTCCGCCAGACGCAGAGGCCGCGATCGCGGAAACGGATGTCGTGCGGGACGACTTTTTCTGGCGGCGTCATGGCGGGCAGTTTGTCTTCCAGCAGGATGGACCACGGGAAGCCCGGACGGCCCGCTTTGTTCCACAAATAGGCCGCAAGCGAATCTTGGTTGTGGACGGCGATGAGCATCGTCTCGAAGCCGACGGAATCGTAGCCGCAGTCGTTTCGCGCGTCCATCAATGTCGTTCCAGGCAGCATGGAAGCGGCGAAAAACTGCGGCAGTTTGGCGATGTGCGGATGTTTGAACAAATCCTTTCCGCCGTGTTCATGAAGAAGCCAAGCGAAGAGCAGACAGTTGGAAAAGCCGTATTTACAATAACCTGCGCCTTCGGCGTAAGCACCGTCGTCATCAACGCTGTTGTCGAACCACCGTTCCAGAACGATGATGATTCGGTTTTGTTGTGCGGCAATGTCCGGATAATCTGCAAATGCAATGGTTATGAGGCCCGCCGCGCCGCCGCAGACACCGTTGAAATTGTGGACGTTTTTCCACCATGTCTTGTCGCTTTCCGCTTCCGTGAGAAAGTTGTCCAGATAGCCTTTTGCACAGGCGGCGACGGTATCGCGCTGCGCCTTTGTCATCTTCGGTGAGAAGAAGGCGTAGCCCATGGCGAGGCCGCGCATCGTATCGCCGCGACCGCCGGCCATCGTGCCCGGACCGCTCATCCAATGCTGTTCAATGGGAAAGCGTTCGACCATCGTCAGAAGGAGCGAAATGCCTTTGTCCGCGTACTTTGCGTCATTGGTAAGCGTCCATGCCCAGCCGAGCGATTCCATCCAGTTGGTCAGATACCGTCCGACCGTATGGCAGATGACGGCGGCACTGAGCGAAAGATTGCGGCCCGATGGCGCAAGTTTTTCCGGATCAAGCGGTTCCGCCTTTAGATAACTGTCTGCCGTACGGATGAGTTCCTGCGTAGCGGGATGATTTTGTAGCTTTTCGCGGACTTCCGCTGACATTGGAAAGATGGTTTGTGCGCTGACAGCGCCTAAAAGGCATAGACTGGAAATAGTGGCTAGGCGGAAGTGCATTGAAATTATGAATTATGAATTGTGAATTATGAATTAATAAAGCGTTCTGGCGATGATGTTATTCTGCAGATTGGCAGGGAGGCGGACGAAATATTCGCTGTAGCCGCCGACACGGACGATCAAATCGCGGTATTTGTCCGGTTCCTTCTGTGCTTCGAGCAGGGCGGCGGAATCGAGAACATTGACGGATAGCTGCTGGCCGCCGTTGTTGAAGAACGTCTTCCACAGGCCGATGAAGCCGTCGCGGCCTTCGGGCGTGTTGAAGAGCGATTTCTCGAACTTCAACTGGAAGACGAAGCCGCTCTTTGCGAGCTTGTGGTCGTAGGAGAGGGCGGACTTGATGGCGGCGGTCGGACCATGCGTGTCGAAGCCGGGCACGGCGCCGATGCTGTCCGCAAGATTCGGATCGCCTGCATGGCGGCCGGAAGCCGTTGCGCCAAGCGTAGAACCATATGTTGCAGTCCGTTGGAACGTGCTGAGGCCGCCGCCGTAGATGCCGTTGACTGGATCGCGCCACGTGCGGTAACGGGTCATGTCCGAATAATGATGGCGGATGATTTCGGCGGCGAGATCATCGACTTCCGGATTGTCGTTGCCGAATTTCGCCTTGTAGTCGCGGAGCTTCAGGCGGAGCTGTTCGTTGTCTTTGAAATCGTTGCGGAGAGCCGTA